>NZ_CAMMHD010000009.1:0-121450 GCF_946496565.1 uncultured Barnesiella sp.
TATATATTCCCTCCAAATTTTTTGACGACTTTTTTATGCTATAAAACATACTTTTCTCTCAACTCACCCATTTTCACTCCGTTACAAACAAACTTTTTTTCGCGATTTTTTGCGACTATGCCAAAAGCCTGCCTCCCCGGAACGAAAACAGAGCGGAATTAGACAATCGTTTTATAACCATATTGGGCTACGCTACCCAGCTCCTCCTCGATACGGAGCAGTTGATTGTATTTGGCCATGCGGTCGGAACGGCTGAGCGACCCGGTTTTTATCTGCCCGGCATTGGTCGCTACGGCAATATCGGCAATAGTGGCATCTTCGGTCTCGCCCGAACGGTGCGAGATGACAGCCGTGTACCCGTTGCGCTGCGCCAACTGTACGGCCCGAAGCGTCTCGGTAAGGGTGCCTATCTGATTAAATTTTACCAATATGGAGTTGGCGCAATGCTTGCGAATACCCTCGGCCAGGTAGTCGACATTGGTCACAAAGAGGTCGTCGCCTACGAGCTGACACTTGTCGCCAATCAAATCGGTGAGGAGACGCCAACCTTCCCAATCGTCTTCGCTCATGCCGTCCTCGATCGAGTCGATAGGATAGCGCATGATAAGGTCTTGCAGGTATTCGGCCTGCTGTTGAGTCGTGCGCTTGACACCTCCGGGTCCCTCGAAACGCGTATAGTCGTAGAATCCATCGACATAAAACTCGGACGACGCACAGTCGAGAGCAATGCGCACATCGCGCCCCGGCATATAGCCGGCCTGGTTCACGGCATCGAGTATGGTCTCGATGGCAGCCTCGGTACCCGGCAAGGCAGGGGCAAAGCCTCCTTCGTCGCCCACGGCGGTACTCAACCCTTTGCCATGCAGCACCTTCTTCAAGGCCTGGAACACCTCGGCCCCCATGCGCAACCCCTCCTTAAAAGAGGATGCCCCTACGGGACGAATCATAAACTCTTGAAAAGCAATAGGAGCATCGGAATGCGAGCCGCCGTTGATGATATTCATCATGGGGACGGGCATCACATAGGTATCGGCCCCACCGATATAACGATACAGAGGGATACCCAATTGAGCGGCAGCCGCTTTGGCCACAGCCAGGGAGACACCCAGGATGGCATTGGCTCCCAGCTTCGACTTCGAGGGGGTACCGTCGAGGTCGATCAGCTGCCGGTCGATACGACTCTGCTCGAAAGGGTCGGCCCCTTTGAGAGCTTTTGCAATCACATCGTTGACATGATGCACAGCCTTCTGCACACCTTTTCCACCATAGCGCGATTTATCGCCGTCGCGCAATTCGAGGGCCTCATGTGCCCCGGTCGATGCGCCCGAAGGAACAGCGGCACGGCCTCTAACACCCGAATCGAGCACTACATCGACCTCGACCGTGGGGTTACCTCGTGAATCGAGAATCTCCCGAGCTTGAATGTTTGCAATCTTTTCCATATCCATTTGATTTAATTGGTGATTTATACAGAACATTCCTTACTCTACTTTTCCCTATCGGAGGAGGACTGTTTAATAATTATTAACTATACGACAAAACCGTTTGGCGCTGCATGTATATACATTTGTAGAAAAGATGTGCAGATAGGCTTCAAATCCATTATACACTAAACCAAAATATCTTAATACTAACCCTTAAACCGTAAACTGTATGAAAATTCATCGCATGAAAATTTCTACACTTTTGCTATGTGCTACCTTCTCGCTGGCAACAGTTGCTCAACCGCAAGCCGCAACCGAACCAATAACACCGCCCTACGCGGAGAGTTTCGCTAACGATGCTTTCGTAAACGACTACACCATTGTCGATGTAAACAACGACGGAGTAACCTGGGGCCCCTATCTGGGATCGGTTCAAATCTCGTACAACTCGAATGAGGCCATGAATGACTGGCTGATAACCCCGGCTCTGGCCCTCGAAGGGGGAAAAATCTACAACTTCTCGATTGAAGTAATGACCGGAAACGGCTCTTACAACGAGAGCTTTGAGGTGATGTATGGCAAAGAGAATACTCCCGAATCCATGACCGAGACCATCATCGAAAAAATGCAGGTCGCACACACCGTCTACAAGAGTTACAGCGGCACCCTCTCACCGAGCGAAAGCGGTACCTACTATATCGGCATACACGGGTGCAGCGATGCCGATATGCTCTCGATCAGTCTGAAAAACCTGAGTGTGGGCGAAGCCAAAGGGGCCTCGGCTCCGGCTGCTCCGTCGGACTTGACAGCAACTACCCGCACCAATGGTGAGTTAAAGGCCGACATCGCCCTCACCGCCCCCACCCTCGACCTGAACGGCGATGCCCTCGAGAGCCTCGAGAGTGTTCGCCTCATGCGCAACGACAGCCTCATACACACCTTTGACTCCCCGGCTCCCGGAGCAGAACTTACCTATGTCGACGAAGTGCCCGAATGCTCGCGCTACACCTACTCGGCCATTGCCGTGAACGGTTCGGGCGAAAGTCCCGCCATCGAAACAAGCGCCTTCGTAGGAGTGCTGGAACCCTCCAATCCCACCGGAATCAGCCTGACCGAAGGGAGCAAACCGGGTGAGGTGATTCTGAAATGGACACCCGTTACCACCGACATCCGCAACAACACACTCGACCCGGCCTTCGTGACCTACCGCATCTACGGCGGCGACGGCCTGGCCACACTCCTGTTCGACGGTATTACCGGCGACTCCTATACCTTCCAGGCGACCGACGACGTGTCGACACAATCGTTTGTGCAATATGCCCTCGTAGCCGAGACCCGAGGCGGTATCTCAGACTTCATGAACTCCCCGTTGCTGCCTCTCGGTCCGGCCTATGCAACCCCGTTCGTCGAATCATTTGCCAACGGAACACCGGCTACTATCATAGGGCTTTACAGCGACAATCTGGCCACCTGGAAAGGATTTACCAACGAAACGGGCATCGAATCGCGAGATGGCGACAACGGCTTTTTCGGCTCGGAGGGCTCCTACCTGCAAGACTCGGCTACCTTCGTAACCGGCAAAATAGACTTGAGCGGTCTCGAAACTCCGACACTTACCTTCTATACCTACAATATCGTAGATGGTGAAGATCGCGACATCAATACGTTGAGGGTTTCTGCAATCGCCAACGGAACTGTACAGGAGGTAAAATCGTTCCAGATTTGCGACCTCGGCGACCAAGAGGGATGGCTGAAGGTAGAGGCTTCGCTCGAGGCTTACAAAAGCCAGACCATACAACTGGAGTTTACCTCGCTCCACGCACTCTATCCCTATATCTTTATCGACAACCTGCGCATCGACAACTATGGCGCCAGTGCTATCGAAACAGCCACATCGGCCTCGGTATTCATCGCCGGCGGCCAAGGCGAGATAATCATCGCCGGAGCCACCCACGAGCGCGTGGAGGTATTTACCATCGACGGCCACCTCGTGACCCAGCAGACGATAGCGGCTCCCGAATATCGCCTGCCGTTGACACCGGGCATCTACATAGCCCGTGTGGGACAAACTACGCAAAAGGTAATCGTGAAATAATCGATTGCAATCGGTCTCCGTGAGGGAGACCGATTCCGCCACAAAGGGCTGTACCTGCCGAACCGTTACGTCGGGGTGGTACAGCCCTTGTTTTAGTCCTATATCCGTAAGACCAATCACCCCAAAGCCGCCACCCAAACGTAGGCAAATGCCCCATACAACCGTCGAATGACCGCCAAATAATCCTATACAACAGCCTCTCCCCAAACCCGACAAGACTGTCTGCCCCTATCTCTACAGCCGTTTCCCGGACAAGCACTACCACCCCGACAGAAAAATAAAAAGCCCCCCGAACACTCGGAGAGCTTTTTACTATATAGCAATAAATCGATCCTCTTATTCTGCAGCTTTTTCCTCGGCAGCAGGGGCCTCGGCGGCCGGAGTTGCAGGAGCTTCAGCAGCGGGAGCAGCAGCCTCGGCAGCAGCAGGAGCGGCGCTCTTTTTCGAACGACGGGTACGAGTTGCTTTCTTAGCGGCTTTCTCTTTGAGCATGTTTTCGTTGTAGTCAACGAGCTCGATCATACAAGTAACGGCGTTGTCGCCCAAACGGTTGCCCGTTTTCAAGATACGGGTATATCCTCCGGGACGGTCGGCAATCTTAACCGAAATCTCTTTGAACAGTTCGGTAACAGCCTGTTTGCTCTGCAAGTAGCGGAATACTACACGACGCGAAGCGGTAGTATCTTCTTTGGCACGATTGATCAGGGGCTCGACATACATTCTCAGCGCTTTGGCTTTGGCCAACGTGGTGAAGATTCTTTTGTGGAGAATCAAAGAAGTAGCCATATTGGACAACATAGCGTCGCGGTGAGCTTTGGTACGACCCAAGTGGTTGAATTTCTTATTATGTCTCATCGTTTTACTCTTTATCTAATTTATATTTCGAGATATCCATTCCGAACGAAAGGTTCAAGTTGGCCAAGAGCTCATCGAGCTCGGTGAGCGATTTCTTACCGAAGTTGCGGAACTTCAACAAATCGGTTTTGTTGAATACCACCAGATCGCCAAGGGTCTCGACATCGGCCGACTTCAAGCAGTTGAGGGCGCGTACCGACAAGTCCATGTCGACCAGTTTGGTTTTGAGCAACTGGCGCATGTGCAATACTTCCTCGTCGAACTCTTCATTACCATCGGCATCGTTGGTCTCGAGCGTGATTTTCTCGTCAGAGAACAACATGAAGTGGTAAATCAAGATTTTGGCAGCCTCTTTCAACGCCTCTTTGGGGTGAATGGAACCATCGGTTGTAATCTCAAGAATCAGTTTTTCGTAGTCCGTTTTCTGTTCTACGCGGAAATTTTCAACAGAATATTTCACATTCCGAATCGGGGTATAGATCGAATCGATAGGAATTACATTCACATCGTCGGCGGGGTTGCGGTTCTCATCGGCGGGAACATAGCCACGGCCTTTGTTGATGGTGATATCTATTTGAAAACTTGCGCTTGAATCCAAATGGCAAATAACCAAATCGGGGTTCAAAACTTCGAAACCGGTAAGCGATTTACCGATGTCACCTGCCTTGAACACGTCCGTACCCGAAACAGTAATGGTTACTTTTTCATTCTCGATTTCTTCAACGACCTGTTTGAAACGAACCTTTTTGAGATTCAGAATCACGTTTGTCACGTCCTCGATCACACCGGGAATCGTAGAAAACTCATGCTTTACGCCATCGATACGAATCGACGTAATCGCAAAACCTTCAAGCGAGGAAAGGAGGATACGGCGCAAGGCGTTACCCACGGTAACACCGTAGCCGGGCTCCAACGGACGAAATTCGAATTTACCGAAAAAATTGTCCGCTTCCAGCATTAATACTTTATCGGGTTTTTGAAATGCTAATATCGCCATGGAATCAATTATTGTTTAGAATACAACTCAACGATCAACTGTTCTTTAATGTTTTCAGGGATATCGGCTCTTTCGGGCAAATGCAACAATTTACCGCTCTTCAAGCTCTCGTCCCACTCTAACCAAGGATATTTGCTGTGATTGAATCCAGCAAGTGCATCGGCTATAACCTCGAGCGATTTGGCTTTCTCACGAACGCCAACTACTTGACCCGGTTTTACCGAATACGACGGGATATTCACCACTTTGCCGTCGACAACAATGTGACGGTGCAGCACGAGCTGACGGGCAGCGGCACGCGTGGGGGCGATGCCCAAACGGAATACCACGTTGTCGAGACGAGCTTCGAGCAGTTGAAGGAGCACTTCACCCTTCACACCTTTGGTACGAGAAGCCTTCTCGAAGAGGTTTCTAAATTGTTTTTCCAATACACCGTAAGTGTATTTGGCTTTTTGCTTTTCACGAAGCTGAACGCCATACTCGGAAGTTTTTCTTCTCTTGTTGATGCCGTGTTGTCCCGGGGGATAGTTCTTTTTCGTAAGAACTTTATCGGGGCCAAAAATAGCTTCGCCAAATTTACGAGCGATTTTTGTTCTAGGTCCGGTATATCTTGCCATTTCTAAAATTTTTTAATTATTAAATATTGCGAACCGAGAAGAGTGCAGCCGCGATTGCAGAGAGGATTATTATGCAATCTTATTCACTGTTCGGGATTCTCTGTTTACAAATAAAGAAAAATTAAACTCTTCTTCTCTTAGGAGGACGACAACCATTGTGCGGCAGCGGAGTTACATCGATAATCTCGGTTACTTCGATACCAGCGCCATGAATAGTTCTTACAGCCGATTCACGACCGTTTCCGGGGCCTTTTACATAGGCTTTCACTTTCCTCAAGCCCAGGTCATAAGCCACTTTTGCACAATCTTGTGCGGCCATTTGAGCGGCGTAAGGAGTATTTTTCTTAGAGCCTCTGAAGCCCATTTTACCTGCCGACGACCACGAAATCACCTGACCTTCGCTGTTGGCAAGTGTTACAATAATGTTGTTGAACGAAGAATGGATATGGGCCTGGCCAACGGCATCAACCTTTACAACCCTCTTCTTTGCTGCGACTGTTTTTTTTGCCATACTTACTTATTATTTAGTAGCTTTTTTCTTATTTGCAACGGTTTTCTTTTTACCTTTACGCGTACGAGCGTTGTTCTTGGTGCTCTGGCCTCTCACAGGCAAACCGATACGGTGACGGATACCCCGGTAGCAACCGATGTCCATCAGACGTTTGATGTTCAGCTGTATTTCGGTACGAAGGTCACCCTCCACCTTATACTCGGTACTGATGATTTCACGTACTTTTGCCGACTGGTCGTCGGTCCAATCTTTCACTTTGATGTCTTTGTCAATGCCGGCTTTACTCAAAATGGAATTAGCCGCGCTACGACCGATACCATAGATATAGGTCAAGGCGATCTCTCCTCTCTTATTTTGCGGCAGGTCTACACCAACAATTCTTATTGCCATATATTAGAATCTTTTAATTTGCAAAAATAATAATAAATTTATCCTTGACGTTGTTTATACTTAGGATTTTTCTTGTTAATTACGTACAAACGGCCGTGTCTTCTCACGATCTTGCTATCGGGCGTACGTTTTTTCAATGATGCTCTTACTTTCATATTGTTGTTTTTTATTTATATCTAAAAGCAATTCTTCCTTTGGTCAAATCATAGGGCGACATTTCGATCCGCACCTTATCACCCGGGAGTATCTTGATGAAGTGCATACGCATCTTTCCCGAGATATGGGCGGTTATCTCATGCCCGTTTTCCAACTCTACGCGGAACATGGCATTCGACAATGCCTCCACGATTACACCATCTTGTTCTATTGCAGCTTGCTTCGCCATAAATTATAGTTAAATTGATTTGTCTCCTAAAACTTGCTCTACATATTCAAACGAAGAGAGTATATCGGCCTTCCCTCCTTTGATTGCTATCGTGTGCTCGAAGTGAGCAGCGGGTTTGCGATCGCGTGTGCGGGTGGTCCAACCGTCGCGCTCGATGACGATATTGCGTGAACCCAGGTTGATCATGGGCTCGATGGCAATACACATGCCGTTCTTGAGCAGCGGGCCGGTACCGGGACGTCCGTAATTGGGGACATTGGGCTCTTCGTGCAGGTGCTTGCCTACACCGTGTCCGCACAACTCCCTCACTACAGAATAACCACGAGCTTCGCAATAGGTTTGAATGGCATGGCCTATATCGCCTATGCGTTTTCCCTCGACAGCATGCTCGATACCCAGATAGAGCGACTCTTTGGTGGTCTTGAGCAGCTGTTTCACTTCGGGGGCAACCTCACCTACACAGAAGGTATAGGCCGAATCGCCGTTGAAGCCGTTTTTCACTACGCCGCAGTCGATCGACACGATGTCGCCCTCGCGCAGGGCGTAGCTGTTGGGAATGCCGTGTACAATTACCTCGTTGACCGAGATGCAAAGAGAGTTGGGATAGCCGGCGTAACCCAGGAACCCGGGTTCGGCCCCGTGATCCCGAATGAACTCCTCGGCTATCTTGTCGAGCCGGAGGGTGGTAATCCCGGGGGCTACCCACTTGGCCATTTCGCCCAGGGTCATGCCCACCAAGAGATTACTCTCCCGCATCAACTCTATCTCTTCGTCTGTTTTAAGATAAATCATTATCTATACTCCTTGTTTTAATAAGCTCCGCTACGACCTTTAATGCGGCCCGATTTCATCAGACCGTCGTAATGGCGCATCATCAAATGGCTTTCGATTTGTTGCAAAGTATCCAACACTACACCTACCAGAATGAGCAGCGACGTTCCGCCGAAGAACTGAGAGAACTCGGCGCTTACACCGCAAATCTGGGCAAAGGCCGGCATGATAGCCACGATAGCCAGGAAGATAGAACCGGGCAACGTGATTCTCGACATGATCGAGTCGAGGTAGTCGGCAGTCTTCTTACCGGGTTTCACACCGGGAATAAAGCCGTTGTTGCGTTTCATATCCTCGGCCATCTGCGTGGGTTGCACGGTGATTGCCGTATAGAAGTAGGTGAAGACGATGATAAGGAATGCAAACACGAAGTTATACCAGAATCCCGTCATCGACATGAACGATTGCCAGAACGAACTTGCGTTGGTCACGCTGAACCCGGCAATGGTGATGGGGATAAACATGATGGCCTGGGCAAAGATGATAGGCATCACACCGGCCGTGTTGACCTTCAAGGGGATATACTGGCGAGCGCCGCCGTACTGTTTGTTACCCACAATACGTTTGGCGTATTGTACGGGGACTTTCCGGGTGCCTTGTACGAGCAGAATTGCTGCGGCGATAACGGCCAGCAGGAAGACGATCTCGACCAGGAACATCACCAAACCACCTTGTTTCGAAGCCAGACGGCTGGTAAACTCGGCGGCGAAAGCCAGCGGCAGACGGGCGATGATACCGACCAGGATGATAAACGAAATACCGTTACCGATACCTTTGTCGGTGATACGTTCGCCCAGCCACATGATAAACATACTACCGGCAGCAAGCACGATTGTAGAAGAAACTATAAACAACCAACCGGAGGGGAATAAGGCCGAACCCATCTGTACTTTCAGGTTCACCAAGTAGGCGGGACCTTGCAGGAGCAGAATGATAACGGTCAAATAGCGGGTGTATTGGTTAAGTTTCGTACGACCGCTCTCGCCTTCGCGTTGCAGCTTCTGGAACGAGGGCATCACCATACCCAGCAATTGAATCACAATCGAGGCGGTGATATAAGGCATAATTCCCAAGGCAAAAATCGAAGCGTTGGAGAATGCACCTCCCGAAAACATATCGAGCAACTGCATCAGACCCTTGCTCGTCTGGTTGCGCAAGGCATCCAGATTGGCAGGATCGATACCCGGAAGCACGACGTATGACCCCACGCGGTATACCAGCACCAGCAGGATAGTGGTGATGATACGTTTGCGGAGGTCTTCGATTTTCCAAATGTTTTTTATAGTTTCTATTGCTCTCATTGTATTAGAGTTTGACTACTGTTCCACCTGCGGCAACGATAGCAGCTTCGGCAGTTTTGGAGAATGCGTGAGCGCAAACTTCCAATTTGGCCGTAAGAGCACCTTTACCAAGAATTTTCACTAACTGATTCGAAGAAATAAATCCGGCAGCCACAAGTGTTTCGATGTCGATCTTCTCCAATTTCTGGCTATCGGCCAGCGATTGCAGAGCCTCGAGGTTGATGCCTTTGTATTCTACACGATTTATATTCTTGAAGCCAAATTTCGGAACACGGCGTTGGAGAGGCATCTGACCACCCTCGAAACCGATTTTGCGTTTGTAACCCGAACGCGACTTTGCTCCTTTATGACCTCTGGTAGAAGTTCCACCCAAACCCGAACCCGGTCCGCGACCGATTCTCTTTCTTGTTTTGGTTGACCCTTCGGCGGGTTTTAAATTACTCAAGTCCATATTGTTACTTTTTTTTAATCGATGGATAAAATTACTCAACTACTTTCACCAGGTGTTTTACCTTCTCTACCATACCCAGGATTTGGGGGGTAGCGTCGTGTTCTACGACATGGTTGAGTTTTCTCAAGCCCAGTGCATCAAGTGTCTTCTTCTGTACAGCGGGGCAGTTGATGCGGCTCTTTACTTGTTTGATCTTTATCTTTTCCATTGCTTCTCCTCCGTATTAACCTTTAAAGACTTTTTCTACAGAGATACCTCTGTTTTGAGCTACGGTAGCCGCATCTCTCAGTTCGCACAAGGCAGCAATCGTGGCTTTCACCAGGTTGTGGGGGTTGGACGAACCTTTCGATTTGGCCAGCACGTCGGTAATACCTACGCTCTCAAGCACGGCACGCATGGCACCACCGGCCTTTACTCCGGTACCCGGAGAAGCAGGTTTGATATATACGAGGGCACCGCCGAATTTGGCCAGCTGATCGTGGGGGATGGTACCTTTGAGAACCGGTACTTTCACCAGGTTCTTCTTGGCAGCTTCCACACCTTTGGCGATTGCGGTAGTTACCTCGCTCGCTTTACCCAGGCCCCAGCCTACGATACCGGCTTCGTTGCCCACTACGACAATAGCCGAGAAGCTGAACGTACGGCCACCTTTGGTTACTTTCGTTACACGGTTGATGGCAACCAGACGGTCTTTCAACTCGATGTCGTTTGTCGATTTTACTCTATTTATTTTTCCTGTCATGACGATTAAAATTTAAGGCCACCGTTGCGGGCAGCATCAGCTAATTCTTTTACTCTCCCATGATACAGGTAACCGTTGCGGTCAAATACAACCGTGGTAATACCGGCTTCCTGTGCTTTCTTGGCGATAGCTTCACCTACCTTGGCAGCCATCTCTTTTTTGGGAGCGGCTTCCATGCCTCTGGACGAGGCGGCGGCAAGAGTTCTGCCGGTGAGGTCATCGACCAATTGCACATATATTTGCTTATTGCTTCTAAACACCGTCATACGGGGACGCTCGGCCGTGCCGGAAACTTTACCGCGTATGCGGGTTTTGATTTTGAGTCTTCTTTCTATCTTCGTTGTCATGATAATACCTGTTTAATGATTATTTGGCACCTGCCGATTTACCCGATTTTCTACGGATTACCTCGCCAACGAACTTGATACCTTTACCCTTGTAAGGTTCGGGCTTGCGCAGCGAACGAATCTTGGCACATACCTGGCCGATCAGTTGCTTGTCGCACGATTCGAGAATAATCAACGGGTTTTTGTTTCTCTCCGATTTGGCTTCTACCTTGATTTCGGCAGGAAGTCTCAAGAAGATGGCGTGCGAGTAGCCCAGCGAGAGCTCGAGCACCTGGCCTTGGCTTTGGGCACGGTAGCCTACGCCCACCAGTTCCATCTCTTTCTTATACCCTTCGGAAACACCTACCACCATGTTGTGGATAAGAGCACGGTAGAGACCGTGGAGGGCACGGGTTTGTTTCTCATCATTAGGCCGGGTCACGTGGATAGCCCCGTCTACCATTTCAACTTTAATTTCGGGCGATACGGTCTGCGACAGCTCCCCTTTGGGTCCTTTTACCTTTACCTCATTTCCGGAGATAGTAACGGTAACTCCGGCGGGTACTACTATGGGCAATTTTCCTATTCTTGACATAATATATACCTCCTTTTAATTAGTAAATGTAACATAATACCTCACCGCCGATCTTCAGGTCGCTGGCCTCTTTGTTGGTCATCACGCCTTTCGAGGTGGAGAGAATTGCAATACCCAAACCGTTCAATACACGCGGCATGTCTTTGTAGCCGGTATAACGGCGCAAACCCGGACTCGATACACGAATCAGCTTTTGGATTGCGCTCACTTTGTTTACGGGGTCGTACTTCAAGGCAATCTTGATGGTGCCTCGGGGACCGTCTTCTACAAACTTGTAATTGAGAATGTAGCCTTTTTCAAAAAGGATTTTCGTGATTTCTTTTTTCAATCTCGAGGAAGGCACTTCAACTACTCTGTGATGAGCTTTGATGGCGTTTCTCAATCTTGTCAGATAATCTGCTATTGGATCTGTCATATAAAAATTTGTTTAAATTGATCCGGAGTCTCCGGACAATATTTAACACTAAAAATAATTACCAGCTTGCTTTCTTTACACCCGGGATAAGACCTGCCGAAGCCATTTCGCGGAATTGTATACGGGAAATCCCAAACTGACGGATGTATCCTTTGGGACGACCGGTGATCTTGCAACGGTTGTGCAGACGTACACGCGATGCGTTTTTCGGCAGCAGTTGAAGGGCCTCGTAATTGCCTTCTGCCTTGAGTTGTTTTTTCTTTTCGGCATATTTGGCAACCAGCTTGGCTCTCTTCACTTCACGAGCTTTCATCGATTCTTTTGCCATATCTTAGTCTTTTTTTGCGTTTTTAAAAGGTAAGCCAAATGCTTTGAGAAGAGCATACCCTTCCTCGTCGGTTTTGGCTGAGGTTACAAAGGTAATATTCATTCCCATAATTTTGGTAATACTATCGATATTTATTTCAGGGAAAATGATTTGCTCCTGAATTCCGAGGGTGTAGTTGCCTCGTCCATCGAGTTTGCTTTCGATACCTTTGAAGTCGCGGATACGGGGAAGAGACACGCGTACCAGACGCTCCAGGAACTCGTACATGCGCTCGTGACGGAGGGTTACCATCACACCGATGGGCATCTTCTTACGCAGCTTGAAATTCGAGATATCCTTGCGCGAGAGGGTTGCCACTGCTTTCTGACCGGTGATGGCCGTCAACTCGTTGATGGCGGTTTCGATGATTTTCTTGTCGGCCGTTGCTTCGCCAAGACCTTGATTGATCACGATCTTTTTCAAAACAGGCACCTGCATGATCGACGAGTAGTTGAACTCCTTCTGCAAGGCGGGCACGATTCTTTCAAGATATTCTTTCTTCAGATTTGCGGTGTTGTTCATTACTTAATCTCCTCTCCTGATTTTTTGGAATAACGTACTGAAACGCCTGCTTCATTTTTCTTCCGGCCGATACGGGTAGCTTTTCCGCTCTTCGGATCCAGAGGATTCAAGTTCGAAATATGAATAGGAGCTTCTTTCTTCACTATACCTCCCTGGGGGTTTTTGGCATTGGGTTTGGTACTCTTCGATACCATGTTGATACCTTCTACGATGGCACGTTGCTCTTTTACCAACACGCTCAGTACACGACCGGTCTTGCCTTTGTCTTCACCGGCGTTTACATAGACTGTATCTCCCTTTTTGATATGTAACTTGCTCATTTAATCTTTCGCTTTATTCGATTAAAGTACTTCGGGTGCCAACGACACGATTTTCATATTTACGGCACGCAGCTCACGGGCTACCGGGCCAAAGATACGGCTACCGCGCAACTCACCCGCATTGTTCAACAATACACAGGCATTGTCGTCGAAGCGGATATACGAGCCGTCTTGACGACGGATTTCCTTTTTCGTGCGCACGATAATGGCTTTCGATACGGCGCCTTTTTTCACATCGCTCGAGGGGATAGCGCTTTTGATCGCTACGACAATCACGTCGCCTACCGACGCATAGCGACGGCCGGTACCACCCAACACGCGAATACAAAGAGCTTCCTTAGCTCCGCTGTTATCAGCTACTGTAAGTCTTGATTCTTGTTGTATCATAATTACTTAGCTCTTTCGATGATTTCTACTACTCTCCATCTCTTTGTTTTGCTCAAAGGACGAGTCTCCATCAGCCGCACGGTATCACCGATGTTGCATTCGTTCTTCTCGTCATGAGCATGGTATTTCTTCGTCTTGTTCACGAATTTACCATAGATCGGGTGTTTCTCTTTCCATTTCACGGTCACGGTAACCGTCTTTTCCATCTTGTTGCTGGAAACCACACCGACTCTCTCTTTTCTTAAATTTCTACTTTCCATCTTAGATATGTGGCTGATTATTTTTTATTAAGTTCACGTTTGCGCAACTCGGTTTTCATGCGCGCAATCATCCTGCGTTCGTGAGTTATTTTAGCAGGACTGTCCAACGGCGAGATGCTGTGGTTGATCTCCATCTGGTTGAGTGCGGCTACGGCTGCATCCAATCTCTCTTGCAATTCCTTGGAGCCTAATTCTTTTACTTCTGCTTTTTTCATAACTTACACATTTTGACTGGCGTCGTAGTCACGACGAACAACGAACTTAGTAGTAATCGGGAGTTTCTGGGCACCCAGGCGCAGAGCCTCCTTGGCGATCTCATAAGGTACACCCTCTACCTCGATAATAACACGACCCGGCGTGATGGGGAATACGAATCCCTCGGGATTACCTTTACCTTTACCCATACGTACATCGGCCGGCTTCTTAGTAATAGGTTTATCGGGAAATATACGGATCCAAATCTGACCTTGACGTTGCATGTAACGTGTTACAGCAACACGAGCGGCCTCGATTTGACGACCTGTAATCCATTTCGTATCTAACGACTTGATGCCGAAAGAGCCGAAAGCCAGCTGGTTGCCTCTTTGGGCATTGCCCTTTTGGCGACCTTTTTGCTGTCTTCTGAATTTAGTTTTTTTCGGTTGTAACATAGTTCAATTTTCGTTTAGCGGTTAGTTTTGGGTTTTCTGAAGCCCTTTTTCGGTCCTCCGTTTCCACCACGTGCCTCTTTGGCGTTGTTGGTGAACGCGGGAGCCAGGTCTTTCTTTCCGTAGATTTCGCCACGGCAGATCCAAACCTTGATACCGATGATGCCTACTTTCGTAAGAGCTTCTACCAAGGCATAGTCAATATCGGCACGCAATGTGTGCAGGGGGGTTCTTCCCTCTTTGTACATTTCGGAACGAGCCATTTCGGCACCGTTCAAACGACCCGACACTTGTACTTTGATACCCTCGGCGCCCATGCGCATCGTCGAAGCGATGGCCATCTTCACGGCACGACGGTAAGCGATTTTGCCTTCGATCTGGCGAGCGATGTTGCTGGCCACGATTTCGGCGTCGAGTTCGGGGCGTTTTACCTCGTAGATATTGATCTGTACGTCCTTGTCGGTAATCTTCTTCAACTCTTCCTTGAGCTTGTCTACCTCTTGACCGCCTTTACCGATGATCAGACCCGGACGAGCCGTGCACACGGTAATAGTGATCAACTTCAACGTACGTTCTATAACTATGCGTGAAACGCTGGCTTTTGCAAGACGGGCATTCAAATACTTCCGGATCTTGCTGTCTTCCAACAACCTGTCACCATAGTTTTTACCGCCATACCAATTGGAATCCCAACCTCTGATGATTCCCAAACGGTTACTTATCGGATTTACTTTCTGTCCCATCCAGCAATTAGTTTTTGTTATTGTTTTTATTTATTGTATCGACAAACAATGTTACGTGATTCGAACGTTTGCGAATCCGGTAACCTCGTCCTTGCGGAGCCGGACGAAGACGCTTCAACATTGCTGCGCAATCTACATAGATTGTCGAGATGTACAGTTCTCCGCTTTCGGCCTTGCGCTCGTTCTTTTGCTCCCAGTTGGCAATGGCCGAACGCAACAGTTTTTCCAGTCTTTGCGAAGCTTCCTTGTTCGAGAACTTCAATACGCCCAAGGCTTTGAATACCTCCATACCTCTTACCATATCGGCTACCAAGCGCATTTTACGGGGAGAGGTAGGAACATTGTTCAACTTGGCGAAATATTGAGTTTTCAGAGCTTCCTTCCTTCTATTGGCTGATTCTCTTTTTCTTGCACCCATTTTTCAATTCTTTAATTGTATTAAAACTCGCATTCCCTCAGGCCTTATTTTTTCTTGTTACCTGCATGGCCGCGGAATGTACGCGTAGGAGCAAACTCGCCGAGCTTGTGGCCTACCATGTTTTCGGTAACATATACGGGAATAAATTTATTACCATTGTGTACTGCAAAAGTATGCCCTACGAATTCGGGTGAAATCATAGATGCACGCGACCATGTTTTGATCACAGACTTTTTGCCTGATGCCTCCATGGCGGCAACTTTTTTATCCAGCTTCACACTGATATATGGGCCTTTTTTTAATGAACGACTCATGTTGTTGTCAATTTATCAGATTACTTTTTCCTTCTTTCAATTATATACTTCGAAGAGTGTTTCTTCGGAGCTCTGGTCTTCAAACCTTTTGCATACAAGCCTTTTCTCGATCTGGGGTGTCCACCTGATGCACGACCTTCACCACCACCCATCGGGTGATCTACAGGGTTCATCACGACACCACGGTTGCGAGGACGACGGCCCAACCAGCGCGAGCGTCCGGCTTTACCCGAGCGTTCGAGGGCGTGATCCGAGTTTCCTACGCTGCCGATCGTGGCTTTACAGGTTGCGAGGATTTTTCTGGTTTCTCCAGAAGGTAATTTGATAATTGCATAATCGCCTTCTCTCGAAGTCAACTGAGCAAACGTGCCGGCCGAGCGAACCAGGAAGGCTCCTTGACCCGGACGCAACTCGATGTTGTGAATAACAGTACCGATAGGTATGTTTTTCAAGGGCAACGCATTTCCTACCTCAGGAGCTGCATTTTCGCCAGACATCAAGGTTGCTCCAACTTCCAAGCCGTTGGGTGCAATAATGTAACGTTTTTCACCGTCTGCATAGAACAAGAGAGCGATACGGGCCGAACGGTTCGGGTCGTATTCGATCGTCTTTACAGTAGCGGGTACACCGTCTTTGTTTCTCTTGAAGTCGATCAATCTGTATTTTCTCTTGTGACCGCCGCCAATGTAGCGCATCGTCAGATGCCCTTCATTGTTACGACCACCCGATTTTCTGACACCTCTTACAAGAGATTTTTCTGGCGCGCTAGCAGTGATATTATCAAATGCACCAATAACTTTGTGTCTTTGCCCCGGTGTTGTGGGCTTTAATTTTCTTACTGCCATTGTTTAATTAGATATTGCTATAAAAATCAATAGTTTCTCCTTCTTTCAATGTAACCAAGGCTTTCTTATAAGCGGCCGTCTTACCCGAGATGAGACCGGTCTTGGTGTAGCGGCTTTTGTTTTTGCCACGATAGTTCATCGTGTTTACCGATACGACCGTCACGTTGTACATCGCTTCTACGGCTTTCTTGATTTGCAACTTGTCGGCCTTCGGGTCCACACGGAAACCATAGCGATTGTATTTCTCGCCCATGGCCGTCATTTTCTCTGTTACGATAGGTTTAATAATAATTCCCATATTTAAGCCTCCTTACATCAAAAGTTATTGATAGCGGCTACCGTGCTCTCCGTCAAAATCAAAGCCTTGTTGTCCAATACTTTGTAGGTGTTGAGCTCCGAAACCGTTACCACATTTGTTCCCGTAAGATTACGGGCCGACAAATATACGTTTTTATTTTGTTCCGATAAAACCAAAAGTGACTTTTTATCAGCAACTTGCAAATTTTTCAGCAAGTTTACGAATTCCTTGGTCTTGGGGGCATCGAAAGAGAAGTCCTCTACCACTACGATGGCATTCTCCTGAGCCTTGTAAGTCAATGCCGACTTGCGGGCGAGTTCTTTCACTTTCTTGTTCAGTTTGAAACGGTAGTCACGGGGTTTGGGACCGAATACACGACCACCACCGATCATAACCGGCGAGTTGATATCACCGCTACGAGCGCCGCCCGTTCCTTTTTGTCTTTTCAGTTTGCGGGTACTACCCGATACTTCGCTTCTTTCTTTGGATTTGTGAGTTCCTTGACGCAGGTTGGCCAAGTATTGTTTCACATCGAGATATACGGCGTGATCGTTGGGCTTGATTCCGAATACGGAGTCGTCCAGAACAACCTTCTTACCGGTGTCCTCACCTTTAATGTTATATACGCTCAGTTCCATTATTTCTCAATTATTACGATTGAACCTTTACTGCCCGGTACCGATCCTTTGATGAGCAAAAGATTGTGCTCGGGTATTACTTTTAACACTTGAAGGTTTTGCACGGTTACACGGCTGTTACCCATCTGGCCGGCCATACGAGTACCCTTGAACACACGGGCAGGATACGAACATGCACCGATAGAACCGGGGGCACGCAAGCGGTTGTGCTGACCGTGAGTGGTCTGGCCTACACCGCCGAAACCATGACGCTTAACTACACCTTGGAAACCTTTACCTTTTGATACGCCGATTACATCTACGTAATCCGCACCTTCAAACAAATCGACGGCAATCGTGTCGCCCAATTTGTATTCGGTATCGAATTTGAACTCGGCCAAGTGTCTCTTGGGCGTTACGCCTGCTTTCTTGAAATGGCCGGCTTCGGGCTTCGTAGTGTGTTTATCTTTCTTGTCGATAAAACCTACTTGTACTGCCTCGTAACCATCCTTTTCAACGGTTTTGATTTGCGTAACCACGCAAGGACCAACTTCGATAACAGTGCATGGTACATTTTTACCCTCGGCACTGAAAACGGATGTCATTCCGATTTTTTTTCCTAATAATCCTGGCATTTCTACTTAATTTTTGTTGAATCACACTTTAATTTCTACATCCACGCCGCTGGGCAACTCCAATTTCATCAAGGCGTCTACGGTCTTGGCCGTCGAGCTGTAGATGTCGATAAGACGCTTGAACGAAGACAACTCGAATTGCTCTCTCGATTTCTTGTTTACGAAAGTCGAGCGGTTTACCGTGAAGATACGTTTGTGAGTAGGAAGAGGAATAGGCCCGCTCACTACTGCGCCCGTAGCTTTCACCGTCTTTACGATTTTCTCGGCCGACTTGTCAACCAAGTTGTGGTCGTAAGACTTCAATTTAATTCTGATTTTTTGGCTCATATTGATATTTGATGGTTTAATTACAATAAATCTACTCTACCGTTTACTTCGGTCAACACATTCTTGGCAATCGACGAGCTTACCTCGGCATAGTGCGAGAACGACATCGTCGAGGTGGCACGACCCGAAGTGATGGTACGCAGGGCGGTTACATAACCGAACATCTCGGCCAGAGGTGCCGTTGCTTTCACGATACGGGCGCCCGAACGGCTCGACTCCATACCTTCGATTTGTCCACGACGTTTGTTCAAGTCGGAGATTACATCACCCATGCTCTCTTCGGGGGTTACTACCTCGATCTTCATGATAGGCTCGAGCAATACGGGTCCGGCTTTTTCGCAGGCTTTCTTGAAGGCCTGGATGGCACAGAGTTCGAACGACAACTGGTCAGAGTCTACGGGGTGGAACGAACCATCGAGTACGGTTACCTTCAGGCTGTCTACCGGGAAGCCGGCCAATACACCGTTCTTCATAGCCGTAGTGAAACCTTTCTGAATCGAGGGGATGAACTCTTTGGGGATGTTACCACCTTTTACTTCATCTACGAATTCGAGACCGGCCTCTTCGCGAGTCGAGGGCTCTACGCGTACGATGATGTCGGCAAACTTACCACGACCACCCGTCTGTTTCTTGAATACCTCGCGGAGCTCAACCGGTTTGGTGATAGCCTCTTTGTAGGTAACTTGGGGACGACCCTGGTTACATTCTACCTTGAACTCACGTTTCAGACGGTCGATAATGATCTCCAGGTGGAGCTCACCCATACCGCTGATAACCGTTTGTCCCGTCTCCTCGTTGGTAGCTACGGTAAAGGTAGGATCCTCTTCGGCCAGTTTCTGCAGACCGATACCCAGCTTGTCGAGGTCTTTCTGAGTCTTGGGCTCAACAGCGATACCGATCACAGGTGCGGGGAAGTCCATAGCCTCGAGTACGATAGGAGCGTCTTCGGCGCAGAGCGTATCGCCCGTGCGGATATCCTTGAAACCTACACCGGCACCTATATCGCCGCAGTCGATCGACTCTTTGGGATTCTGTTTGTTCGAGTGCATTTGGAACAGACGCGATACACGCTCTTTCTTACCCGAACGGGAGTTGAGTACGTAAGAACCGGCAACGATTTCGCCCGAATATACACGGAAGAAGCAGAGACGGCCTACATAGGGGTCGGTTGCGATCTTGAAGGCCAATGCACACATAGGCTCAGAGAAGGAGGGGTGACGTACCACTTCTTTCTCGGGGTCGTTCATGTCGTGACCTACCACGGCCGGCGTATCTACCGGGCTGGGCAAGAATGCGCAAACGGCATCGAGCAGCGGTTGTACACCTTTGTTCTTGAACGACGAACCGCAAATCATAGGAACGATTTGCATGGCCAGCGTACCTTTGCGGATAGCGCGGACGATTTCGTCTTCGGTAATCGTCGAAGGATCGGCGAAGTATTTCTCCATCAGCTCATCGTCGCACTCGGCGATTTTCTCGAGCATCTTGTCTCTCCACTCGTCGCACTCGGCTTTCAAGCTGTCGGGAATTTCCTCCAGGCTGTAGTCGGCACCCATCGTTTCGTCGTGCCAGTAGATGGCTTTCATGCGAATCAGGTCGACTACGCCTTTGAAAGTCTCCTCAGCACCGATAGGTACTTGGATGGGACAGGGGTTTGCACCCAGTACATCTTTCAGCTGGCGAACCACCTCAAAGAAGTTGGCACCCGAACGGTCCATCTTGTTTACATAACCGATACGCGGTACATTGTATTTATCGGCCTGGCGCCATACGGTTTCAGATTGGGGCTCAACACCACCTACTGCACAGAATGTAGCCACAGCACCGTCGAGCACACGCAACGAACGCTCTACCTCAACGGTAAAGTCGACGTGCCCCGGAGTATCAATCAGGTTGATTTTGTATTTCTCGCCTTTATAGTTCCAGAAAGCGGTAGTGGCGGCCGACGTAATCGTGATACCGCGCTCCTGCTCCTGCTCCATCCAGTCCATGGTAGCGGCACCGTCGTGCACCTCGCCGATTTTGTGCGTCAACCCCGTGTAGTACAGAATACGTTCCGAAGTCGTTGTCTTACCGGCATCGATGTGTGCCATAATACCAATATTTCTGGTATATTTCAAATGAGCGTCAGATTTTGCCATTTTCTTTATTCCTTATTTTATTCAATTAAAATCTAAAATGAGCGAATGCACGGTTGGCCTCGGCCATCTTGTGCATGTCTTCTTTACGTTTGAATGCACCACCCTGCTCGTTGAAAGCGTCGACAATTTCGGCAGCCAGTTTGTCGGCCATCGTTTTGCCACCTCTCTTACGAGAATAGATAATAAGATTTTTCATTGAAATAGATTCTTTACGATCGGGGCGGATTTCCGTAGGTACTTGGAAAGTAGCACCACCCACACGGCGAGACTTAACCTCTACTTGAGGTGTAATATTTTCCAGGGCTTTCTTCCAGATTTCGAGGGCCGATTTCTCCTCGTTGGGCAACTTCGATTTCGCAATCTCCAGTGCGCTGTAGAAAATAGAGTAGGCAGTATTTTTCTTGCCATCATACATCAAGTGGTTCACAAATTTCGAAACCCTTACATCATTGAATACGGGATCTGGTAATACAACCCGTTTCTTTGGTTTTGCTTTTCTCATTTTTTACAATAAATTGTCGTTCTTGTTTTTGGTTGCTGTTCTTTACATCTTCAACGAAATCCGCCGATTTCATTTACTCAACCCAATCAGCCTATCCAATAAACGCGAACCAGTGTTTGACACTAATTCTTTTTAATCTCTTTGCTGGCTTTTTCTCAAAGGTATCGATTATTTCTTACCTTTTGCGGCAGGTGCAGCTCCTGCTTTAGGTCTCTTGGCGCCATATTTCGAGCGACGTTGCGTGCGGCCACCTACACCGGCAGTATCCAACGTACCGCGTACGATGTGATAACGTACACCAGGGAGGTCTTTCACACGACCGCCACGAACGAGTACGATAGAGTGCTCTTGCAGGTTGTGACCTTCACCCGGGATGTAAGAGTTCACCTCTTTACCGTTGGTTAAACGTACACGAGCAACTTTACGCATGGCAGAGTTAGGTTTCTTAGGAGTCGTCGTGTAAACTCTCACGCATACACCACGTCTTTGCGGACATGAATCCAATGCAGGAGATTTACTCTTGTCTTCCAATACAACCCGTCCTTTTCTTACTAATTGTTGAATCGTAGGCATTTCTTAGAACTTTTTTAAAAATCTTTTTACTTATAATTTTCCTTCTTATTCTCTCTGTCCAAGACGCTAAAATTGGTCATAGCTTTCACATAATCAATCGATTATATAAACGCTTCGACCTTTTACAGCATCAAAAGTGGTGCAAAGATAAGCACTAAATCACTAAAAACCAAATATATTCGGATTATTTTTCACCATTTTATCGTCAAGTCACAAACGACCGACAACAGTGATTTATATTCCCGCCTGTTACTCGAATGTCTCGATTTCATCGAACCCGAGCCCCTTCATATCTTTCGGCGAGAGCAGCATATCTTCGGGCTTCACCGGCCACACCACACCCACATGCGGGTCGTTGTAGAGCAATGTAGCCTCATGCTCAGGGGCATACACGTTGTCGACCTTGTAGCAGAACTGGGCTGTCTCGCTCAATACGGTAAAGCCGTGGGCAAATCCGCGCGGCACGAAGAGCTGGCGCTTGTTGTCGTCGGAGAGTTCTACCCCGATGTACTGGCCGAAGGTGGGCGACGAGCGGCGCAGGTCGACAATCACGTCATACACACGACCTTGAGTCACCCGCACCAGTTTGGCTTGCGAATATTCACCCTTTTGGAAATGGAGACCGCGCAACACACCGTAACTCGACCGCGACTCGTTATCCTGTATGAAATCGACCGGTCCTACATATTGGTCGAAAAGTTCCTTTTTGTAACTCTCCATAAAATAGCCCCGACTGTCGCCGAACACTTGCGGCTCGATGACGAAGGCTCCCTTTAACTTTTGCTCTATAAATTTCATCACGATTGATTTTGGATGCAAAGGTAGTGAAAGTCAAGAAAAAGAGTTACGACGGAGCCATTTATTTTTGCGCGCCTGCGGCGGTGCCAATCGCCTCTCCTGCCCGCCCGGCCATCGGTCAGCCCAGACTCTTCAACTGCAGGCAGAGCGAAAGCAGTTTCCACACCTTCGCCGGGTCGGCAAAGAGTTCATCCTCTTCGTGTCGCCAGGCCCGTTCCAGACGAGTGTGGTCGAACCACTCCGATACCCGCCCGTAACGCAGGTCGAGCACTACCTCGTCGGCCCACCGCTTCATCTCGGCAGGCAGCATCGGCTCCTCCGCCTCGCTCTCTGGCGCCAGCCTCACCTCTCCCGAAAGCAAAGGGGTTACCACCTCGTGGTCGAACCACTGCCTGCGCGCCCGTCCCGAAGGGCTGTCGCCGGCCAAGGCAAAGGCTATCTCTATGAGATTGTGGTTCAAAAAGGCATTGCGTATCTGCACGCCATAATACATGCTCATCTTGTCGACACACCGCAACAGGTGGGGAATGCGCTCATAGCACAAGTCGCAAAACTTCAAATGGCTGTTTTCCGAATCGAACAGCCTCCGGTACAGAGGCTTGCGGGCCAGTTGCCGAAAGTCGGCCGACAATACCTCCGAGGGTACCAGCGACGTATATCGGTCGCCCGGCAGAACGGCATCGCCCAGAAAGTGGGCCAACCCCCAACCGCCACTGACCACCGCCAGCCCCCGCTTGCGCATCACCCGGAGAAAGGCCGACCGAGCCACCATCTCCATTCCGTCGACAGGTTCCTCTTGCCAACGGGACAGAAAATCGAGCTCCTTCAACAACATCGCAGGGGTAATGGAAACCTGTTCGAGCGGCACAGCTGTAGCCGACAGTTGCTCGGCCCCCCACAGCACTCCGCTCTGGTGCAACTTCCCGCGATAGGGCATGTAACTCTTCAGATAGCGAGGGGTCCCCGTCCCTTTCATCAAGGCTATAAAGAGGGCCGACTCCATGCCTCCATCGAGCGAAAGGCCCTTGGGCATCTCGCCCATGAGGCTATACCCTACACTGCGGCGCATCTGCTCTCGAAAGGCTTCGGCTCTACGTTCGGGCGATTCGTTGCGCCAGGCTTCGACCCGATTCTCCAATTCGTACCAACGCTTTTCGACCAGCGAATAACCGTTGTAGCGCAGCAAAAAACCGGCCGGCAACTGGTGCACCCCCTCCCAAAAGGTCTCATAGGGCGAACCATAAGTCGAGTAGGCCAGATAACCGGCCCACCGCTCGGCCGACAGCAGGGGCCTGACACCCCCGGCAAACAGGGCCCGCACCTCCGATGCAAAATAAAGATTTCCCCACCGGGTGGCATAGTAGAGCGGCTTGATGCCGAAACGGTCGCGACACAGCAACAACTCTTCGGAAAACCGATTGTAAACGACCAGGGCAAAATAGCCCTCGAAGCGATCGAAGCTGCTATCGCCCCAACGGTCGTAAGCCTTGGCCACCACCTCGCACATGCACCCGGTGGCAAAAGTGTAATAGTTGGCCAGTTGGTCACGCACCTCGGCGTAGTTGAATATCTCGCCGTCGAGCATCACCACCAGCCCCGTATCGGCATCTTCGTAAGGCTGACTCGGAGCCCGGGCCGGGTCGATGGTGTTCATGCGATTGTGCATCAATCCCACCCGGGCATCGACAAAGGTGGAGACCCACCCCACCGGCGTCTCGCGTCCCCGATGATTCTGGGCCTCCGACATGTGTCGCAATACCTGTTCCAACTGATCTACCTCTCCTACAATTCCCGACAAGCCACTCATATCCGTTCGCCTCCCTGCTCTCGTTTTATTCCTTGCCGGCCAGACCGGGGGCACACACCCGTTGGAACAATTCGTCGAGAGTTCCCGTACTTGAGAAATCCTCGGGGGTCACCTCCACGTGATACTCCTCCTCGAGCATCATGGCCAACGAAACTTCAAACAAAAAATTCCACTCTTTCAGTCCCTTGTAGCGGGTATTCAAGGTGAGCGTATCCCGGTTCGTCCGGTACAGCATACCGGCAACCAGTTGCACAAAGCGATTCTTTTCCATATCCTTCTTTTTTCCCATAAACGACCACACCGGGCCATTTGTTCAATCGACCGGCTACGAGGCAATAGCTCGCCCGAGATTTTGATTTTCCACAAGATTTACATTACCTTTGGTCTATCAATCCATTACATACGATTATGAAAAATATCATTCTTTTCGACACGCCCCAGCAGCACCTCGAGTTGCTGCCCCTGGCCTTTACCCGCCCCGTCGCCGACATACGCGTGGGTATCCTCACCCTGAGAGAAAAGTGGGAACGCCTGCTGCCCGGCAGCTACTCCTATATCACCCCCGAATATATGGCCGGGAAATATCCGGCCGTCATCGCCCCCGACAACCTCTTCATCGCCGGTCACCTCATCCCCGACGATACACTGGTTGCCCAGATAGACCGGTTGCAGCCGGGCGAGGCGCTGGTCGACCAGGATACGGTCATCGCCTTCCGGGGCAGCGAAACCGACTTCCGCGAAGGGCGTCACACCGCCACGCTCGCTTGCGAGCAAGAGCCCCGCTACATTCACCACCTCTACGACATCTTCCTGCTCAACGGCGAGTGTCTCGAGGCCGATTTCAAACTCATCACCCGCGGCCGCACCAGCCAGCCGCTCAGCCCGTCGAACCGCGTCATCGGCGACCCCTGCTTTGCCGACGGAACCCCCAAGATATTCATCGAGCCCGGAGCCAAGGCCGAGTGCGCCATCTTCAACGTGACCAACGGCCCCATCTACCTGGGTGCCGACAGCGAGGTGATGGAGGGCAGTTGCATACGGGCCCCCTTCGCCGCCTGCGAACATGTGTTTGTCAACATGGGTACCAAAATCTACGGAGCCACCACCCTGGGACCCTACTGCAAGGTGGGCGGCGAACTGAACAACGTGGTGATGTTCGGCTTCTCCAACAAGGCACACGACGGATTCCTGGGCAACGCCGTCATCGGCGAATGGTGCAACCTGGGCGCCGGCGCCGTAGCCTCGAACCTCAAGAACGATTACAGCGAAATAAAACTGTGGAACTACCCCACCCGCCGCTTCCTGCGCACCCACCTGCAATTCTGCGGCCTCATCATGGGCGACCACTCCAAGGCCGGCATCAACACCATGTTCAACACCGCTACGGTGATAGGCGTGGGAGTCAACATTCACGGTGCCGGGTTCCCCCGCAACTTCGTCGCCTCGTTCAGCGAGGGCGGCACGGCCGGCTTCACCGACGTGCAACTACCTAAATTCTACGCCATTGCCGAGAAAATGATGGCCCGTCGGGGACGCTCGCTCACCGAAGCCGACAAGACTATTTTCGAAGCTATCTACAATCAGGCCGAACAATTGAAGTAGTGCATAAAATAGAATTAAACTAAATTACAAAAAACAGCACCTCTACTGAACAAAATGTCACGAAAAGTAATATATTTGCAACAGAATCATCATACTTATGCAAAGAGTTACTTCAAAGATTGCTTTAGGGGTGCTGTTTTTTGCATCTTCACTTAGCAGCAAAGCCATACCGGCTTACCCCCACGTAGTCGAGTACATCCAACCCGACGGTACAGTGCTCACCATTTCGCTCACAGGCGACGAGCATGGGCATTACTACCAGACCCTCGACCGTATCCCTGTCGGGAAAGGCGACGACGGCTTCTTCAGATACCTCGATGTGCCCGGGACTTCGCGCACGCATACCTATATAGCACGCAATCCACAAGACCGTACATCCCGCGAAAAGGCGTTCGTCGACAGTCTTCGCACAAAAAGCTCATATCGCCAGGCTATACAGCAAAAACGCATCAACAGACGCCAACGTTTAGCCCGGGCATTCGACTTTCCCAACCGGGGCGAAGTGCGGGGCCTCATCATTTTGGCCCAATATGCCGACATAAAATTCTCGCCGGTGGGTACACGCGAGGCTTTCGAGGCCCAAATGAACCAAAAGGGCTATGCCGAAAACGGAGCCACCGGCAGCGCCCGCGACTACTTTATAGACCAGTCGAACGGTGTATTCATGCCCTCGTTCGATGTGGTAGGGCCGGTCACCCTCTCTCACGACATGAAATACTACGGAGAGAACGATTTTTACGGGAACGACCTCAACCTGGCGGCCATGATTACCGAGGCCTGTACCGAAGCTCACGAAAAATGCGATGTCAACTTTGCCGATTATGATTTCGACAACGACGGTACAGTCGACTTGGTATATGTCATCTATGCCGGACATGCCGAATCGAACGGAGCCGACGAGAACACCATTTGGCCCGCTGCCGGTACCCTCGACGAGTTTGGTCACTCCCTCACCCTCGACGGGAAAAAGATTTCGACCTTTGCCTGTTCCTCGGAACTAAGTGGAGAAACAGGCGAAATCCTGAGCGGAATAGGAACCTTCTGCCACGAATTTAGCCACTGTCTGGGACTCCCCGACATCTACAACACCGAGTATGGCGACACCTTCGGCATGGGAACCTGGAGCCTCATGGACATGGGCAGCTACAACAACGACAGCAAAACTCCCGTAGGCTACTCGGCTTTCGAACGATACAGCTGCGGCTGGCTCGACCTGCAAGAACTGCAAGAGCCACAAGCCCACATCGCCCTCCCGCCGCTCAACCGCTCGAATCGGGCCTGTCTCATGCGGTCGCCCCATAACGAAAACGAATTTTTCACCCTCGAAAACCGGCAACAGACAGGCTGGGACCGATATGCCGCCGGGCACGGACTCATGATTGTACACATCGACTATGACCCTGTGGCCTGGGATAACAACACCGTCAACAACACCGAAGGACACGAACGGGTGCAAATCGTACCGGCCGACGGCAATTTCACCAACCCGGAAGGCGACCTGTTCCCCGGCACAACCTACAATACCTATTTTACCGAAGACAGTAATCCCGCACCCGAATTGTATAGCGAAGGAGCTTTGAACAAACCGATTATCGACATTCGCGAATCGAACGACACCGTCTATTTCCATTTCATGATCGACCGACTGGCCACCCCCGACCAACTGGGCGTAACCGACGTGACCGACGACGGTTTCACGGCTACTTGGGGCGCAATCGACGGAGCCGATTCCTACACCGTAACTTTGTCCGAACAATACCCCCTGAATACCTTGCTGTTAGGCGAGTCGTTCTCGGGTTTCGCAAGCGGTACTTACTTGATGCCCGACACGACCGAAATTTCACAAAGCCTCGACTCCTACACACAACAACCGGGTTGGACCGGCGAGCGAATAGGCCAATGCGGCGGACGTTGCTGTATCAAAGCCAAGGGATACATGGTCTCGCCCCGGCTCGATTTCAGCGGCGACGGAACTTTCACTCTCGAATTTGAGGCCCAAACCACCCGCAGCTACTACGACGGGCTCGTTATCACACTTTGCGAAAACGCCGATTTCACAGGAGAAAAAATCATCTTCTCCCTGAAAAGCCCTACCTCAAAGACTCTCATCTCCCAAACTTTCAACACGTCAATCGACTCGGGATACCTCAAAATCGAGAGTCTCTCGAACCTCGCGTTGTCGAACCTCTCGCTCTATTCGGGCGAAAAATCGACAGCGCCCAAAAAACCGGTCGCCTCTCATGCAGAGCCTGCAATCATCACCGGGGTCACCGACAATCACTATTCGTTCACCGGGCTGAACCGACAGAGCAAATACCTCTTCAAGATACAAGCCCAAAACACCTACACCCGCTCCGACGAATCGATAAAATTCAAGGTAGGCAACACCTCCGCAATCGACAAGATCGAGACGTCGGGCATGCGCCATATCGCTACAAATCGGAATATACTGCATATATACGGTCAACCCGGCGACCCGGTAACCATCGTATCGATGACCGGACAAGTTCTCCTGAAACGGCAATTAACCGCCGATTCCCTCTCTCTCACGTTGCCGAGCGGTCTGTTCATCATACGTGTCGGCGACGAAACTTTCAAAGCAATCATATCACCTTTAACCCTTTAATCGGAAAAGCATGAAAAATTTACTACTTGTCGGAGCCTTGTGCTCCCTCACGCTGTTACCCTCGACAGCCGCACAATCTTTCGATGAAAACCCGGCTCAACGAAGAGTCGAAATAATTCAGACCGCTAGAAAGAGCATACGCTCCGAGGCCGCCAGAACTTTGAAAACCTATGAGCAAAACGGGCGTAAAATCGCAGTAAAAGAGACTCTCGACGGCAAACGCCGCTTCAAGGCCTTTGCCAATCGGAAAGAGAACCTGGCTCCTGTATATACCGCTCAAAAAGAGGCGATGCCGGCTGCCGACGAAGAATATACCTTGGCCGAAGGCTTTGAAGAATTTGCCAACCATATCGACGACCCCGATGCGCTCGAATGGCTGCCCGAAGGCTGGACCAGCATCAATACACACCCTAACTACGACGACCCCGATGCACTCTGGTACAGTTGGTACATCACCGAACCCAGCATCGCAAAAGGGCTTCCGCTGAACCCCGAAAGCCAATACATTGCCTATATCCAATACGACGAATACGAAGAGTCGGACGAGTGGCTTATCACCAAGCCCATCACCGTCAAAGAAGAAGACTATCTCTTCTTCGATTTGAGTTACCTCCCCTGCTACGTATTCTATAATTTCTATAACAAAGACGACGGTATCGCCGCCACCATGAAGATAAAAATCTCGGACAACGGCGGTGAATCATGGGATTTGCTGCTCGATGTGGCCGACCTGGAATATAC
This sequence comes from uncultured Barnesiella sp., assembly GCF_946496565.1. Taxonomy (NCBI): domain Bacteria; kingdom Pseudomonadati; phylum Bacteroidota; class Bacteroidia; order Bacteroidales; family Barnesiellaceae; genus Barnesiella; species uncultured Barnesiella sp. Next base: position 29,426 of record NZ_CAMMHD010000009.1, read on the forward strand.
CGACGAAGAACTGGAAATCTCCGATTTCCGCCGGTTCAGAATCGACATCAGCGATTATGCAGGGAAGACGGTATTAATCGCTTTCCAATACGAAGGAGTATACGGCGACTCGATGCAACTCGACGAAGTGTATGTACGCCCCATGCTGCCTACCGCCATCTACAACCGTCCGCAAGGAACGTTCCTCTCGGGTGTCAACTACAAGTGGGAAGCCTTCTCGACAACCTCGATTTTTGCACCCGCATTCAAAGATCTCGTGTGGAACAACTACTCCAACGAAGCCTTGTCGTATCAATGGGATTGCGACGGCGAAAACTACGACACCCCGACCTACACGGCCAACTATTCCATAGGCACACACTCGGTGCCCTCTCTCACCGCTACGTCCGGTTCGCGCCAAAGTTTCTACACCTGGAACGGCACTCTAACGGCAGGCCGGGCCATGACCATCGGCAATCTCGATGTCAATAACAACCGGCTCACCGTGCTCTCCTATAACGACGTGCCGGCTCCCCGAAACTACGTTTTCGGCAGTTGCGAACTCGATATGCGAGGTTACCACATCACCACCAAGGCCGTGATGAACATCTTTGAGAAACCTTGCTCCCCGATGCTCATCTCGGGTGTCGACCTCATTCTGGCCACCTTCGAGGCACCCGACGATGCCGAGTTCTTCCTGAGAGCCGTAGCTCTTACCGAAACAGGGGAGCTGGGCGACACACTGGCTATCGCTTCGCTCAAAGCCTCCGACGCAGAGGCTACCGAACTGGGTGGATACTATGGATATGGCATGCATTTCGAGTTTCTCAAAGAGGTGAACGGAACCCCCATGCCGCAACGGCTCCTCATCGACGAACCTATGGCCTATATTTTCGACGGATTTGACCGCGACGACGTAGTTGTCGGCGTGGTTTCGAACAGCGTCGAACAAACCTTCGACGCCGGTGCCTATGTATACCGTCTCCTTTCCAAAGAGGGTGAAGAGGATATGGTCGACATCTCCTCGATGGGCAGCTATTCTCTGGCCATGTCGCTGTGCAATGCCTCCATGTCGAGCCTCGGATGCGAAAGCCCCGTCGAGATTCCCGGAACGGCAGGCAGCTCGTCTGTCACGGTCTACTCGACCTTGTTCATGGCCGACGGTATCGACTGCACCGCAGCCGATTCGTGGCTCACACCGGGAACTCCGGTCGACGGTGCCTCAACCGAAATCTCGATACCCATTACATTCGAAGCTCTCCCCGAGGGAACCTCGCAACGCACGACAACGCTGACCGTAGAGACCCTCTATGCCGACCCGATTACCATCGAAATCATTCAGGACAAAAACGTTTCGGGTATCACCTCGGCCTCGATACTGAGCGGACTTTATGTAGCCAACACATCGGGCGAACTGGAATTTATCCACGCCCAAAATAGAACCGGCAAACTGGCTGTCTACAACATGCAGGGGATAAACCTGGTTACTGCCGACCTCTCGACAAGCGGAACGACCTCGCTCGACATCGACCTGGAGAGCGGCATCTACGTTGCCGTAGCCCAATATGCCGATGGCGGCTGCGAAAAGGCCAAATTCATCAAGCAATAACACTATCGGAAGCCTGGGAGAAAGAGAGCTCGGCAACGGGCCATCCTCCCAGGCTTTCTCATATCTTTACGGTCCGCACTCGAGGACCTTTGCACGACTCACGACAATCCCGGAAATTTTTCCCAATCGACAACCGCTATCCTCCCATACATACCTATTTGACACGAAAGGGAAAAATATCTTGCCATAAGTTTCGATTTGTCAAAAGAATTTATTTATATTTGCAAATAACTAATGACAAAACCAAAATGATTATATAAGGGGACATATAAACAAGGGGACAACATTCAATAAGACATTTATAAAACAGCGTTAACTTTTTGTTTCTACAGATCTGAGAAATTCGGGCATACCGCAGAGAGAAAGTTCTGTGCACTTATTGCGCCCGTTCCGACTTAATATCGTGGTTTTTATACGATTTTCTAAGGTTTTAAAGAATGAAAAAGTTTGGGTCCGCGCTCTTTTATATTCGTCTGTAACACACACATAAACATTCCGATTTTGGGACCGGTCGGATTTTAATCAACATTTTATACTATGAAGTATTCAACATTTCGTATCGTGCTTCTCATGTGCATGGTATTCGCATTCGCCGCTTGCGAAGAAGATCAACCCACCAATGTCGATACCATATGGACAAGGGGACTGGTTGACTACGAAGAGGGCTTTGAATTTCTCAACAAAAACATTGCCATCACCTGGAACGAGGGGAAAATCGAAGGTGTAGCAGGCCGCATGACCACCTTCACCGACCTGGGAGTACAACGCACCGAGACAATCGACCTGAGTGCCTTCGGCGTACCCGAAGAGGGCGAGTCGTTCTGTGTTCCGGAACTGGGACACCTCTATTTCGTGCACCAGGCTTGGGAAAGCGAAACTCGCATTCAGAACCACTGCGGTTATTTCCGGGTAATCGAATTTTTGGGGAACCAGAAGGGTGTCGTCATCTTATCGTCGGAATATACCCCAGCCGGATGGAACTGGATAGGTCAATAACAAGCACAGAGGGGGCAAATTTAAATAAACGAACCTATCCTACAGCGAGGGCTGCCCTTTCTCGGGCAGCCCTCGTATTTTATTCTCTATCAATAAAATCGTCTTTTACTCCACGATGCGGGTACCCTCGTGAGGCTGCCCGATAGCATCGGCCCGGGTAATAATGACCTCGCGCACCCCGTGGCGAATGGCATCGAAGGCATTTTCGAGTTTGGGTATCATACCGCCCTGCACCACGCCTTCGGCCCGGTAGGTCTCGAACTGCTGTCGGGTCATCTCGGCAATTACGCTGTTGTCGTCGTTCTCATCGCGCAACACGCCCCGTTTCTCGAAACAGTAGACCAGAGATACCTCGTAACGCGAGGCCAGCGCCTTGGCGGTTTCGCCGGCCATGGTATCGGCGTTGGTATTGAGCATTGAGCCTCGCCCGTCGTGGGTAAGCGGAGCGATTACGGGCACGACACCCATCTCGATGAGTGCCGACAGGGCGGCAGCGTCGACGCGACGCACATCGCCCACGTAACCGTAGTCGACCTCGCCCACCGGACGTTTGTCCGACAGCAGGATATTCATGTCGGCCCCCGTCATACCCAGCGCATTTACTCCCTGGGCCTGCAGGCCGGCCACGATATTCTTGTTCACCAGGCCGGCGTAGACCATGGTCACCACCTCGAGCATGGCCTTGTCGGTGATGCGACGACCGCCCACCATACGGCTCTCGATACCCAGCCGCGACGCCATGGCCGTGGCCGATCGGCCGCCTCCGTGCACCAGCACCTTGCGGCCGGGTATGGCGGCAAACGAGGCGAGCAGGCGACTCAACGTAGCCTGCTCCTCCACAATCTTACCGCCCACTTTTATCAGCGTAAGTTTCTCCATACCGGTTTATGCGTTGCTTTCGTCACCACCGAACTCCATCAGATAGGCTTTGATAAAACCGTCGATCTTGCCGTCCATCACGCCTTGCACGTCGGAGGTCTGGTAGTTGGTGCGGTGGTCTTTCACCCGGCGGTCGTCAAACACATAGCTGCGTATCTGCGACCCCCACTCGATTTTCTTCTTGCCGGCCTCAATCTTGGCCTGCTCGGCCATACGGTGCTGCAACTCCTTGTCGTACAAGATAGAGCGCAACTGGCGCATGGCGTTCTCTCGGTTCTTGGGTTGGTCGCGGGTCTCGGTATTCTCGATCAGAATCTCCTCCTCTTCGCCCGTATAGGGATCTTTGAACTGGTAACGCAACCGCACGCCCGACTCCACCTTGTTCACATTCTGTCCACCGGCACCGCTCGAACGGAAAGTATCCCACGAGATGTTGGCGGGGTTGATGTTGATTTCGATGGTATCGTCGACCAGCGGCGTCACGAATACCGATGCAAACGAGGTCATGCGCTTGCCCTGAGCGTTGTAGGGCGATACCCGCACCAGACGGTGCACGCCGTTTTCGCTCTTCAGGTAACCGTAGACATAGTCGCCCTCGATCTGTATCGTCACCGACTTGATACCGGCCTCATCGCCCTCGAGAATATTGGAGATGGAGGTCTTGTAGTTGTGCTGTTCGCACCAGCGCAAGTACATGCGCATGAGCATCGAAGCCCAGTCTTGCGCCTCGGTACCACCGGCACCCGAGTTGATTTTCAATACCACGCCCAACTTGTCCTCTTCGCGACGCAGCATGTTGCGCAACTCGAGATTCTCAATCAGCGTCATCGTATGGTGATAAATCTCGTCGACCTCCTCTTCCGAAACGATACCCTCTTTTACAAAGTCGAAGGCCAGCTTCAACTCCTCGACCGATTTCTCGATTTCGGTATAGCTGTCTATCCAGAAGTGCAACGATTTTACCTTTTTCATCTGCGCTTCGGCCTTCTTCTGGTCTTCCCAGAAGTCGGGCACATGGGTGCGCAACTCCTCTTCTTCTACCTCGATTTTCTTCGAATCGATGTCAAAGATACCTCCTCAACGCCAACTTGCGTTCTTCTGTCTCTTTTAATTGTTCTTGTGTAATCATATCTTTATCACTTGTTTCTGTTATACGAAAAAAGGGTGTACAAAATTATACACCCTTGTGCTATTTACCAAATTTCGGTTTTCGTTTTTAGGCATACATCGCCTCTATCTCCTCCTTGTAGAGCAGGTTGATGACCGACCGGCGTATCTTGAGCGTGTTGGTCAACTCGCCTTTCTCCATGCTGAAGGCTCTCGGCAGCAGCGTGAAACGCTTGATTTGCTCGAAGCGGGCAAAGTTCTTTTGCAGCGCGTCGATACGCTCCGAGATAAGAGCATGAATCTTCTGGTTCTTCACCAGATCCTCGAGGGTGCGGTACTGTATGTGCTTCTGAGCGGCATACTCCTTCAGGGCCTCGAAGGCCGGGATAATGATGGCCGTCACATACTTGCGCTGGTCGCCGATGACGGCTACCTGATCGATATACTTGTCTTCGCCCAGGCGGGTCTCCAGAGCCTGCGGGGCAATGTATTTCCCGTTCGAAGTCTTGAAGAGGTCTTTCAAACGCTCGGTCAAGGCCAAAGCCCCTTCGTCGTTTATCTTGCCGGCATCGCCCGTGCGGAACCAGCCGTCCTCGGTAAAGACGCGGGCCGTCTCCTCGGGCTTGCGATAGTAGCCCTTCATCACGGTCTTGCCCTTCACCAGTATCTCGTTGTTCTCGCCCAACTTCACCTGAATATCGGGCATGAGCGAGCCTACGGTACCGAACTCGTAGCCGGTCAGGTCGAAGCAGCTCACCGTGGCCGTCGTCTCCGACAAACCATAGCCATAGACGATATTGATGCCGCAGATGTGCAGAAATTCGTTGATGGTATCGGAGAGCGGAGCCCCGGCGGTGGGGAAGATATTGCCGTTCTCCACCCCTACGGCTCGACGGATTTTCGAGAATACGAACTTGTCGTAGAATTTGTACTGACACTCGAGCCACAGCGGAACCCGTTTTCCTACACGCAGATACTCCACATTGCGACGGCGTCCGATGGCAAAAGCCCGTTCGGTGAGACGACGGGTCATCCCCTTCGTCTTCGACAGTTTGTCCTGGATGGCCGAGTAGACCTTCTCCCAGAAACGGGGCACGCTGCACATGATGGTAGGACGCACCTCGCGAATGGTATTCTGTATATCCTTGGGGTCTACGTTGATGGCAATGCGCATGCCTACCGTCAGGCAGTAGTACGACCAAGCCCGCTCGAAGACGTGGGTCAACGGCAGGAAGCAGAGCGATACGTCGCTGTCGGAGCAAGTCACCAACCGTTGCAGGTGAATGCGCATGGCCTCGTCGTAATTCGAGTGAGCCAGCATCACCCCTTTGGGCTCGCCGGTCGTACCCGAGGTGTAGATGAGCGTGGCCAAATCGTCGGGCGTACCGGCATTGCGACGGCGTTCTACCTCGGCTACCACATCGGCACCGGCCAGACGGCCCTGCTCCATGAGGTCATCGAAATAGATCGACGTATGGTCGTCGGCAGTCCGCTTGATGGCAGGGTCGAAAAGAATGAGTTTCTCGAGCGTAGGACACTCACGCAGGGCCACAATGGCATTGTCGTACTGCACCTGCCCGCCCACAAACAGAAAGCGCACCTCGGCTTCGTCGATGATGTACTTAATCTGGTCGAGCGAACTGGTGGGATAGAGCGGAACGACTACCGCACGGTTGTCGAATGCCGCAAAATCCACGATGAGACCTTCGGGTTTGTTTTGTGTATATGTCGAAATGTTTTCTTGCTCGCGAATACCTAAGAGAACCATAGCTTGCGCTATGTACGATACCTGTTCAGAGAAACGGTTCCAAGAGGTAGGAACCCATTGATTGTGCTCATAGTCCTTATGGCTGAACGCCTCACGGTTTCCGTATTTGGCAGCCTGTTTGCGAACCAAAGCGGTAAGTTGATTTACCATAAATTCAGTTATAAATCCGCTGCAAAGTTACGCATTATATTGACTCTATGACCATTTTAATAAGTTTTAAGCAGATTGGGCACTTTCATTTTGCCAACTCGACATAGCAAAAACGCAAGACTTCCTATCTATTTATCAACATTTCGGACGATTTATCCCCTCAAATTCAAATAGTTAATTACTGTTAATATTTTATCCTCGTTTTTTCGACCTTTCCCTACAATTTGTACAAGAAGTTACTGAAAGAGATAAAAATAAACTACTTTTGCATAAACTCGTAACCACCATGTATTCGAAAGACGAACTCTACTACATAGCCACCGACCTGCTGCACCGGCTCATTGCCACCCCTTCGGTCAGCCGGGAGGAGGGACAGGCAGCCCAACTCCTGTGCGAAACGCTCGAAAAAAACCGATTCACCCCGCACCGCATCGGCAACAACGTATGGACCTTGGCCGGGAAGTACGACCCGGCGAAACCGACCCTCCTGCTCAACTCGCACATCGACACCGTGAAACCGGTGGCCAGCTGGAGCCGCAACCCTTTTGAACCTGCCGAAGAGGAAGGTCGCCTCTACGGTCTGGGCAGCAACGACGCCGGAGCCAGTCTGGTATCGCTGCTCGCCGCCTTCCTGTTCCTGGCCGACAGCGAGCAACCCTACAACCTGATTTTCCTGGCTTCGGCCGAAGAGGAGGTTTCGGGAGCGAACGGCATCGCCCGGGCCTTGCAGGAGCTGCCCCCTGTCGATCTGGCCATCGTGGGCGAACCTACGGCCATGCAACCGGCCATCTGCGAAAAGGGGCTGCTGGTGCTCGACTGTGCCACGCACGGGCGGTCGGGACACGCTGCCCGCGAAGAGGGAATCAACGCCCTCTACAAAGCCACCGAGGCTATCGAACGGCTGCGGCGATTCGAGTTCCCCCTCGTCTCGGAGTGGCTGGGACGGACGAAACTCACCGTCACCCAGATAGAGGCCGGCACGCAGCACAACGTGGTGCCCGACCGCTGCAACTTCGTCATCGACCTGCGCACTACCGATTGCTACACCAACGCCCAGGCGGTCGAAATCCTGCGCGAGAACTTCCCCGACGTGACCTTCACCCCCCGCTCGCTGCGGCTCAACTCGTCGTCCATATCGCCACGACACCCCTTCGTGCGACGGTGCGTACTCACCGGACGCGAACCCTTCGGGTCGCCTACCCTCTCGGACCAGGCGCTCATGCCCTTCCCTTCGGTCAAGATAGGACCGGGCGAATCGTCGCGCTCCCACACGGCCGACGAGTATATCCTCCTCGACGAGATACGCGAAGCCATCGAGCTCTACACTTGTCTGCTCGACAACCTGCAATTCGAAAAAAAATCAGTGTAACAGCCGTTCGGCCAGAATAGCCGAACCGCGCCCTCCCCACGACACATAACGATAGACCAGCGGCAGAAACCACCGCAAGGTGCTGTCGTCGCGAACCTGGTCGAGGGTCCAGTGATAAATTTCGGGCCCTCGAGGGCTCTTCTCGCGACGGCACAGACCGGCCACTACCATCTGCTTGTAGAGCAAGAGCCGGTGCAGACGACGCTTGTCGGGATGGTTGCTCTGCTCCACATCGGCATGGGCATGGGCAATAGCCTGCAAAATATCGTCACTGTTGGGGGCATAGCGATAGCCGGTAATGCTGTCGGCATGCAGATAGACATGGACCAGCGGCGGCCGCTCGATCCACACCACCCGGTCGGTAGCCAGTAAGAGGCGCAGCCCCAGCTCCCAATCTTCCCAACGCATATACTCCTCGCGCCATCCGCCTACGGCCCGCACCAACGCCGTACGCACCGCATAGCGCTGTGTACCCAGCGTGCAATGGAACAGATGGGGCTCCACCCGGTTAGAGAATACCGCCTTGGCCCGATAGGGACGGCCCTCCTCGGGCACCATCTCGACCGTACACCCCACGATGTCGGCCTGCGGATGGCTGTCGAAAGCCTGCATATACCGGGCGATAGCCTCGGGCACGTAGGTATCGTCACTATCGAAGAACGAGACAAACTCCTCCCGCACGCACGACACCCCCCGGTTGCGGGCCGCCGAAGGGCCCCGCTTCGCCTCCTGGATCACCGTCACTTCGAAGTTGTCGCTCTCGTAACGGGCTTTCAGCTCCCGGCACAGCGCCAGCGACCCGTCGGTCGACCCGTTATCGACCAGCACGACATGCAGGGGCCGGTAGGTCTGCGCTACAATCGAGGCAAACGTCCGCACCAACTCCTTCTCCCGATTATAGACGGGCACCACTATGGCTATGCTTGTCGGTTTCATCGTTACAAATATAACGAAAGTCGAAAATAGAAAAACAAACTCACTTGATTTTTATACTGAAGCATATCTCATATATATGAGAAAAACGGGAATAATGCACTGCTACTTGTACATAATGTAATCTATGCGGAATAGAGACAAAGGAAAAAGTCAAAAATGATATTAAAAATAATATCAAAAAGGTTGCAAATGATATTGATATTCGTATCTTTGCATTGTGACTATCGCATGTTGTGTATGACGATTATATGCTCAATATCACAAAAGAAAGGAGGTTGGAGTGAAATACAATGAACTTGAACGACTTCTAAAAAAAGCCGGTTGTGAACTGATAAAAAATAATGGAGCTCACCCAACATGGTATAGCCCCAAAACAGGAAAATATTTTCAAACAAGCCACCATAAATCAGAAGAGGTGAAACCGGGTACATTGAAAAGCATTAAAAGGGATGCGGGGATTGAGTAACCCATATCTTACACTATATATATTTTACTATTTTTAATTACTATACTTGATAAATCAGTCAGTTATCAAGGTAAAATACAAGAATATGGCAAAGAAAGAAATCAGCGTTGTTATTGAACGGGGAGTTGACGGCACCTATTCAGCATTCATTCCTGACAACAACTGCGAATTCGGTTGCATTGGAGAAGGAAAAAGCGTTGAAGAAACCAAAAATGATTTTTTGGCAGCCGTTGATGAGATGAAAGAAGTTTATCAAATGAATGGGAAAAAGTTTCCTGACGTAGAGTTTAATTTTACTTATGACATAGCATCTTTCCTTAATTACTATGCCTACGCCTTTTCGTTGGCAGGTTTGGCTCGTATCACGGGTGTCAATCAAGGGCAGTTGAGTCATTATGTAACAGGCCGAAGGAAGCCCTCAAAAACGACCATCGAAAAGATTGAGAAATCCCTGCATGAATTTGCCCACGAAATCGGGGGAATAAAATTCGTATAATTTGGAAATAAGGAAATAGACAGAAAATCCTGCCAGATTGGTGGGATTTTTTTATTCTATTCGATACTCCCCTCAACCATCCTGACCTTCCTTCTGTCATAAATCTTCGATAGCCAATCAGGCTTCTATCAAGACAGAAGCCATGCGTTTATCTTTCCCCATCCCAATTATAAATTCTTTTCTTAAAATTGTCGCCGATACGGCAAAAACGGTGTAACTTTATCCTCCGGGAAAGTTGCAGCAATCGGGGCGATGCCGTTTGGCTTATTCTTTTTAAAAAACCACCGTCACCCCATTGATTCACAACGATGTAACCAACTTATACTCATCTGCCGCCATGACCGAAGAGACGCTGAAGAAACTGAAGATACTTACCGAATCGGCAAAATACGATGTATCGTGTTCGTCGAGCGGCACCGTACGGTCCAACACCCGGGGAGGGTTGGGCAATACGGTGGGCGGGATAGGTATATGCCACAGTTTTGCCGACGACGGTCGTTGCATCTCGCTGCTGAAAACGATGCTCACCAACTCGTGCATGTACGACTGTGCCTACTGCATCAACCGACGGAGCAACGATATTCCGCGGGCCACCTTTTCGGTGCGGGAGCTGGTGGAGCTCACCATCGAATTTTACCGGCGCAACTACATCGAGGGACTGTTCCTCAGCTCGGGCGTGGTGCGTAACCCCGATTACACCATGGAGCGTCTGGTAGCCGTCGTGAAAGACTTGCGCACCATCCACCGGTTCAACGGCTACATCCACCTGAAAAGTATTCCCGGAGCCAGCCGCGAACTGGTGAACGAGGCCGGCAAATATGCCGACCGCATGAGCGTGAACATCGAGATTCCCAACGAATGCTCACTGAAACTGCTGGCTCCCGAAAAAGATTTCAAAAGCGTCTACGAGCCCATGGCCTACATCCAGCAACAGACCCTCGCCTCGAAAGAGGAGCGCAAACTCTTCAGGCACGCCCCTCGTTTCGTCCCGGCCGGGCAGAGCACGCAGATGATTGTGGGGGCTACCCCCGACCACGACCGCGACATCCTGCGGCTGTCGTCGGCCCTCTACGCCCGTCCCACCATGCGACGTGTCTACTACTCGGGCTATATCCATGTCAACACCTACGACACCCGGCTCCCCATGCTGAAGCAGCCTCCTCTGGTACGCGAAAACCGCCTCTACCAGGCCGACTGGCTCTTGCGCTTCTACCAGTTCAAGGTCGACGAGATTGTCGACGATGCCAACCCCGACCTCGACCTCGAGATTGACCCCAAGCTGGCGTGGGCCCTACGTCACCCCGAAGTCTTCCCGGTCGACATCAACAAGGCTCCCTACGAACTCATCCTCCGGGTTCCCGGCATCGGGGTGAAATCGGCCACCCTCATCGTCAACTCCCGCCGCTTCAATCGCATCAACAGCTCGCATCTGAAGAAGATGGGGGTAGTGATGAAGAAAGCCAAATACTTCATCACCTGCGGCGAGCTGACGTCACCTACCGTCAACGAACTCCGCCCCGAGAACGTAAGGCGACTGCTCACCCCGTCGACCTCGAAGCGGCGAGACGACCACCAGTTGCAACTACCCCTGTTCCACGATTAACGATACTCCGCCGTGTCTCTGATTATCTTTCAATACGACCGCACGTTCGACGGCATGCTCACCGTCGTGTTCGACGCCTACGCCCGCCGTTCGTTCCCGCAGGCGATTCAGGGCACCGACGAGCCGCTCCCCCTCTTCTACGACGAGGTGCACCCGGTCATCACCGACGAAGCGAAGGCGGGCCGGGTGTGGAAGGCGCTCGAGAAGAAGCTGTCGAAGGATGCTCTCTCGTGCCTCACCGTAAGCTACCTCTCGGAGCTGCCCGAACTGGACCTGCACCTGTTTCGCTACATCTGCAAGAATATCGACAGCCCCGTAAGCCTCGAGAACAACCTGGCCGACGACGACATTCTGTTTGTCACCAACACCTTCCGCAAGGTGCTGTACGAGCGTCTGCGCATGATGCAGTTCATCCGCTTCCAGAAGGCGGCCGACGGCACCTACTTCGGCATCATGGAGCCGCAATACAACGTCTTGCCGCTGGCCATAGCCCACTTCAAGGACCGCTTTGCCGACCAGCCCTTTGTCCTCTACGACAAGAGGCGCCACTACGGCTATTACTACGACCAGCACGAGGTCACTCAGGTGACCTTCGACGAGAGCCTGTCCCACTTCGTCACCGGCAAGCTGGACGAGTCGCTCATGGCCGACGACGAAAAACTGTTCCAGGAGCTGTGGCGCACCTACTTCAAGGCCGTCTGCATACGCGACCGGCTCAATCCCCGGAAACAGCGGAAAGACATGCCCGTGCGATACTGGAAATACCTCACCGAAAAAAACAAGTGACGGCCTCGCTCCTGCGTGCGGCCTCCCGATAAAACAAGTGCAGCGGCAAACGAGAGCACAAGTCTCGGTTTGTCGCTGCACCACCTTTTTATCAATCATCACTAAAACAGCTCTATCGAAAGCGGGGGCACTCAAACAGGCTCCCCCTCAACCCTCTGCGGGTCTGTCACCGTCAGTTGCTGCCACCCCCCAAGGCGTTGTAGAGGGTGATGATGGACTGACAGTGGGTGAAACTGTCCGACACCAGGTTCAGCCGGGCATTCAGCAACGACTGTTGGGCCGTGAGCAGTTCGAGGTAAGTGGCATTGCCCGTTTTGTAGAGAGCTTCCGAAGTTTCGACCGTGCGCTCCAGTTCGCGGCACTGCTTCTGGTGAATCTCCAGATTGCGCTGGGCCGACTCGACGGCATAGAGCGCGTCGCTCACCTCCTGCCCGGCATCGAGCAGCGTCTGCTTGTAGTTGAGCAAGGCAATTTGCTCCTCGTCTTTCGATACCCGCAGGTTCGAAATCAGTTTTCCCCGGTTGAAAATCGGCTGGGTCAGCGAGGCCACGGCCGAGAGAATCCATCCGCCGGGATTGGTCACCACCTGTCCCAGCGCGTTGGTCCACCCCGCACTGCCCGTGAGGGTGAGGTTGGGATAGAAGGCCGAGCGGGCCTGGTTGGTCGTATAGTAGGCACTGGCCAAGGTCATCTCGGCTTCACGCACATCGGGCCGTTTCGAGAGCAACCGCAACGGTACCCCCACGTTGAAAATCTCGGGGAACTGCTGCCCGGCCAACTGCCCCCGCTCGATGGTCCGGGGTGTCACCCCCAGCACGGTACAAAGGGCATTCTCGGCCTCGCGCTGCTGCCGCAGCAGGTCGTTGTGGGTGGCCTCCAGTTCATACAGGTTGGCCCGCGCCTGGGTGACAGCATTCTCGGTCTCCTCGCCCACCTTCAACAGCGACTCCATGATGCGCACCTGCTCTTTCCACAGTTCCAGGGTCGACCGGCTCAGCTCGACCTGCTCGTCGAGCATCATCAGCGTGTAGTAGTCGTTGGCAATCGTGGCTATCACCTCCGACTGCACCGCCTGCCGATACGCCTCCTGCTGCAACAGCGTGGAGCGGGAACCCCGCGCGGCGTTGAGCAGGTTGCCGAATAGGTCTATCTCCCAACTGGCCTGCACCGGAATCTCGTAGCTCTTCACCGCCTTGGCTCCATCGGTGCTGCTTATCGAGCCTTGCGGCGAGAGGGTGAGCGACGGCAAGAAGGCCAGCCGGGCAGCCGTCAACTGCGCCTTGGCCTGGTCGACCCGCAGCAAGGCCGTCTGCAAATCGGTATTGTTGTCGAGGCCGAACCGAATGAGGTTCTGCAACAACGTATCCTGGAAAATCTCCTCCCAGGGGAGGTCGCCCAGGGTGAGCGAGTCGTCGGTCGTGTACGACTCGGCCCCCCTGAAGAGGCTGTCGACCGGCAGCTCTTGGGGCCGTTCATATTTACGGTAGATGTGGCAACTGCTCAGCAGCAAGGCACACATTGCTATACACATTATCTTTTTCATAACTTTCTGTCCTCTTTTCGTTTACCCATCACCCGCTCTTCGATATACTGGAAGGTAATGAAGAATACGGGCGTTACAAACAGCAGGGCTACCGTACCGATGAGCATACCGCCCACGGTGCCTACACCCAGCGACGTATTACCGTTGGCCCCGACACCCGATGCAAACATCAACGGCAGCAGACCGAAAATCATCGTCAGGGCCGTCATCAGGATAGGACGCAACCGCACACCGGCTGCCGAAATGGCTGCCTGGGCCAGCGACATCCCCTCCTTGCGCCGCTCGGTGGCATACTCGGTGAGCAGGATGGCCGTCTTCGACAACAACCCGATGAGCATAATCAGGCCCGTCTGCAAATAGATGTTGTTCTCGATACCCCACATCCGGGCAAACAGGAAGCTGCCCATCAGGCCGAACGGTACCGACAGGATAACCGCCATGGGGATAAACAGGCTCTCGTAGAGCGCACAGAGTATGAGGTAGATGAAGAGAATACAGATGCCGTAGATGATTACCGTGTCGTGCGAATCGGCCATCTGCTCCTCCTCACGGGTCATACCCGAGAACTCGTAACCGTAACCGGTAGGCAGGGTTTGCGCCGCCACCTCCTTCACGGCATTGATCACGTCGCCCGAACTGTATCCGCTGGCTGGCATGCCCTGCACGTTAATCGACGAGAACATGTTGAACCGCGTGAGCGACTCGGCCCCGTAGGTCTTGGAGAGTTTCACAAACTGGCTCACGGGGGCCATGCCGTCGTAGGTCTTCACAAAGATATTGTCGAGCGACTGGAGACTCTTGCGACTGTCCGACGGGGCCTGAATGATAACCCGGTACAATTTGGTAAACCGGTTGAAGTTCGAGGCGTAGATACTGCCGAAGTAACCCGAGAGCACCGAGAGCACCTTGTCGGTGGTGATGCCGGCCCGCTGGCACTGAGCCTCGTCGACATCGACCCGGTACTGGGGGAAGTTGGCACTGAACGAGGTGTAGGCCATCTCGATTTCGGGACGCTGGTTCAGCTTGGCCAGGAAGTTGTCGGTCACCTGGCTCAAGGCATCGATACCCTTGCCCGAACGGTCCTGCAGATAGAGCTCGAAGCTGTTTCCCGTGCCGTAACCCGAAATCATGGGAGGCGAGAAGACGAACAACCGGGCATTCTTGATATGGGCCGTGCGCCGGTAAATCTCGGCCGAGATAGCGTCGACGCTGTTCTCCTTGCCGGGACGCTCGTCCCAAGGTTTCAGCTTGACGATAAACATACCGTGCGACGAGCCGCTGCCCGTACCCATACCGAAACCGGCCACGTTGTTGAAGTTGTCGATTTGCGGTATCTGCTTCAGCTCGGCCTCCACCTTGTCCATGATGCTCGCCGTCTCGGCCAGCGTGCTGCCGGCAGGGGTATCGAGGCTCACGAAGATGGAGCCGGTATCTTCCGAGGGCACCAGACTGGTCTTGGTCGTTGCCATCAGATAGAGCAGCAGCCCCACCGAGGCGGCAAACGAGGTCCACACCAGCCACTTGTGCTTGATAAAGAACTTGGCCCCCTCCTTATACTTGAACACGAGGCGTTTGAATATCGCATCGAAGGCCAGCCGGAACCGGGTCGAGAACTCGGGCTTCTTCCCGTCGACCAGAATCTCGTTGGGCCGCAACAGCAGCGCACAGAGTGCCGGCGATAGGGAGAGGGCGTTGATGGCCGAGATACCCACGGCTACCGCCATGGTGATACCGAACTGGGTGTAGAACACGCCCGAGGTACCCCCCATGAACGACACCGGCACAAACACCGCCATGAACACCAGCGTAGAGGTGACGATGGCCG
Source organism: uncultured Barnesiella sp. (assembly GCF_946496565.1). Classification (NCBI taxonomy): domain Bacteria; kingdom Pseudomonadati; phylum Bacteroidota; class Bacteroidia; order Bacteroidales; family Barnesiellaceae; genus Barnesiella; species uncultured Barnesiella sp. The sequence goes on from NZ_CAMMHD010000009.1 coordinate 44,938, forward strand.
ACGAGATTCCGCTCATGGCATCGATCGAGGCCTTGTAGGGCGAGCGATACCCCTCGTCGAACTTCACCTGCACCGCCTCGACTACGATGATGGCATCGTCGACTATCGTACCGATGGCCAGCACCAGGGCAAAGAGGGTGAGCAGGTTGATGCTGAACCCGGCCAGATAGAGCACGGCAAAGGTACCGATAAGCGACACGAAGATGCTGACGGTAGGGATAAGCGTCGACCGCGGGTTCTGCAGGAACACGTAAACCACCAGCACCACCAGCACGATGGCCTCGAGCAGCGTCTTGATTACCTCGTTGATCGAGGCGTCGAGGAAGTTCTTGGTACTCATCAGCTCCACAATCTCCATATCCTCGGGCAGGTTCTCCTGCAACTCGTCGAGCAACTGGTCGATGTTGGTGATGATTTCGTTGGCATTGGTTCCGGCCGTCTGGTTAATCATACAGGTCGTACCCGGCGCACCGTTCACCCGGCCGGTGTAGGAGTAGCTCTGCGAGCCCAGCTCGACCGTGGCAATATCTTTCAACCGCAACACCCGGCCGTCGTCGAAGGCCTTGATGACAATCTCCTCGAACTCCTGCTCCTTCTCGAGACGTCCGCGGTATTTGAGGGTATACTGATAGACATTCTTCGAATCTTCGCCGATAGCTCCCGTCGAGGCCTCGATGTTCTGGCTCGCGAGGGCCGCCTCCACGTCGCTCGGCTCCAGCTCATACTGGGCCATCACGTCGGGCTTCAGCCAGATACGCATGGCATAGTCGCCACCCATCACATTCACCTCGCCTACGCCCGAGATACGTTGTATCTGCGGCTTGATATTGATGCTCAGGTAGTTGGTGAGAAACGCTTCGTCGTAGGTGCCGTTGGGACTGTAGAGGCCGAAAATCTTCAGCATGCTGCTCTGCCGCTTCATGGTGGTTACGCCCACCTTGGTCACCTCGGCCGGCAGCAGCGAGGTGGCGGTAGAGACCTTGTTCTGCACGTTCACGGCCGCCATGTCGGGGTCGCTGCCCTGTTTGAAGTAGACCGTAATCTCGGCACTGCCCGTGTTGCTGGCGGTCGAGGTCATGTAGGTCATGTTCTCCACGCCGTTGATAGCCTCTTCGAGCGGCACAATCACACTCTTCTGCACCGCCTCGGCATTGGCGCCGCTATAGGTGGTCGATACCCGTATGGTAGGCGGGGCGATGTCGGGGTATTGCTCCACCGACAGGGCAAAGAGCCCGATCAATCCTGCTACGAGGATGACGACCGAAATCACCATCGACAAGATGGGCCGGTCTATGAAATATTGCAGCTTCATGGTCAATCCTCCTCTTTAACCTCTTGTGCGGCGGCCGCAGGGTCGACTACGGTACCCTCTTTCAACAGGCCCGCACCCTCCGATACAATCACGTCGCCCGATTGCAAACCGCTCTCCACGATATACTCGGTGCCGTCGTTTATCTCAAATACCTCGATAGGAGTCGACACCGCTTTCCCGTCGACCACCTTGTAGGCAAACACACGGTTCTGTATCTCGTAGGTTCCGCCCTGCGGTATGACGATACACTGCTTGCGGTCGTAGGGTACAATCACATTGGCCGACCCGCCGCTCAACAGCCGTTTGTCCTTGTTGTCGAATACGGCCCGCAGGCTCACCGTGCCGGTGGTCTTGTCGATCATGCCGCTGATGACATCGACCCGACCCTTGGTCCCGTACACGGAGCCGTCGTTCAGCTCGAGCGACACCTCGGGGAAAGAGGCGAGGGCCTTGTCGAGCGACCCGTATTGCGCCGTGAGCGCGAGCACCTGTTTCTCGGTGAGGGAGAAATAGACATACATCTGCGAATTGTCCGATACCCGGATGAGCGGCTCGGTCATCGACGAGCTCACCAGTGCCCCGATACGAAACGAGGTCATGCCGGCATAGCCGTCGACGGGGCTCTTCACCTCGGTATACGAGAGGTTGTTCTGCGCATCGGTCAGTTCGGCCTGTGCCTGCTGCAAGGCAGCCTGTGCACTCTTGTACTCGTTCTGGGCCGTATGCAGTTCAAAGTTCGAAATCACCCGGTCGGCAAAGAGCAGCTCCTTCCCTTCCAGAGTCTGTTTGGCCGTAGCCTCGTTGGCCTCGGCCGTAGCCACTGCGGCGACCGCCTTCTGCAAAGCGGCTTTATAGGGCACCTGGTCGATAACAAAGAGCACCTCGCCCTTGCGCACATGGGCACCCTCCTCGACCAGCACCCGGGTGATGGTGCCCGATACCTGCGGGCGCACCTCCACATCTTGTTTACCTTCTATCACAGCCGAGTATTTCACCGAGAGTTGTCGGTCTTCCGGCTTTACCGTCAGTAGCGGATAAGTATCGCCGCTACTCTGCATGCCGGCCTTTTGCTGACATCCCGCCAACATGCCGGCACAGCACAAACCCCATACTAAAAATCTTTTTACCTTCATTTTTTAGTTAATTTTGTTATTTCCCGGTGTAAAAATAGATGGTGTTGTCCGGCTACTGCTTAGACAATCGGCGCAAGGATTTGTCCAAATAGCACCCCATTAGAATTTATTAGGAAATCGTATGTCTATTTGACGTATAGAATTGTAATTTAGAGACATTTTGCCCTATTTTTGTAACGATTTAATATCGTATATATCAATCGCACCATGACTCAAAAAGTGTTATCCTCCCTCTTCCCGGAGAGTTGCCGGATAGGGAATCTGATTTTGCTTGTTTCTCCCGAACAGTTTTACAAATTGGAAGGTCTCACCATCACGGGCAACCGCATGTTTATGATGCTCTGCCAGGGAAGTATGAGCCTGACCCTCAACGACCGCCCCTACGAACTTGGAGCCCACTCCTATTTCGACATCATGGAGACCACCACGGCCCGCATCGACTCGACCTCGTCCGACCTGCGGGGATGGTGCCTCTTCATCTCGTTCGAGTTTGCCAGCGAATCGCTCAAGAATCTGCGCCCCGGCCCCCTGCACTACTCGCTCGAGCACCCCAACATACGCATCTGGCACTTCTCGCCGAGCGAAATCGACCGGCTCGAACTTCAGCTCAACCTTTTGAAAGAGACTATCGCCAACCCCTCGCACTACTACCGCCGCGAACTGGCCAGTGTCTACTTCAAGAGCTTCAGCCTCGAGCTGGGCAACTGCATGCTCTCGCACCAGGAGAACCCCAACGACATGCCGCCCTATGTGAGCAAGCGCGACTTTATCACCCTCAACTTCATGACGCTTGTCTCGAAACATTTTGCCGAGGAGCACCACATCGAGTTCTATGCCAACGCTCTCTGCATCTCGACCAAACACCTCACCCGGGTGGCGCGCGAGATGGTGGGGAAAACACCTCACGCCGTCATCTGCGATGAAATTACGCACCAGGCCATGACCTTGCTCGAAGACGACCGCATCTCCATCGGGCAGATTGCCGAGCGGCTTCACTTCTCGGACCAGGCCTCCTTCTGCAAGTTTTTCAAGAAACAGAAACAGATTTCGCCCATGGCTTACCGCCGGCAGAACAAGACGGGCATCGAGTGACGGTCGACGACTTACCCGCCAAGACGAAGGAAAAGAGTGACGACCAATAAGCCTGTTCCCGGCACACGCCCTCCGGTCGATAGTTCGTTTTTCTGAAAAAAATCGTTACTTTTGTCTCGGGCCCGTACCGCGTGATATCCACGGACCCACAGGCTTATGAATCCGCTTATCTCTGTCATCATACCGGTCTACAATGCCGAGCAGTTTCTGCCGGCCTGCCTCGACAGCGTGCTGCACCAGGACTACCCGTCGTTCGAAATTCTGGTTATCGACGACGGCTCGACCGACGGCTCGGCAGCCCTCATCGACCGATATGCGGCCCGAGAGCCCCGCATCGTGGCCCTTCACCAGCGCAACGCCGGGGTATCGGCGGCCCGCAACCGGGGACTGACCGAGGCACGGGGCGAATACATCGCCTTTGTCGATGCCGACGACCGTGTGACCCCCACCTATCTCTCCCACCTGCTCTCGACTCCAGCCGACCTGGTCATCGCAGGCATAACGCTGCTCCATGAGCCGTCGGGACGAACAGAGTCGCACGGGTTCGACCGCACCCGCTCGGCCCGGACCGACTGCGAACGGGGCCTCCTCTTTGCCGATGCCGAGATACACGACACCACCAAAGGGCCCTGCAACAAACTGTTCAGACGTGAGATTATCGAGCAGCACCACCTTCGTTTCGACCCTCGCTACTCCTATGGCGAAGACCACCTGTTTGTACTGGAATTTGTGAAGCACTGCCACTCGATAGCCCAAATCGCCCACACCGACTACCTCTATATTCACCGCCCCACGGCGGCATCGCTCACCCACCGGCTGCTCCCCTACAAGGCACTGTCGGCCTACGCCCGCGAGGCCTACGCTCTGCGGCAAGAGCTCATTGCCCGGCTCGGTATCGACAACCGGGAGTACGACCGCTACCTGCTGGAGGAGCGGGCGCACCTCATCTACCAGTCGATTTACGCCCTCTACTCGGCCGAGGGGCACTACCCCGCCGACGAACGGTGGGCCTTCATCGAGGAGGTCTACCGCTGCGACTACGACATGGTGACGACAGCTACCCGGCTGCCGCTGATATTCCGATTGATGAAAATCGCTTTACGCTGGAAAAGGCGGCCGTGGACCGACGGCACGCTGCTGCTCCTCTCGCGAGGGAAAGAGTGGATCAAGAAACATTTTTAAGAAACTTGTTGGAGAACATCCCTATCGGCATCGGGCCCAAAAGTCGAGAAAACGCCGGGCTACCACCTCGTCGCGATTGTGTTTCACCACAAACTCGCGGCTGCGACGCGCCTGCTCGGGCAGACGCTCGGGGTGAAGCACCAGCTCCTCGAGCTGTGCCTCCAGCTTTTCGTCGTCGGGGATGGCATTGACAATCGGGTGGTTCTCCTTCTCCCCGATAAAATCGTAATATTCGGGCTCGGCCCCGCTCACCACCACCAGCCCCTGGGCCATCGCCAGCAGCGCGTTAGTAGCCGGCGTGTAGCTGTACAGCTGGTCGAGCACCACATGCGACGACCGCATCAGCTCTACATATTCGCGATAGGGACGGTTCTCGACAAAGACCAGTTCGCACTTGTCGGGGTGACGCTCGGCCACCCTTCGGGCGGCAGCCCACATGCGGTCGGTACCCTTCTCGACCATGCGGTCGCGGTGTACCCCCAGAAAGAGCTTTACCCGCGAGGGAATCTCGTCGCCGTGGGCCATCGTGAACGAATCGGTATCGATGGGGATGCCGGCATAGGCCAACCGCGAGGAGTCGACCACCCGGCGGCACGACTCGTTGTATTCATACAGGGCACTCACCACCCCCCGCACATGCTCATACACATAGCGGGTATAGTCGGTCAGTACCGGAGCTTGCCAGCGCCGAAGCTCGTCGGGCTGGGCCAGGGCAAGCGGCGAGGGCCGGTCGCCTATCTGCCACTCGGTATACCGCAACGCGCCCGACAGACAAAAGTCGATGTAGTAGGTATCGGTGCCCATGGCGGTGAGATAGACCGCCCCGTTCCTGGCAAGCAGGCGGTCGAAGAGCTGGCGTAGCCGGCAAGGCTGCAAGGAGGCGAATCCGGGGGAATTGATTTGTACGATGTCATACCCCTCCAACCGCGACCGCAGCAGGGTATTCAGTTTGACCCACAACAACAGCCCGCCCACCTTGTTCCTGAACGGACGCGAGGTGTCGATGTCGCGGGCCGTATTCATCCAACGCGACCCGTCGGAGGCCACCGTCACTTCGTGCCCCATGCGCCGCAACGCCAGCGACAGGGCCCGGTGGTAATTGCTGTAATCGCCTGCCAACAATATCTTCATGCTTTCATACCCTCCTCGAAATACTATCTTCTTACTTGAAAAACGCCTGTTCGCCCCGCTTTATTGCATGGCACCTACAACAGCCTCCGTTTCAACTGCCAGCCGGCCAGAAGCACCCACATCGCCGTGGCTACCCAGGCCCCAATCGCCTGACCGCCCTGCCACAAAAGCAGCACGACGGCACACCCGGCCACACTCAGCCCCAACAGCCCGAATACCCGCAGGGGCACACGCAACCCGTACTTGACACGGCACAGCAGGTAGATACCCGTTCCTGAACAGAGATAGGCCAGCAGATAGGCTACCCCCACCCCGACCAGTCCCCACCGGGTATATCCCAACAGGTAGAGAACGAACATCAGCGAGTCGGCCAGCACTTCGGTAATGAGGTAGAGGCGACCTGCCCCCTTGGCCAGCAGCACAAAACTGACGCTCCACGAGAAGGCGCGGAACAGCATGCCCAGGGCCGCCCACGAGATGTACCCCCCGATTGCCAGGAAATCGGCCGTATATAATATATGTATAATCAGCGTTTGCAAAACGATAAAGAGCGAGATGAAGGGCACCAGTATCAGCAGCGAGGTCTCGACCTGTCGCGACACATGCTCCGAGAGCAGAGCCCGGTCTTCGCAAACGACCGAAAGCCGGGGGTAATACTCCATCGACATGGCCGTGAAAACCAGCCCCACATATTGCATCACCAGCGTGTAACCGGCCTGGTAGTACCCCACCTCGCCGGTGCCGCTGTGGCTGTTGAGCCAGGCCACGAACAGATAGGAGTAGAGCGTGGTGATGAAGCCGCTCACCGTCATGTAGATGCCCAGTGCGGCGATGCCCCGCCCCTGACGGTAGGTCTCGCGCCAGTCAATCGAAACCGGCTCGATTTTCATGCGACGGCCCAACAGCACCGTCACCAGAACGATGGCAAAGGTGTGGGCGACAATAGCGGGCACGATGCCCGAGATGCCGTAGAAGTAGAACAACGGCAACGACAGCAGCAGTGCCAGCACCGACCCCAGCACCGAGCAACGGGCCAGCACCCGCAGGCGGTTCGAGGCCTGAATGATGGCCCGCTCGCCCTCGGTAAGTGCGGTAAACAACAGCGTGCACGACAGGAAGACAAAACCCCAGATGTGTTGCGAGTCGCCAAAGGTGTAGCGACTCAGCACCGGGGCAAAGGTGAGCATAAGCACCGCCCCCAGCAGACCGGTGAACCACACCCAGCGGCGCACCACCTTCACCAGGCTGGCAAACCGGTTACGGTCGCCCGACTTGAAGGCCCGCGACAGGTCGCGCACCGAACTGGTGCCGATGCCCAGCCGGGTCAGGGCCGAAATCATGTCAACCGTGTTGCTATACAACCCGATAATGCCTACCCCCTCGGCACCCAGCCAGATGGCTACCAGTTTGGTCTTGATAATCGAACAGAGGATGGTGAACACCTGCGTCCCCCCGAAAAGGCCGGTAGCCTTCACGATGGTGCGGTATATCTTCTTGTCCTCCCCGCTGTTCATGGCTGGTTATAAAATTATCTCGTAAATGTTATAGGCGATGGCCCGACATCCGAACCCCTCCTTCTGGGTGATGAGCCCCTCGTTGAGGTAGTGGCCCATATCCTCGGTCGACTGCCCGAAGTCGAACCACTTGCGGTCGGCAAACACCTCGCCGATGATTTTCCCATAAAGCAGGTCGAGGGCTCCCGAGCTCTTCCCCTCATGCGAAGCCGAGGTGTACTGGGCATGTGCCACGATACCTGTGTCGTAGATGACACTGCCGGCCAGCACCTCGTTGCCGCGCATCGTCACCAAGTGACGGATGCGGTCGGGGAAACGGCTGTGCAGCAATTCGATTTCGGCCAGCGAGTGGACCGGCTTCACGTGGAACCGCTCCTGCAGATTGGCCTCCAGAATGGCCCAGAAGGGGGCGAAGTCGGTCGTCTCGACCACCTGCAGTCCGGCCTGCTCGGCCTTCTTGATGCGGCTGCGGCGGTCGGCCCGGAAGCGCAGCGGACGATCCTGCTGCACGGTCGACGAGATGTTGCATCCCACCCACCGGGCATTGAGCCGGAAGAGGGCATAGAGGTCGGCCTCCGACGGATAACGGTGGTAGATATGGGGCACACACTTGTAGACCCACTTGACAAAACGCTCCTTGCGCAGGAAGTCGGCAATGAGCTGCATGATTTCGAGCACCTGCACCGTAGTGTTGCGGGTAGTCACGATGAGCCCGCCATAGGTGAGGCCGGCGTGCGAATAGAGCACGTCGCCCTGGCGGTTGGCCGGCAACAGGGCCAGCAGCCTGTTATCGTCGTAGACCAGCAGCGAATAGTCGCTGAAGCGGTCGGCATGATACTCCATGTATTCCCGCAGAAACAGAAAGGTCCCGTTCGACGACTCGTTGACAAAATCGTTCCAGTCGCGGTGATAAGCCGCCGTATACCGGTGTATCTCCATACCCATGCCTTTTCGTTTTTACAGATTAAGCCACGACTCGGGGTTCAGCTTCTTACGCTCTTTCCAGAGCTGGAAGGTGAGGATGGTGCGGTTGCCGTCCTGTGAGTCGGAATAGATTTTCCCCAGGTTCTGCCCGGTCTTCACCTTCTCGCCGGCCCGTACATAGACCTCGCTCAGGTTGGCGTAGATGGTCAGGTAGTTACCGTGCCGCACGATGATGGTGCTGTTGTATCCCGGGGTAACGAAGATGCGCGACACCACCCCGTTGAAGACGGCCCGTGCCTTGGTGCCCGGTGTAGTCTCGATGTCGATACCGCTGTTTTCGGTCTGCACGTAGCGCAGTTCGGGGTGCTGCTGACGGCCGAAGTGGGCCACAATCTTGTAGCTGCCCGAGAGGGGGAAGGGCAGTTTGCCCTTGTTCTTCTCGAAGCTGCCCGAGAGGGCCAGCTCCTCCTTGGTCATCTTGTAGCCCTTGGTCGAGCGCTTGGCGGTCGAGGTCTGCCCGTCGGCCTTGTTGGCGCGGTCCGACGACTTGCGCTCCTCCTCGGCAATGAGTTGTTCGAGCTTGCGGTCCAGGGCCTCGGCCTGTTTCCGCTTGCGGTCTATCTCGCGTTTCAACTGTTTCTCCTGTTTCTTGAGGCCGGCAATCAGGTTGCGCTTGCTCCCCTCCTGCTTCTTCAGCACCTCGGCTTCGGCGCTACGTTCCTTGAGTATGGCATTCTTCTCGGCCATGCTCTTGGCCAGCTCCTTCTGCAACTCCTCGAGCTGCTGCTTGCGCTCGGTTATCTCGGCGGCCTGCCGCTTGCGCCAGGCCGAATACTCCTTCAGGTAACGAGCCCGCCTGTACGACTCGCTCAACGACGAGGCCGAGAAGATGAACATCAGCTCGTCATACTCCGACCGCCGGTGTCCCATGCGCTTCACGGCACTGGCATAGCTGCGCTTCTTGGCCGTCAGGTCCTTTTGCAGCAGGTAGATGGTATCCTTTACCGCCCGCTGCTTGCGGTTGATGACGGCAATCTCCTTGTTGATCTTGGCTATCAGGTTGCGTTGCTGCTTGATTTCGGCCGTGATGCTGTTCAGCTCGTTGAGCGAACTCTTGGCGCTGCGCAGCGTCTTGTCGAGCTTTTTGTTGGTCTCGTTCAGCTCCTTCAGCGTCTGCTCCCGATTGCGGCGCAGCTTCTCCATCTCGAGGGTTTGGGCGAAGAGAGTCGAAGCCCCCAACCCGATTATGCAACATAAGACTAACCACCTTTTCATATCGACAACTCCTTTAACAACTGCGTAGCCGTGACACGTGTATACCTCGACAGGTCGAGCTTCTCGATGCTTACCTTCCCGTTCCAGGAAATCGACGAGGCGTCATAACCCAGGTTGAGCGACAACGGCAGGTTCAGCCCCGTGAGAGACAACTGCATGGTGGTGGGGAAATTGTCGCTCGTCCCCTGCTTGACAAAGTCGGCATAATGGCACACAATCGACTTGCTGCCGTCGGCCGAGCTCAACTGCGTCGAGAGCAGCTTCGTGCCGTTCAGGTCGAACCGGTAGCCGAAACGGGCATCCTGGCTGCGAGGCTGCAGCGACCACCGCGACGACCCCGACTCGACAACCTCGAAGTCGTCGATACGACAGGCCGACGAGCTACTGCCCAGCAGGAAGATGCGCCCCAGCAGGGCATCCTGCACCGTGGCCAGCGAGAGCTCCTGCGAGAGCCGTGCCCCTATCGAGGCCAGCGACTCGGCCACATACCGGCGTTGCATCTTGTCGATGACAAAGAGGCTGTCGCGCGTCATGTAGAGCCGCGCCACCTCGATGCCCAAAAAGACACGCACCGAAATCTGCAACGACTCGCCGCGTACCATGCGCACCTGTGTGCTTGTACTCAGCGAGCCCCCTTTGCCCAGCCCTACATCGGCCGACCCCTTCGCCGAGAAGGTGGTCCACTCGGGATACGATGCCATGAGGGTCTCGAAACTGTTACGCACCTCTTGCGACACCGGCTGGCGGGTGGCCAGCTCCTTTCCTCCCTTACAGCCTGCCAGCATCGACAGCAACACGATACAGACCGCTACGTATATAGGTTTCATTTCTCAATATATTTCTTTTGCTCGATTTTCTCTTTCAACACATCGGCCGACTCGCTCCCCAGGTCGAGGGCCTTTTGCCAATAGGTCACCGCCTCGTCCAGCTCGCCCAGCATGGCCAGTATGTCGCCGTAGTGTTCATACAGCTCGGCACTGGGTTCGGGGCTCTTGTCGATGGCATTTTTCATATAGAGGCGGGCCAGCGAATAGTCGCCCTTCTTGAAAAATATCCACGCATAGGTATCGAGGTAAGTGGCGTTGTCGGGTTCGGCCTTCACCGTCTGGGCACTCATACGCTCGGCCTTGTCGAGGTCGCGCCCCTCGATGGCCAGGAAATAGCTGTAGTTGTTGAGCACCGGTATGTTCGAGGCGTTGTACGACAGAGCCAGGTCGTACATGGCATAGGCCTTCTCGCGGTCGCCCGACGAGTGATAGACATCGCCCATCTGCCCGTAGAAAAACGACTTCGTGCCGTTGTCGCCCTCGTCGACATAGGTGAGCCCCGTCTCGAGCATCTCGAGCGCCTCGGCATAACTCTTCGCCTGCGTGCTGGCTACCGCCACATACATGTAAATATCTTTCTGGTCGGGCACATACTGTATGGCCCGTTTGCCCACCCGTATCACGTCGGCATACTTCTCCTGATAGAGGTACAGCCCTATCAGCTGCAGCCAGTTCTCGGGGTTGGAGGGGGCCAGGTCGGTAGCGATGGCATACTGTTCCTCGGCCCGCGTAAACTCCTTGCGGCTCGACAGGTACATGCCGAAGAGCCGGTGTACCGGCTCCTCCTGCGGATACTGCTCGAGCATCTCGGCAAAGAGCGAATCGACCCGATTCAGCTCCTGCTTCTTCTTCATCAGGTCCACAATGTAGGTGCTGAAGATGTTCAGCTTCGTATCCACGTCGATATGACGGCTTGTCAAGGCATTCCGTATCTCGTTGTTGTAGGCGATGGAGTCGCCCTTCTTCTCGTAATAGCCGGCTTTCGACAGGTAGACGTAGCCGTTCTCGGGCTCCACTTTCAGGGCCCGGTCGTACATGGCCAGCGCCGACGAGTCGCGCCCCGTCTCGAGGTAGATGTCGCCCAACAGCCGCATGTAGTCGGTATTTTGGGGGAAGGTGCGTTGCAGTTTCTCGGCCTCCGAAACCATCGCATCCATATCGCCCATACGCTCGTAGAGCTTCAGCTTCTCGATGGTGATGGGGGCCATGATGCCCATCGACAGCTCCAGGCTGTCGTAGCAGGCCACGGCCGACTTCAGGTCGCCCTTGGCGGTATAGGCTTCGGCCAGGGCCGAATTTATCTCGCCCTTGTCGGGATTCTGTTTGAGCAACCGCGACCAGATGCGTATCGCCTCGTCGTGCTGCCCGATCTGTTGCGAAAAGTTGGCATAGACTACGTTGTACCAATAGTTTTCGGGGTGTTGCTCGGCGGCATAGCGCAGGTCGCTGCGAGCCTGGTCGTAGAGGCCCAGACGCAGGTAGTAGGGAGCCAGGAAGAAACGGGCGGCCGCACTGGCGGTATCGATTTCGGCGGCCCGGCTCATCAGGTCGAATGCCGCATCGTCGTGGTCGAGAGCCTTCTGGCGCTCGGCCTCGAGGTAAAAGTATTCGAACTTCTGGCGCTCTTCGGCCGAGAGTTCACCCCGGGTACCGCTCTTATGCAGGGCACAACCGGTCAGGGCGACACACCACGCTACGCACAGCAGCGCTATCGTTCCATATTTTCGCATGCTCATCATCCTCATCATAACTTCGTCCAGAGGCTTTTTATTTCACACCCGTATGACCGAATCCGCCGGCTCCGCGTTCGGTCTCGTCGAGCGACTCGACCTCGTCCCACTCGACCCGGCAATACTCCTTCACCACCATCTGGCAGATGCGTTCGCCATCCTCGATGGTAAAGGGCTTGTCCGAGACGTTGAGCACGATGACGCCCACCTCGCCCCGATAGTCGGCATCGATGGTGCCCGGCGTGTTGGGTATGGTGATGCCATGCTTCAGCGCCAGCCCGCTGCGCGGCCGTATCTGCGCCTCGTAACCCTCGGGCAGGGCGATATAGAGACCGGTGGGAATGAGCTTGCGCTCGAGGGGAGCCAGGGTCACCGGCTCGGACAGGTTGGCGCGAATATCCATACCGGCCGAAAACAGCGTACTGTACGAGGGTAGCGCGTGATGCGACTTGTTGACTATCTTGACAGAAACCTTCATCGGAATATACGTTTATAAAGAATACTTATTTTCACTCTTTTAATCTGCGAAAATAACGAAATCCTATCAATAAAGCACCCTATTTTTTATATTTTAATGCGATGCCCGTCCAAACGGGGCCGAGGTTTTTGTCGCTCTACCACTTTTTGTCTCTCTTTTTTACTACATTTGCACAGATTATTGACAAGAATTCAGAAACATGCAAGCCAAAGAACCCCCTACCCAAATGCACTGGGACCGCCTCATCACCTCCAAACGCTTCGGCATGGAGAAGTACCACGACGAGCGGCGCCACACCCGCACCGACTTTCAGCGCGACTACGACCGCCTGGTCTTCTCGGCGCCCTTCCGCCGCCTGCAGAACAAGACCCAGGTATTCCCGCTGCCGGGCAGCATATTCGTGCACAACCGGCTCACCCACAGCCTCGAGGTTTCGTGCGTGGGGCGTTCGCTGGGCAACAACGTGTCGGCCACGCTCTCCGAGAAATACAGCAGAGAGCCCTGGTGCCACAAGCTCAACCACCTGGGGGCCATCACCTCGGCGGCTTGTCTGGCCCACGACCTGGGCAATCCCCCCTTCGGCCACTCGGGCGAACGGGCCATTGCCACCTACTTCTCCGAGGGGAACGGGCAGGTGCTGAAACAGGAGCTGCGAAACGAGCACCACTGGCAAGACTTCACCCACTTCGAGGGGAATGCCAACGCCTTCCGCCTGCTCACCCACCAGTTCCACGGCCGGCGGCCCGGCGGCTTTGCACTCACCTACTCGACTCTTGCCTCGATCGTGAAATACCCCTACTCGTCCATCCAGTCGACCAAGCGGGGCAAGTCGGGCTTCTTCACTTCAGAAAAGGAAGACTTCCTGCGCATCGCCAACGACCTGGGCATGCTCCCCGAGGGAGACAGCGGCGAGCGCTACCACCGCCACCCGCTGGTCTATCTGGTCGAGGCGGCCGACGACATCTGCTACCAGATCATGGACATCGAGGATGCCCACAAGTTGAAGATTCTCACCACCGAAACGGTGAAGGGGCTCTTCCTCGACTTCTTCGACCCGAAGCGGCAACAGCACATTCTCGACGTGCTCAAGGTGGTGACCGACCTCAACGAGCAGATTGTCTACCTGCGCTCCTGCGTCATCGGCACCCTCATCGACGAATGCTCGGCCCTCTTCTGCCGCGAAGAGCAGGCGTTGCTCGAAGGACGGTTTACCGGGGCTTTGGTCGACCACATCTCCGACCGTCCCTGCCAGGCCTACCGCAACTGCGCCGCTACGGCGATGGAAAAAATCTACAAATCGTCGGACGTACTCGACATCGAGCTGGCCGGTAACCGCATCATCTCGGTGCTGCTCGACAAGTTTCTCGATGCCGTGCGATTCCCCGACAAGGCCTACTCGCGCCTGCTGCTCAACAAGGTACCCGAGCAATACGAAATGCACGCCCCCACGCTCTACGGCAAGGTACAGGCGGTCATCGACTACATATCGGGCATGACCGACGTCTATGCCCTCGACCTCTATCGCAAAATCAACGGCATGAGCCTCCCCTCGCTTTAAACACGAATACACGCATGAAAAGATTCTGCACGATACTTCTGCTCCTTCTCTTCGTCCCCCTGCTGCGGGCGGTCGAATATACCCCCGCCCAAGTGCCCAACGTACACCAGACCGACGGCCGGCGGTTTGTAAGCAACCCCGACGGGATACTCTCGCCCGAGACCGTCGACACGCTCGACCGCATGCTCTTCGACCTGCAGGAGGCCACCACCAGCGAGGTGGCCGTCGTAGCCCTGCAGTCGATCGGCCAGACCGATACCGACCTCTTCGCCACCGAACTCTTCACCCAGTGGGGCATCGGCAAAAAGAACGACAACGGTCTGCTCGTGCTGCTCGTGCTCGACCAGCGGCGCATCACCTTCCGCACCGGCTACGGACTGGAGGGGGTTCTGCCCGATGCCATCTGCAAACGCATCCAGTCGCGCTACATCCTGCCCCGCTTCAGGGAGGGCAACTACAACCAGGGCATGACCGACGGCATTACGGCCGTCACCCGCATACTCACCGACCCCGCCGCTGCCGAGGAGATTACGGCAGCTCCCCAGGTCCAAGGGATAGAAATCGACTGGGGCAAGATATTCAACGGCTACATCACCATCTCGCTCGTCGTCTCGCACATCCTGCTCTTTGCCATGCTGTGGATAGTGGCCCGCTATGCCCGCAAAGGGCCCTATGAGCAATACAAGCGGCTGGTGGCCTTCCGCCCCTTCCTGCTTGTCGGCAGCTTCATCTTCCCCTTCTTCGTGTGGCTGCTCTACGGCGGGCTGAGCCGCCGGCTCAAACGGCTGCGCAACAAACCCCGCAAGTGTGAATCGTGCGGCGGCACCATGCGCAAGCTGAACGAAGAGGAGGACAACCTCTACCTCACCCCGCAGGAGAATACCGAGGAGCAACTCAACTCGGTCGACTACGACGTGTGGCTCTGCGACCAGTGCGGCAACACCCTCGTCTATCCCTACGAAAACCAATTCACCCAATACCAGCGGTGCCCCTACTGCCACAGCCGGGCCTACAGCCTCGAAGGCGACCATATCCTGCGCCGGGCTACCGCCGTAAGCACCGGACTGGGCGAGAAGCGCTACATCTGTGCCCATTGCCACAAGATAGACCGCAAAGTCTACATCATCCCCGTCGTTGCAGCGGCCACCATCATTGGCGGTTCGGGCCGGGGCGGAGGATTCGGTGGAGGCGGTTTCGGCGGCGGATTCGGTGGAGGCTCCACCGGCGGCGGTGGTGCCTCGTCGGGCTGGTAGTGCTTCGGTCTCCTCACGCATCAGACAATCATCATTCATCACTTAAACATACCATGAACATGAAAAAATCGCATCTTCTGCTCACTGCGCTGGCCATAAGCTCGCTGACCGCCTGCAAGACGACGCCGCAAAGCCCCGTATCCCTGCAATGGGAGATGGGCGAGAACCAAGAGGAACCCGGATTCTACGGGAGCACCTTCACCCTTGTCAATACCTCGGACAAGCCGCTCGAAACCGGATGGGAAATCTACTACACCCAACTCTCGCCCCGCCAGGTAAAGAACTACGAAAACTCACCGGTGACAATCGAGATGGTCAACCCCGGATACTACAAGATGACCCCTGCCGACTCGTGGCAACCGCTTGCCCCCGGCGACTCCATCGCCATACACTACCTCAACAGGGGTATCCTCACCCAAACCCAATTTACCCCCAAGTCGCCCTTCTTCGTGCAGAGCGACGACAAGCCGGTATCCATACCCCTCACCATCGCACCCTTCACCCGTGAAGCACAGTGGACCGTTCCCGACCGGGTGGCTCCCCCTTACCCCGACGGGGCTACCTGCTATGCCCAGAACGAAGCGCTCCAGACCGACTACACTCCGCAAACCTACGACATGCTGCCCTCGCTCAAAGAGGTGACCCCGCGCACGGGGGTGTCGGTTATCTCCGAGAACATCTCGCTCAGCGTCGAGGAGGGTTTTGCCAATGAAGCTCGCCTGCTGGTGCAGGAACTGGAAAAGATAGGTTACCACGTCACCGACAACGGGCAGACCGTCATCGCCCTCTGCCACTTCGCCAAAAACACCCAGGCCCGCAACGACGAGCACTACCGGCTCGATGTCCGCGACAACTACATCACCGTCAGCGGGGCTACGCCTCACGCCATCTTCAACGGCTCGCAGACCCTGCTCTCGCTGCTGAAGCGGCAGAACATCCCTGCCCGGCTCGACAACGTAGCCATCGACGACTACCCCGACCTGCTCTACCGCGGCATGATGCTCGACATCGCCCGCAACTTCACCCGCAAGGCCGACCTCTTCAGGCTGATTGACCTGCTGGCCTCGTACAAAATCAACACCTTCCACTTCCACTTCAGCGACGACGAAGCCTGGCGGCTCGAGATTCCCGGACTCGAAGAGCTCACCTCGGTGGGGGCGCACCGCGGGTTTACCCGCGACGAGAGCCAATGCCTCTACCCCAACTACTACGGAGGCTGGAATCCCGCCGATACCACCGCCACAGCCAACGGCTATTATACCCGCCAGGATTTTATCGATTTGCTGCAATATGCCGCCAGCCGTCACATCACCGTTATCCCCGAAATCGAGTCGCCGGGACATGCCCGCGCAGCCATCGTTGCCATGAAAGCTCGCTACAACCGATTGAAAGACAGTGACCCCGAGGGTGCCAAAGAGTACCTGCTCTCCGAGAAAGCCGATACCTCGAAATATGTTTCGGCCCAAGCCTATACCGACAACATCATGAACGTGTCGCTCCCCTCGGTCTACCGTTTCATGGAGAAGGTGAGCGACGAGATTATCGCCATGTACCGCGAAGCCGGTGTACCGCTGGCCGCTATTCACATCGGTGGCGACGAAGTGCCCCACGGCTCGTGGGAAGGGTCGCCCTCTTGCCAGCGGTTTATGAAAGAGCAGGGTATGACCCACCCGCACCAACTGGCCGAACACTTCCTCGACCAGGTATCGGCCATGCTGGCCGGGAAAGGTGTAAAAGTATCGGGGTGGCAAGAGGTTGCCCTCAACCACTCACCCGAGCTGAACGCCCGAATCGCACCCCGCTTCGACGGTGTATACTGCTGGCGCACCACCGGACGCAGCGACATAATACCCTACACCGTGGCTAATGACGGATATGGCGTGATTCTCTGCAATGTCAGCAATTTCTACCTCGACTTGGCCTACAATTCCCACAAAGACGAGCCGGGACTCATCTGGGGTGGCTATGTCGACCAATTTGCCTCGTACAACATGCTCCCCTACAACATCTACTGCTCGGCCCGCACCGACATGGCCGGCAACCCCAAGAATCTCAAGAAGGCCCACCAGGGCAAGGTGGCCCTCCAGCCACAGGCCCGCCCCCGCATCAAGGGTATACAGGCGCAGCTCTTTGCCGAGACACTGGGCAGTTTCGAACAGGCGCAATACTACATCTTCCCCAAGATTTTCGGCCTCGTAGAGCGCGGCTGGAATGCCACCCCCGACTGGTCGCCCACCCCGACCGACGACAAAGAGGCTCTTTATGAAGAGGCCCGTGCCATCTACAATGCCAAGATTGCGGCAGTCGAAATGCCTCGCCTCGCCCACGAAGGGGTCAACTTCCACATCCCCCAACCCGGTGTGCAGATTGTCGACGGCAAGCTCTATGCCAACTCGCCCATCCCGCAAGCCGAGATACGCTACACCACCGACGGCAGCGAGCCTACGGCCGAGTCGCCCCGCTGGGAGGAACCCCTCGACTGCCAGGCTCAAGTTGTCAAGGCCCGACTCTTCTACCTGGGGAAAGAGAGTCTCACCTCTACCTTTGTCAACAACGACTGACCTCACGTCGACACCCCATAACAAGACAGCCGCACGGAGCACTCCATGCGGCTGTCGGTCATTTATAAACAATACAAATTTCAATACGGGCAGAGCCCTTTCTTGAAAACCACGGGGCCTGTTTATTGCTTGTGTGCCAGCAGATACTCGGCAATCTGCACGGCATTCAGGGCAGCACCCTTCTTAATCTGGTCGCTCACGGTCCAGAAGGTCAACCCGTTGGGGTTGGATATATCGCTGCGGATACGGCCTACATACACCGGATCGCACCCGGCCTTGAAGAGCGGCATGGGGTATACGCGATTCTCGGGATCGTCCTCGAGCACCACACCCGGGGCATGGGCAAAAGCCTCGCGGGCCTCGGCCACCGATACGGGACGCTCGGTCTCTACCCAGATGGCTTCGGAGTGAGCCCGCATCACCGGCACACGCACGCAGGTTGCGCTCACGGCTATATCGGAGTGCATAATCTTGCGCGTCTCGTTATACATCTTCATCTCCTCCTTGGTATAGAGGTTGTCGGTAAAGACATCGACCTGGGGAATGAGGTTGTAGGCCAGTTGGAAGAAGAACTTCTCGACCGTGGGTTGCTCGCCGGCCACGAGTTGCTCGAACTGTTTCTTCAGCTCGGCCATGGCCGATGCACCGGCACCGCTGGCAGCCTGATAGGTAGCCACATGCACCCGCTTGATGTGCGAGAGGGCCTCGATGGCATTCAGGGCCACAACCATCTGTATGGTGGTGCAGTTGGGGTTGGCGATAATTCCGCGGGGACGCACGAAAGCATCGTCGCCATTCACCTCGGGCACTACCAGAGGCACGTCGTCGTCCATGCGGAAAGCACTCGAGTTGTCGATCATGATGGCACCGTAGCGGGTAATCGTCTCGGCAAACTCTTTCGAGGTACCGGCACCGGCCGAGGTGAAAGCAATATCCACGCCCTTGAAATCGTCATTGTGCTTCAGCTCCTTGACTACAATCTGTTTACCCCTGAAGGGATAAGCACGTCCTGCACTCCGAGAGGATCCGAACAACAACAGTTCGTCGATCGGGAAATTCCGCTCGTCCAAAACCCTTAGGAACTCTTGTCCGACGGCGCCGCTGGCGCCCACAATAGCGACTTTCATCTTCTTTCTTCTGTAATTTTATACGTTAATTTCTCGTGTATTATCTTTCTCCAAAAAAGAGAGGCAAATATACAACTATTTAAGCAAAATAATATCAAAACGTAATAATTATATTCTTACCGCTACATTTTAGACATTTGCGATATTTTTCAAACAGAAGGGAGCGTATGGCTTGCAAGAGCGAACTTTTATTTGTATTTTTGTTGCATATTTACAGTTTCAGCATCTCAAAATTACAGAGTCATGGGCAGCATTACTTCTCTACCGATTGAGAATCCGGTACTGATTTTCTTTATTGTACTGGTTATCATCCTGCTTGCGCCCATACTCCTCAACCGCATACGGGTTCCACACATCATCGGACTCATCATCGCCGGGGTTATCATCGGGCCCAACGGCCTCAACCTGCTGGCCCGCGACAGCAGTTTCGAAATATTCGGCAACGTAGGTATCCTCTACCTGATGTTTTTGGCCGGTCTTGAAATCGATATGAACGATTTCAAAAAGACCCGCAAAGACGGTATAATCTTCGGCCTCTACACCTTTCTTGTCCCCATGATTCTGGGTACGATTACCAGCTACTACACGCTGCATCTCGACCTCATGACCTCGATTTTACTGGCTAGCATGTATGCTTCGCACACACTCATCGCCTATCCCATCATCAGCCGGTACGGAATCTCGCGCAGCCGGGCCGTCCCCGTCACCATTGCCGGCACCATCTTCACCGTGCTGGGAGCACTCATCATTTTGGCGGTCATCTCGGGTATGGTGCGAGGCGACCTCACCGAGTTCTTTTGGCTCAGACTGTCGGTCAACATCATCATCTACAGCTTGGCCATACTCTACATCTATCCGCGTCTTACCCGCTGGTTTTTCAAGAACTACAACGACAACGTCACCCAGTTTATCTTTATTTTAGCACTCGTTTTCCTTGCTTCCTACATGGCGCAGGTCATCGGGTTGGAGGCCATCTTGGGAGCTTTCTTTGCCGGCATCGTACTCAACCGGTTCATTCCCAATGTATCGCCGCTGATGAACCGGCTCGAATTTGTAGGCAACGCGCTATTCATTCCCTATTTCCTCATCGGGGTAGGTATGCTCATCGACTTGCGGGTTATCGTCAGCGGCACCGATACGCTCATCGTCGCCATCAACATGTCGGTTGTCGCCACCCTGTGCAAATGGATTGCCGCCTGGCTCACCCAGAAAACCTGCCACATGACCAAAGTGGATCGCAACCTCATCTTCGGATTGAGCAACGCCCAGGCCGCCGCTACACTGGCCGCCGTGATTATCGGTCACGACATCGGGCTATTCAACGAAGAAATCCTCAACGGCACCATCGTGATGATTCTGGTTACCTGCATCATCAGTACGCTGGTCACCGAGAAAGCCGCCCGCCAAATGGTCGTCGACATGCAGAACAACGACCCGAAATCTTCCAAATCGCCCGTACAGAGCGAACAGATACTGATACCCATCGCCAACCCCAGCACCATCGAGAACCTCATCAACCTGGCCCTGCTGCTCAAGTCGCCCCAAAAGCGGACTCCCCTCTATGCCCTGCATGTGACCGACGACAGCAAGACGAGCAACTACCGCTCGCAGTCGATTCTCGAGTTTGCCGGTAAAGTAGCCTCATCGGCCGATACCAAACTGATTCCCATCGCCCGGTACGACATGAACATCACCAGCGGCATCATCCACACCATGAAGGAGCGGAACATTACCGAGGTCGTGCTGGGTCTGCACCACAAGGCCAATATCGTCGATACCTTCTTCGGTGCCAAAATCGAGTCGCTGCTCAAGAACACCAACAAGATGATTCTCATCTCGAAGTGTGTAAACCCCATCAACACCATTACCCGCATCGTCATCGCCGTACCTCGCAAGGCCGAATATGAAACGGGCTTTGCCCGATGGATAGACCGGATAGCCAACATGGCCAAACAGATAGGCTGCCGGGCCATCTTCTATGCCTATGCCGAGACTATCCCTTACCTGAAAGCCCGGTTGAGAGCCGGTCGATACAACATCCGCAACGAGTTTGAAGTGCTCGAGAGCTGGGACGATTTCATGCTCTTGGCCAATGTAGTGCTCGACGACGACCTTTTCATCGTCGTGAGCGCACGTCCCACTTCGGTCTCGTTCAATGCCGACGCCGACAACATTCCCTCGTTCCTTTCGAAATACTTCGTCGACAACAACCTTATCGTACTCTATCCCGAGCAGTTCGGTACCGCCGAGCCGGCCCCCGCTTCGTTCATGGAACCCATGTCGCACGACATGCTCAGCCACTCCGAAATTCTGGGTATCGAAAAGATTTTCCGACAACTCATCGCCTACAAAAAACGGTGGACCCACCGCAATCGCAAAAAGAAAATCGAATTGTAATACCGGCAAGGTTACCGCCCTACCATCCCTTGTGCCTGCACTCGCACCCGACAAAGAGCGGATGTGCCATTGGTTTTCGTCTCTACCGGATTGAAGTGTCGCAGCACGGCGTTCCAACGTCCCGGTATAGATACGCCGCGGGCTGCACCCGTTCCACTCCTCAAACGCATAGACAACTATTTGGGAACCACCCAACAAAAAAAGAGAGACTCGTAAGTCTCTCTTTTTTTATGCTACCATAAAATAACTTCTTTATTTTACTTGGTCGGCCAACTCGGCACCAGCTTTGAATTTAACCACTTTCTTGGCAGCGATAGTGATTTTTTCTTTAGTTGCCGGATTGATACCTATGCGAGCAGCTTTCTCTGCAACGCCAAAAGTTCCAAAACCAATAAGAGCCACTTTGTCCCCTTTTACGAGTGATTCCGAAACTGCTTCTACAAAAGCGTCCAATGCCTTCTTTGCGTCAACTTTGCTCAAACCGGCTTTTTCGGCCATAGCATTGATAAGTTCAGTCTTGTTCATAACATGTATAATTAAAAGTTAAGTAATAATCTCCCTGAAGAGCAGCACGGCAAATGTAAATATTAAAATGATATAGTGCAAACAATAAAGTAAAAAAATATAATAAAAGTCGCTATTTTATAATATAACACACCCATATTTGAGTAAATCCTTGAAAAATCACTATTTTTGCTTGCAAAATCAGGGGATAATCTGTTTTATGTCTTAGACTACAAGGCAGTTACCCTCGTCAATAAAAGAACGATTATTTATGCAAAACAGATCTTTTTTGGGATCGATACCGCCCGTCACGCTCAATCTTATCATCATCAACTTCATTGTGTGGCTGGCTGCGTTGACCCTGCCCAAAATTGCCGGCATCGACTTGAATTATCTGCTGGGATTGCACTACATCGAAGCCGACGATTTCAACGTCATTCAGTTGGTCACCTACATGTTCCTTCACGACACGAACAGCTTCGACCACATCTTCTTCAACATGTTCTCGGTCTTCATGTTCGGCCGTACACTCGAGGCGGTGTGGGGTGGCAAACGGTTCATCTTCTACTACCTCACCACCGGTATAGGAGCCGGTCTGATACAGGAGCTGGCCTGGTATTTCGAACTGCATTCGGCCATCGACGCTACGGTAGCCCAGTTGGGCTGGGACCAAACCTCGATGCTGCTCAACCAGTTTGTTACCGTGGGAGCCTCGGGAGCCGCCTTCGGTATCCTGCTCGCCTTTGGCATGTTGTTCCCCAACGCGCCGCTCTTCATCCTGTTTATCCCCATACCCATCAAGGCTAAATATTTTGTTATCTTCTACGGCCTCCTCGAACTGATATTCGGTATCAGCGGCACCATGAGCGGTGTAGCTCACTTTGCCCACCTGGGAGGCATGCTCTTCGGATTCTTCCTCATACGCTATTGGAAAAAGAAAGGAATAGGCGGTGGCGGCTTCTATTATTGACAACCTCAAGCGGCAGTTCGGGCAAGGCTCGGTACTGCTGAAACTCATCTATATCAACGTAGCGGTGTTCCTGCTGCTACGCATCACGGGGGTTGTACTCCTGCTGTTCAACATCGACCTCTCGATTGTGCTCCCCTACATCGAGATGCCCTCCGATCCCTACGAGTTTATCACCCATCCGTGGACTCTGCTCACCTACATGTTCGTACACTACGACGTGTGGCACATCCTCTTCAACATGCTGTGGCTCTACTGGTTCGGGCAGATATTCCTCACCGCCTTCGGCGAGAAGCAGATGGTGGGGCTCTACCTGTGGGGCGGCATTGCCGGCGGACTGCTCTACCTGCTCTCGTACAACCTCTTCCCCTATTTCGAGGGAAAGCAGGGGCTCATGTGCGGAGCCTCGGCCTCGATTATCGCCATCGTGGTGGCTACCGCCTTCCGCATGCCCGACTATAAAATCAACCTGCTCTTTCTCGGGGCTATCTCGCTGAAATACATTGCTATCGTCACTATCCTCATCGACCTGCTCAGCGTCACCTCGGCCAACGGCGGCGGCCACATTGCTCACCTGGGCGGTGCCCTGCTGGGCTACTGGTTCATCGTGCGTTGGGAGAAGGGAAAAGACCTCACCGCTCCGCTCAACCGACTCATCGACCGCATCGTGACGGTCTGCAAGCCACGGCCCCGCATCCGCGTGAAACGCCCCTCGGCCCGCACCGCCTATCGCACCTCGTCACGACCCGAAACCGATATGGAATATCGGGCCCGCAAAAAACGGGAGAACGACGAGATTGACGCCATTCTCGATAAAATCAAGAAATCGGGGTACACCTCGCTGACGGCCGAAGAGAAAAAGCGGCTCTTCGAGGCCGGGAAAAAATAACCGGGATATGAAACATGTCGTCAAAATCATATTACTGATACTCAATACCCTGTGGGGATTACTCCTCATCATGGGAGCCTACTCGGCCTACTGTCCCACCCGCGTGGGCATTCTGCTCGAGCTGCTCTTTCCCCTCAACCTCTTCGTGTGCGTGGCCTTTCTCTTCGTATGGCTCGCCTATAACCCGCGCTATATCTGGGTACCCGTGGCGGCCCTGGTACTGGCCTGGGGAGGCATAGCCCGCTACTGTCCCATACACAAGCCCCAGCCGCCCGACAACAGCGCCCCGGGGTTCACGCTGATGACCTATAACGTCTATTTCCTGCTCGACTACGAGGGGAGCGATACACCCCAAAACCGCACCATCTCGTTCCTGCTGGCACAGGATGCCGACCTGGTGTGCCTGCAAGAGGCGCCCGAACTGGCCGACCCCAACCCCGGCCTGAAGGTTGCGCAGGCGCAAATCGACAGCATCCACGCACGCTATCCCTACCGGATACCCACGAGCCACGGCATGAACTTCCTCTCGAAATATCCGGCCCGACTGCTCTTCGACACCGTCTACTCCGAATCGAGTGCCGTAGCGGCCTATCGGGTACAGATAGGCGAGCGCGAGGTTACCGTCGTCAACCAGCACATGGAGTCGATCGGGCTTACTCAAACCGACAAGGAGCTCTACCACGAGATTACCGCACACCCCAATACCGACTACCTCGACGAGGTGAAGAAGCATCTGCTCTCCAAACTTGTCAATGCGGCCCGGGCCCGCAACAAACAGGCCGACCTCACGGCCGAGAAAATCGAAGAGCTCGCCGGCAACGTAATCGTGTGCGGCGACTTCAACGACTCGCCCCTCTCCTATGCCGTGCGCCGGTTCCGCCGCATGGGATTCCGCAACGCCTACAACGAACTGGGTCTGGGGCCCGGTATCACCTACCACGCCAACCGGTTCTGGTTCCGCATCGACCACATTCTCTACAAGGGCAACATGGAGGCGCGTTGGCTCGAACGGCTGCGCTACAAGAGTTCCGACCACTACCCGCTCCTGGTACGATTTGCCTGGGAGCCCCCTGCCGAAATTCATTAACACAGTAATATTATACCACATGAAAAAACTTTTAGTCACATCGTTAACCGCTCTTATGATGATTTCCTGCAATCAAAAAGAGAATCCGCTTTTGGGCGAATTTAACACTCCGTTCGGCGTACCGCCGTTCGACCAGATCAAGACCGAGCACTACATGCCTGCTTTCGAAGAGGCTATCAAGCAACACGATGCCGAAATCGAAGCCATCGTCAACAACCCCGAGGCTCCTACCTTCAAGAATACCATCGAGACTCTCGAATTCAGCGGCCTGCTGCTCACCCGGGTAAACCTCATCTTCAGCAGCCTCACCGAGGCCGATACCAACGACGAGCTCCAGGCAATCGCCAAGGAGATTTCGCCCCGACTCACCGAGCACTACGACAACATCTCACTCAACGACAAGCTGTTCCAGCGTGTCAAAGCGGTATATGACAACCGCGAAAACGAGGGTCTCGACGCCGAACAGATGAAAGTGCTCGAGAACCACTACAAAGATTTCGTACGGGCCGGCGCCCTCCTCTCCGAGGCGGCCAAGGATACCCTGCGCGAAATCAACAAGGAGCTGGCCATGCTCTCGATTCAGTATGGCGACAATGCCTTGGCCGAATCGAATGCCTTCCAGCTGGTAATCGACAACGAGGCCGACCTGGCCGGACTGCCCGAAGCCGTAGTGGCTGCCGCTGCCGACGAGGCTGCCGCCCGCAACCTGGCCGGCAAATGGGTATTTACCCTCGACGCTCCCAGCCGCATTCCCTTCCTCCAGTATGCCGACAACCGCGCCCTGCGCGAGAAGGTTTACAAGGCCTACATCAACAAGGGCGATAACGACAACGAGCACGACAACAAGGCTCTCGTGTCGAAGATTGTCAACCTCCGCCTTAAAAAGGCCAATCTGCTGGGCTTCAAGACCTACGCCGACTTTGCCCTCGACGACCGCATGGCCAAGACCGACGAGAACGTGAACAACCTGCTCAACCGTGTGTGGGAATATGCCATCCCCCGGGCCAAGGAAGAGGTGGCCGACATGCAGAAGATTATCGATGCCGAAGGCGGCAACTTCAAACTGGCTCCCTGGGACTGGTGGTACTATGCCGAGAAGGTGCGCAAGGCCAAATACGACCTCAACGAAGATGAGCTGAAACCCTACTTCAGCCTCGACAACGTGCGCGAAGGGGCCTTCATGGTGGCCAACAAGCTCTACGGCATCACCATCACCGAGCTGAAGGATGTGCCCGTATATCACCCCGACGTGCGTGCCTTCGAAGTGAAGAATGCCGACGGCAAACACCTGGCCGTGTTCTATACCGACTACTTCCCCCGTCCCAGCAAACGGGCCGGTGCCTGGATGTACAACTTCCGCGAAGCCTATGTACAGGATGGCAACGAGGTGCGCCCCATCGTCTACAACGTAGCCAACTTTACCAAACCTACCGGCGACACGCCTGCCCTGCTCACCATCGACGAGGTACAGACGCTCTTCCACGAGTTCGGCCACGCCCTGCACGGCATGCTCACCCGCTGCCACTACCCCTCGGTAAGCGGTACCAACGTAGCTCGCGACTTCGTGGAGCTGCCCTCGCAAATCAACGAGCACTGGGCTACTCATCCCGAAGTACTCAAACTCTACGCCAAACACTACAAGACGGGTGAGGTGATTCCCGACTCGCTCATCGAGAAGATGGAGGCCGCTTCGAAATTCAACCAGGGCTTCACTACCACCGAGCTCATTGCCGCTTCGATTCTCGACATGCGCTGGCACGAAATCAGCGAAGCCAAAGAGTACGACGTACGCCAGTTCGAGAAAGAGGTAGCTCAATCTATCGGACTCATCGACGAGATTACCTACCGCTATCGCAGCACCTACTTCTCGCACATCTTCACCAACGACTACTGTGCCGGCTATTACAGCTACACCTGGGCCGAGGTGCTCGATGCCGATGCCTTCGATGCCTTCATCGAACACGGTATCTTCGACCCGGCTACCGCCAAAGCCTTCCGCGAAAACATCCTCGAGAAGGGTGGCAGCGAAGACCCCATGAAACTCTACCGCCAATTCCGCGGTGCCGACCCCAACCCCGACGCACTGCTCCGTAACCGCGGTTTGAAATAATACACGAATAAGCTCATTCGACCTGCAAGGGCTGCCTGGTAAAAATCGGGCAGCCCTTGCTATATTTGTATTATCTTCAAAGGGGCCAGCATAAAAATCAAGCGAGCTTGTTTTTCTGCCTTCGACTTTCATTATCTTTTCATAAGAAAGGATGCGGTTCGGCATGGTCAAATTTGAAAACAAGGTTTTCATTTGCCTCTGCTCTCACCTTTCACTATCTTTGTAGAAGATAAGATTCGGTTCTGCATAAAGTTCAAGTAAACTTGACTTTCTGCTCTCACCTTTCACTATCTTTGCACCGTTTAACCGCAAGAGATGGAAAACCCTGTACCCCAGACACACAAGAAGCGCATCGACAGCATCGACCTGCTCAAAGGCCTTGCCATCATGGGTATCGTGTGGAAACACACCTTTCACCCCCACTGGTGCGACCTGATTCTCATCAGCGCCATCTTCTTCATCCTGTCGGGTACCTTTTTCAAGGACGAACCCTTCGTCCCCTTCCTGAAGAAGCGGGTGAGGACGATACTCGTTCCCTTTCTCGTCTTCTATCTCTTCTCCTTTCTCGCCCGGCTGCTCTTCCACGTAGCTCACCACCACACTCTACACGGGTTCGACTGGCGTGCCGTGCTGCAACTCTTCACCATCGACAGCGGGTCGCTCTACCTCTCGGTCAATATTCCGTTGTGGTTTCTGGTCTGCCTCTTCGTGATGCAACTTATCTTCTGGGTATTGAACCGACTCATTCCACAGCGGCATCGCACCCTCTGGTTCCTGCTGGTGATAGCCGCCATCTACGTCGGCTACCCGGCTATCGAGGAGTGGCGCACCCTCTTCATGGTCAACGTGGCTCTCGAGAGTCTGCCCTATTTCATCGCCGGCAACCTCTTCGGGCTGCCGCTGGCCCGATACCTGGCCCGCAGTTCGCACCGATACCTCGTGGCACTCCTCGGGCTGGCGCTGTTCATCGCCGTGCAATACCTGCCGATCGAGTGGCCGGTGCTCTCGCTGGTCAAGTTCTTTGCCCTCTTTGCGGCCCTCCTTGCCCTCCTCTCTTATGCCGAGGGCAACCGCTCGCCGTTGGCCCGTTTTGTGCGTACCTGCGGCGAATCGTCGCTGCTCATCATGGGCATCCACGTCATCCTGCTGGCACCCCTGCAACCGATAGCCTGTGCCATCACCGGCAAGCCCGACCTGCTGGCCGGAGCCATTGCCCTCGCCCTCACCCTGCTCGTCATCTACCTGCTCATTCCGGTAGTGAACAAGTATATCCCCTGGGCTGTGGGGAAGAGACGATAGTCCATCGTATCGTATGAGATAAAAACCAAGCGGAGCGGAAGAGTCAATGACTCATCCGCTCCGCTTGATTATGGTGTGGCTACCGATTACTCCCGAGGTTGGAGCAATCGGTTATACTCGGCATCGTCGTGGATAATCGCCATCGCCTTGACAAACGAGGGATTCTCGGGGTTCATAATGCGGAAATAGGCCGCCGTGTCGAACATGTCACGAGCGACGAGCGCCTTGACCTGCAAGGCTATGAGATTGCGCGACTTCTGGTACTGCTCCTCGTCATACTTCACCTTCTCGGCCTCGCCCATCTTCAGCAGGTCGGCAAGCATCTCGTCGGTCACCGTGAAACCCTCGACAAACTGCTCCACATTCTTGTAACGGCTCGTCAGCTCCTTGCGGTGCTTGTCGAGGTAGTTGATAGGATACTGGTTCAATACCCCCTTGGCCAGCAGATCGCGGTGAAAATCGGTATAGATGGTAGTGTCGAGCGGCACAAATACATCGGGCATGATTCCCCCGCCACCGTAGACGATACGCTTGCTCTTCAAGGTCTGATATTGCAGCGAGTCGGGGAAATGAATACTGTCGGTATAGATGAGTTCGCCGTGGTTGAAACGGTCGAGCAGCTCCCGCTCGTAGGCCTCGTGTCCCTTGTCGTAGGGTTTCTGGATGCTGCGCCCTGCCGGGGTATAGTAGCGGGCTACGGTCAGACGTATCATCGAACCGTCGGGGAAGGGGATAGGCCGTTGTACCAGCCCCTTGCCGAAGGTGCGGCGACCGACAATCACGCCACGGTCCCAATCCTGCACGGCTCCCGACAGAATTTCGCTGGCCGAGGCCGAACTCTCATCGACCAGCAGCACCAGTTTCCCTTTCTGGAACAGCCCCTGTTTGGTGGCAAAGGCATCGTCGCGAGGCGAACGGCGACCTTCGGTATAGACAATCGACTGCCCGTCGTCGAGAAACTCGTCGGCCATGCCGATAGCACTCACCAGGTATCCGCCTCCGTTACCCTGAAGGTCGACAATAAGGTTTTTCATACCCTTCTTTTTCAATGCCTTGAGCGCATCGGAAAACTCCTTGTCGGTCGTGGCGGCAAAGCGACTCACCCGTATGTAGCCCGTCTCCTTGTCGGCCATATACGAGGCGTCGATGCTGTAAATGGGTATCTTGTCGCGTACGATTCTGAACTCGATGGGCTCCTTCACCCCCTTGCGCAACACGCTCACCCGCACCACTGTGCCGGCCTCGCCGCGCAAGCGTTTCATAATGTCGGTATTTTTCATCTTCACCCCGGCAATCACCGTGTCGTTGACCGAGACGATGCGGTCGCCCGCCAGGATGCCCACCTTCTCCGAGGGGCCCCCCACGATGGTCTGTATCACATACAGCGTGTCGCGGTTCATGTTGAACTGAATGCCGATGCCGCTGAAGTTGCCCTGCAACGGCTCGTTCATCTCCTTGGTCTCCTCGGCAGTCGTATAGGTCGAATGGGGGTCGAGTTTCTCGAGCATGCCCCGTATGCCATCCTCGACCAGCTTCGCTTCGTCGACCTCGTCGACATAGAGGTTGGTGATGGCAAAATCGGCCAGACTCAGTTTGCGCATGCCTTCACTCTGGCCCTGCGCCCGTACGGCTCCTGCGGTCACAGCCAGCAGGAGTATCGCAAAAAACAGTCGTTTCATCGTTTGTTGTCAAATTATACCAGTTTCAAACCCTTGGGTACAAACTCGTCCACACTGTGACCGAAGCGCAAGAGCTCGCGCACGATGGTGGAGCTGACGTGGGTCAGCTCGGGTTCGGTAAACAGAATGATGGTCTCTACGCCCGAGAGCTTGCGATTTACGTCGGCAATCGTCTTTTCATACTCAAAATCGTTGACCGACCGGATGCCCCGCAAGATAAACCGGGCATTCCACTCCCTGGCCAGGTCGATGGTGAGGCTGTCGTACGAGACAACCCGCACGCGGGGATTGTCGCGGAAGAAGTCGCGCAGCATGTCGAGCCGCTGCTCCACCGTAAAATAGGTGCGTTTCGAGTCGTTGATACCGATGGCAATCACCACTTCGTCGAGCAGTTCGAGCCCGCGGTTTACAATCGACATGTGGCCGATGGTAAAGGGGTCGAAAGTCCCGGGAAATACGGCGATTCGTTTAGACGAGGTTGGTGTCATCTTCTATAACCAGATTTTGTACAATAAAATTTTGTCGCTCCATGGTGTTCTTGCCCATGTAAAACTCGAGCAGGTCTTTCACCAGGTCTTCTTTTCGCAACGATACTTGGTCGAGGCGCATATCGGGGCCGATGAACTGGCGGAACTCCTCGGGCGAAATCTCGCCCAACCCTTTGAATCGAGTCACCTCGGGATTGGCCCCGCACTTCTCGATGGCAGCGATACGCTCTTCGTCGCTATAACAATAGTAGGTCTCCTTCTTGTTGCGCACCCTGAAGAGGGGGGTCTGCAAAATATAGACATGCCCCTTCTTGATCAGGTCGGGGAAGAACTGCAGGAGGAAGGTAATCATCAGCAGACGTATGTGCATGCCGTCGACATCGGCATCGGTAGCGATAATCACCTTGTTGTAGCGCAACCCCTCGATACCCTCCTCGATGTTGAGGGCCGCCTGCAACAGGTTGAACTCCTCGTTTTCATACACCACCTTCTGGGTGAGGCCGTAGGTGTTGAGGGGCTTCCCCCGCAGCGAGAATACGGCCTGAGTCTCTACGTTGCGAATCTTGGTAATCGAGCCGCTGGCCGAGTCGCCCTCGGTAATGAATATGCAACTCTCGTCGCGCCGGTCGCCCTTCGCATCGTTGTAGTGTATGCGGCAGTCGCGCAACTTGCGGTTGTTGAGGCTCGCCTTCTTGGCCCGTTCGCGGGCCAGCTTCGTCACCCCGGCAATAGCCTTGCGCTCCTTCTCCGAGGCCAATATCTTTTTCAGCATCACCTCGGCCACATCGCCGTGCTTGTGCAGGTAGTTGTCCAGCTCCTTCTTCAGGAAGTCGCCGATAAACTTGGCCACCGTAGGTCCTTCGGGGCCCATGTCTTTCGAGCCCAGTTTGGTCTTGGTCTGCGACTCGAACACCGGCTCCTCTACCTTGATGCTGATGGCGGCCACCATACCGTTGCGAATGTCGGTATACTCGAAATTCTTGTTGTAAAACTCCTTGATGGTACGCGACACCGACTCTCTGAAGGCGGTCAAGTGGGTACCGCCCTGGGTGGTGTGCTGCCCGTTGACAAACGAGTAGTACTCTTCGCCATACTGGTTACCGTGGGTGATGACCACCTCGATGTCGGTCCCCGACAGGTGAATGATGGGATAGAGCGGATCGGTGGTCATGTTCTCGTTGAGCAGGTCGACCAGACCGTTGCGCGAGTGGTATCTACGCCCGTTCAGCAAGATGGTGAGCCCCGTGTTCAGGAACACATAGTTCTTGAGCAGCGGCACAATCAGCTCCTCGCGATAGGCATAGTTTTTGAATATGGTATTATCGGGGGCAAACTGCACCAGCGTGCCGTTGAGCTCGTCGGTAGGCGTGAGGCCGCTCTCCGAGATGACTTCGCCCCGGGCATAGCTCACCGAGTTGCTCATGCCGTCGCGATACGACTGGATAAAGAAACTCGACGACAAGGCATTCACCGCCTTGATACCCACGCCGTTCAACCCCACCGACTTCTTGAAGGCCTTGGAGTCGTATTTACCGCCGGTGTTCATTTTCGACGATACGTCGCGCACCTTGTCGAGAGGGATACCCCGGCCGTAGTCGCGCACCGAAACCACTTCGGGCGAAATCTCCACGACTATCTGTTTGCCAAAGCCCATCATATGCTCGTCGAGCGCATTGTCGAGCACCTCTTTCAGCAGCACATAGATGCCGTCGTCGGCGTGCGAGCCGTCGCCCAGCTTGCCGATATACATACCGGGACGGCGACGGATGTGCTCTTTCCAGTCGAGGGTCTTGATGGCGTCGGAGCCATATTCCAAGTCGATATTTACATTTGTATTTTCTTCCATAAAATTCTATCCTGCCGGCTCTGTACCGGCTTTCCACACAAAGATAACGCTAAAAAAAGAGTAAAAAAAGAATAACTCCCTTTTTACGACCTTTTTAAGAAATAAAACGGAGCCCGGCAGGGCGTAAACGCCTTGCCCGACTCCGTGAAAATTCGATTTCGCCCAACCCGGCTATTGCTGCTCGGCCAGCGCAAAGTCGAGCTGCTTGCGCTCGAGGTTGGCCCGAGCCACCTTGATGCGGATGGGATCGCCCAGCCGATAGATGCGGTGGGTACGGCGCCCCATGAGGCAGTAGTTCTTCTCGTCGAACTCGTAGTAATCGTCCTCGAGGTCGCGTATGGGTACCAGCCCCTCGCACTTGTTCTCGTTGATTTCGACATACAGTCCCCACTCGGTAATGCCCGAGATGACACCGTCGTACTCCTGTCCCAACCGCTCGCTCATGTACTCGACCTGCTTGTACTTGATCGAGGCACGCTCGGCACTGGCAGCGAGCTGTTCCATATCCGAAGCGTGTTCGCACTCATCCTCCAGCGCCTGCACGTTCACGCTGCGGCCGCCGGCCATGTAGCGCTCGAGCAGCCGGTGTACCATCAGGTCGGGATACCGGCGTATGGGCGATGTAAAGTGGGTATAGTAGTCAAAAGCCAGTCCGTAGTGGCCGATATTGACTGTCGTATAGATGGCCTTGGCCATGGCCCGTATGGCAATGGTCTCTACCAGGTTCTCTTCGGGACGTCCCTGCACCTTGGCCAGCAGGCTGTTGATGCCTTTCGACAGGTCGCTCTTGCTGCCCTCGGTCTTGATTTTGTAGCCGAAGCGGGTGATGAAGGCAGCAAACGACGACATCTTGTCGGGGTCGGGCAGGTCGTGTACACGATAGACAAAGGCTTTGGGTTTGCGGCCATCCTTGGGCTTGCCCACAAACTCGGCCACCGTACGGTTGGCCAGCAACATGAACTCCTCGATGAGCTTGTTGGCCTCCTTCGATACCTTGAAGTAGACCCCTATGGGCTTGCCGTTCTCGTCGATGTCGAACTTCACCTCGTGACGGTCGAAGTTGATGGAGCCGTGCTCAAACCGACGTTTGCGCAGTTTCTGAGCCAGGTCGTTCAACGTAAGTATCTCTTCCTTGTAATCACCCTCGCCGGTCTCGATGACGGCCTGTGCCTCTTCGTAGGCAAAGCGGCGGTTCGACCGAATGACGGTGCGGGCGATGTGCGACTTCTGTACCTCGGCCTCGTCGTTCAGCTCGAAGATGCACGAGAAGGTGAGCTTCTCTTCATCGGGGCGCAGCGAGCAGACGTCGTTGCACAACCGCTCGGGCAACATGGGTACCACACGGTCGACCAGATAGACCGACGTACCGCGGTGCTCGGCCTCCTTGTCGATGATGCTGCCGGGCTTCACATAGTAGCTCACATCGGCAATGTGCACGCCTACCTCCCAATGGCCATTGTCGAGACGACGAATCGACAGGGCGTCGTCGAAGTCCTTGGCATCCTTGGGGTCGATGGTAAAGGTGGTCACCTCTCTGAAGTCCTCGCGAGCGGCAATCTCCTCGGGCGTAATGGTGTCGGGTATCTTGTTGGCCGCCTTCTCCACAGCCTCGGGGTAGCGATAGGGCAACCCGAACTCGGCCAGGATGGCATGAATCTCGGTATTGTTCTCACCGGCCGGTCCCAGAATGTCGATAACCTCGCCATAGGGATTTCGTGCCCGATCGGGCCACTCGGTGATGCGCACCACCGCCTTGTCGCCCGTCTTGCCCCCCTTGAGGGCATTCTTGGGAATGAATATGTCGTTGGCCAGCACCTTGTTGTCGGTAAGCAGGAAGGCAAAGTGCTTCTGCACCTCGAGTGTACCCACAAAGGTCTGCGGATTCTTTTCGATAATCTCGACCACTTCGCCCTCGGCATCGTGGCCCTTGCGCTTGGCATAGACCAGCACCCGCACCCGGTCGCCGTCCATGGCGTGCATCGAGTTGCGCTCGGCAATGAAAATCGACTCTTCGTCGTCGGTAATGACATGATTCTTACCGTTCGAACGACGTTCGAAACGGCCTACCACCTCGGTGCCCCGGCTGTTGGCCTTGTATTTGCCGGGCGAGACCTCGATCAGGAAGTTCTGCTCGGCCATGCCCTCGAGCAACTGGAACACCATCTGTTTCTGGGGCGTAGTCTTGGCCCCAACCCCATGAGCGACCTGTTTGTAATTAAACACCCGCTTTCTGTCCTGATTGAAGAACTCGACCATCAAGGCCAGCATATCTTCCTTTTTGATTCGCTTGGAATCTTTTTTCTTCGTCTGTTTCATCTTATAGGGGTTTAATGTGGGTATACAACAATCGTGAACGGCAGGAGTCGGATGGCGATAACGGCCTCACTCTCACGCAGGCCTTGCCGCCTCGTCTCCTATGGCTATCCAAAGATAGCGAAAACGTCGGTAGAAACAAATAAAAAGGGAACTTATTCTGGACTTTTGAGCGAAAAAACAGGTGTTATTTCACAACCGCCCGGCCACGTACCCCGCGGCACAGAGCGACACTCCCCCCCGCTGTTGTTACATAAGCTCAAAAGACCTTGAGCAGCCCGAAGGCCATACCCAGATAGAGGAAGAGCGTGATGAACGACCAGGCGAAACGAGCCTTGACAAAAGGCTCGCCCGTCGACTTGCACCGCCTGGGATAGCGCAGAATACCCGCTACAGGTCCTACAAAACAGACGGCCATGGCCGCTTGCAACCAAGTGAGGTCGAAATAGACGCCGACCAAAAACAGCACAAAGATAAAAAAGGCTATCAGCTCCATGTAGCCGAGACTGTTCAACGCTTTCCGTTCCATAACACGACTCTCTTTTATTCTTCCCTGGCCCCGATGCAGCGCGGCATCGCCCGGGGAGTGTTACAACTCTATTTAAACCAAGTCAGCCCGATATTGAACAACCGGGCTGACTCGTATCTGGTTTCAGCAATTAAGCATCGATATTGGCATAGGTGGCATTCGACTCGATGAACTCGCGACGCGGACCTACATCCTCGCCCATCAGCATCGAGAAGATGCGGTCGGCCTCGGCGGCATTGTCGATAGTCACCTGCTTGAGGATACGGTTCTCGGGGTCCATGGTGGTCTCCCACAACTGGTGGGGGTTCATCTCACCCAAACCTTTGTAACGCTGCGTCTCCATCAACTGCTCGTTGCCGTCGCAGTATTTCACGCAGAACTGGTCTTTCTGCTGGTCGGTCCAGCAATACTCCTCGGCTTTGCCCCGCTTGCTCTTGCACTTGTAGAGCGGCGGCGTGGCCAGATAGACGTAGCCTTGCTCCAAGAGCGGACGCATGCGGCGGAAGAAGAAGGTGAGCAACAGGGTGGCAATGTGTGCGCCATCGACATCGGCATCGGTCATGATGATGATTTTGTGGTAGCGCAGCTTCTCGATGTTGGCCTGCTTCGAATCCTCGGCCGTACCGATGGTTACGCCCAGCGCCTTGAACATGTTGCTGATTTCCTGACTTTCGAATACCTTGTGGTCCATGGCCTTCTCGACATTCAGAATCTTACCGCGCAACGGCAGAATGGCCTGGAACATACGGTCGCGGCCCTGCTTGGCCGAACCACCGGCCGAGTCACCCTCGACGAGGAATATCTCACACTCCTCGGGGTTACGCGACGAGCAGTCGGCCAGCTTACCGGGCAGCCCGCCTCCCGAGAGGGGCGACTTGCGTTGTACCAGCTCACGAGCCTTGCGGGCGGCATGACGGGCCGTAGCAGCAATGATTACCTTCTCGACGATGGCCTTGGCCTGAGCAGGATGCTCTTCCAGATAGTTGGCCAGCGCCTCGCTCACGGCCGTATCGACAGCACCGATTACCTCGCTGTTACCCAGCTTGGTTTTGGTCTGACCCTCGAACTGAGGTTCCATCACCTTCACCGAGATAACGGCGGTAAGGCCTTCGCGGAAGTCGTCGCTGCTGATTTCGACCTTCACCTTGTCGAGCATCTTGGAATCCTCGGCATACTTTTTCAGCGTACGGGTCAAACCGCGGCGGAAACCGGTGAGGTGCGTACCGCCCTCGATGGTGTTGATATTGTTGACGTAGGAGTATACGTTCTCGTTGTAGGTGGTATTGTAGGTCATGGCCACTTCGACGGGGACACCCTGACGCTCGGTCGAGATGTGTATCACGTCGTCGATCAGGTGCTCCTTGTTGGAGTCGATGTAGCGCACAAACTCTTTCAAGCCCTCTTTCGAATAGAAAACATCTTTCCGGAACTCGCCGTTCTCGTTGACTGCCCGACGGTCGGTCAGCGACAGCGTAATGCCGGCATTCAAGAAGGCCAGGTCGCGCAGGCGGTGTGCCAGAATATCGTAGTCGTAGACCGTAGTCGTGAAGATAGAGGCATCGGGGTGGAAGATAATCGTCGTACCCCGCTCGTCGGTTTCGCCAATCACCTCGACATCGTGCAGCGGTTTTCCACAGGCATACTCTTGCATATAGACCTTGCCGTCGCGGCGAATCTCGGCACGCAGATAGGTCGACAGGGCATTCACACACGAAACACCTACACCGTGCAGACCACCCGATACCTTGTAAGAACCCTTGTCGAATTTACCACCCGCATGAAGCACCGTGAGCACTACCTCGAGGGCCGACTTGTGTTCCTTCTCGTGCATGTCGACCGGGATACCACGACCGTTATCGACCACCTTTATCGAGTTATCTTCGTTGATATACACCTCGATGTGTGTAGCATAACCGGCCATAGCCTCGTCGATTGAGTTGTCGACTACCTCGTAGACCAGGTGATGCAAACCTTTGACGCCAATATCGCCAATATACATGGCCGGGCGCTTACGAACGGCCTCGAGCCCTTCGAGCACTTGAATACTATCGGCTGAATAAGTTTTGTTTTCTGTTCCTTCTGACATATTATCCGAATCTTTTTATTTGTATTGAGGTCTTTCCCTCCTCCGGTTTTCAGACCGGTACCTTACGGGAAAAACACGGTAGAAGCGGCTCGAAAAGCCGTCTCTCCACGAACAAACAAAAATAGAGAAAAAAGTTGGAATGACGAAATATCACGCCAAGAAATCGCACCCTTTCAGAGACAAACGCCACGGGTTTTACACATCGCCGGTCCTCCTCGACCGACCGAATATAAAAAGAGTGCGGCAGCCGTTACTGTCGCACTCTTAAAGTAGCCCATAGGAGAATCGAACTCCTCTTTCAAGAATGAAAATCTTGCGTCCTAGCCGATAGACGAATGGGCCGTACCTATCACCGGCGGGGGTGTCCCTGCCGATTTTCAATCTCTACGAAATTACAATTTGTTGACGTGGAGAGCCAATTTCGATTTCAGGTTAGCGGCTTTGTTTTTGTGGATTACATTTTTCTTAGCCAGCTTGTCCAACATCGAGCTCACTTTTACATACAAAGCGGCGGCCTCTTCTTTTACAGTAGTAGCACGCAATTTACGAACGGCGTTACGAGCAGTTTTTGCGTAGTAACGGTTACGCAAATTTCTCACTTGTGTTTGTCTGATTCTTTTTTCCGACGATTTATGATTTGCCATCTCAATAGTCTCCTAATTATTTTATTTTTATATTCGTAGCCCATAGGAGAATCGAACTCCTCTTTCAAGAATGAAAATCTTGCGTCCTAGCCGATAGACGAATGGGCCCTTGATAAAAATGCGCCTTAGATGTAAAAAGTAAGGCGCCCTTTCCAAATGCGAGTGCAAATATAGAGCGGTTTTTTGAATTGGCAAAATTTTTCCCTAAAAATCTTTCATTTACCCCCTTTTACTACTCGATTTCGGGTCGCCCTCGCCCCTCGATATAACCCCTGTTCAACTCGATACGGGACGAGGGGACCTCTTGAAACCGATTATCGGGATATTGATTCACCGACTCAAAAACCTACCTGACGCTGTTGTTCGGCATTGTATCGGTCGCCCACGACAGGAATCTCGGCCACAGCCGCTTCGAGTGCCCGCCAGTCGGCTGCCGGCAACTCAAACGAGAGGGTTCGCAGGTTCTCCTCCAGATGCGACAGCTTCGTGGTGCCCGGGATAGGGACTATCCACGGGGCCTTTTGCAACAGCCAGCTCAGCGCCACCTGGGCCGAGGTCATACCCCGGGTGCGGCCGAACTCTTGCAGCACATTCACGATGCGCAGATTGGCTCTGATGGCTTCGGGCTGGAATCGTGGCAGCGTGGGACGGTTGTCGTTATTCGGGTCGAAGGCGGTATATTCGTTGATGCAACCACCCAGAAAGCCCCGGTTCAGCGGACTGTACGGCACAAAGCCGATGCCCAACTCCCGACAGGTGTCGAGTACGCCGTTCTCCTCGACAGCCCGGTGCATGAGATGATATTCGCTCTGTATCGCCGTGAGCGGCTGCACGGCGTGAGCCTTGCGGATAGTCTCGGCACTCACCTCGCACAACCCCCAACAACGCACCTTGCCCTCGCGAATCAAATCGCCCAACGTGCCGGCTACCTCTTCGATGGGTACCTGCGGGTCGAATCGATGCTGGTAAAAGAGGGGGATGCAGTCGATGCGCAACCGACGCAGCGACTCCTCGCAATAACGACGAATCGTAGCCGGGCGGCTGTCTTGCCGACCGGTCGCTTTCCCGTCAATCACCTCGTGGCCGAACTTCGTCGTCACACAAATGCGGTCGCGAAAGGCGGCCAGCGCCTCGCCCGCCAACCGCTCATTGGTCAGCGGTCCGTAGATAATGGCCGTATCGAAGAGAGTTACCCCACGCTCCACAGCCTCATGCAGCAGAGCCATACACTCCCTTTTCCCGGGGTGCTGACTGCGATTATAGATCATGCCCATCACCCCGAACCCGAGAGCCGATACCTCCAAGGCTGCCGCTCCGCTGCCCAATACCCGGCGGGTGGCAATCGTAGCTGCCTCCCCTACCGGTTGATCGGCCTGCGGTTTATCGACAGCCGGCGATTCCCCGGCCCAAACGCGTTCTATTCCCGAAGGCAGAGCCAGTGCGGCTCCGACCGCAGCCGCCCGCTTGAAAAAAGACCGGCGGCTTATTGCTCCTGTTCGATTCTCTTCTTTCATGTTTGCCTCTCTCAATGAATCGAAAATGCACCATCGACCAACAAAGCGTGGCCGTCTACAAAACTGGCATCGTCGGAGCACAGCCACAGCACAGCGTGGGCAATCTCGTCGGGACGCCCCATGCGGCCGGCCGGAATATCGCGCACCAGCTCTTGTTCCAAATCGGGATTTCGCCGAAGCAACTCTTCGGCCATCGGGGTTCGTATCACACCCGGGCACACGGCATTGATGCGTATTCCCTGGGCGGCATAGTCGATAGCGGCCGTACGTGTGAGACCGATGACCGCATGCTTGCAGGCTATGTAGGCAGCCTGCCCGGGGAAGCCCGTGACTCCGCCTTGCGACGAGGTGTTGACAATGGCACCACCGCCCTGCCTGAGCATCTGGCGTATCTCGTAACGCATGCAGTTCCATACCCCCTTCAGATCGACGGCCACCGTGCGGTCAAACTCCTCGTCGGTAATCTCGGCCATGGGCCGTTGCGGGGTCTGTATGCCGGCATTGTTGTGCGCGGCATCCAACCGGCCATAGGTGGCCACTATCCAACCTATCATCTCTTCTACAGCCTTCGTATCGGAGACATCACAGCGGTAGGGTACGGCCGCGTACCCCGCTTGCACCAGCCGGGCTGCCTGGTCTGTCGGCTTGTTAATATCGACCATCACTACGGTAGCTCCAGCCCGGGCAAAAGCCTCGGCGCAAGCCAACCCTATACCGGTCGCTGCCCCGGTAACCAAAGCGACTTTTCCTTGCATAGTTCCCATACTTGTAGTTGATTGTTTATAAGGCAAAGATAAAGATTGAGCCCCGCAACAAACCCGTTGCGGGGCTCAATCTACTTTACCCAGAAGCTCATTTTGCCGATGGCGGAACTCCGTAAACCTCTTTATAAGCTCGCGAGAAATGGGCCAGATTCTTGAACCCCACCTCGTAGCAAACATCGGTAATGCGATGGTGCCCGCTCTTGATCAGGTCGTGAGCGGCAGCCAGTCGCCGCCGGATAATCCACTTTTGGGGAGTAAGGTCGCTCACTTTGGCAAAATCGCGCTTGAACGTAGCGAGGCTACGCCCTGTATAACCGGCAATTTCGCTCAACGAAAGGTCGAACATGTAGTTCTCGTTGAGATAATCGAGAATATCGATCTTCCACGGCTCCACAAAATCGAACAACGAGGCGTACAGACTGCTGTCGGTATGCAACAACACATACACCCCTTCGACCATTTTCAGTTTCAGTATCTCCTCGGAGGGTTTCTCCCCCGATTCGAAATAGGGAATCACCGACTCGAACAACGAGCGCACATCGGCCCGGTCGCGTGGCAATATCCACAGACTCACTCTCTCCCGGCGACTCTCGGCAGGAATCTCCCTCGGGTCGAGCCGTTGCTGATAAAACTCCCGGAGAAATGCCTTCGAAAATTTCAAAGCAATCGAGTGATAAGGCTTGTCGCCTACAATGCGCTTTTGCAACCACATGCGGTTATCGCGCCGCATAAATGCACAATCGCCCGCACGCAGCACGGTACGTCGGCCCCGCTCCTCAATCTCCAGCTCACCCGAGCATAAATAGATGAGCGTATGATCTCGATTCTCGTGGGCACAACCCCGGTTATCGGTAAAATAACTCGCAATAAGCACATTCGAGTAATCAAAAACTTCCAAC
Source organism: uncultured Barnesiella sp. (assembly GCF_946496565.1). NCBI lineage: Bacteria > Pseudomonadati > Bacteroidota > Bacteroidia > Bacteroidales > Barnesiellaceae > Barnesiella > uncultured Barnesiella sp. Next base: position 86,050 of record NZ_CAMMHD010000009.1, read on the forward strand.
CGTTCCATACCTTTTTTTTACATGATAGTACAAATATAACCTCATATTCCAGAGCCCCCTTTGCTGTGAGGCTCTTTTATCATTTTCCCACTTAAAACTCTTGTTAAAACAGTCGCTTAGAGGCTCTTCCCTTTTGCTCAAAAAAAGTTATTTTTGCACTAAACTTATTACGCGAATGCTCGAAAAGACCTTAGGTATCGTTCTGCATATTATCCCCTACAACGACAAGGTAGCGGTGGCTCACCTCTACACGCGTGAGTATGGTCGCATGGCTTTTCTCTTCCCTCAGGGCAACGGCCGGAAAGCCCGCATGTACCGCCCGCTCTTCATGCCTTTCTCGATTCTCGAACTCGACATCGACCATCGCAACACCCGCGAGTTGCAAAAGATTGTCGAGGCCCGCACCATGCTCCCCCTGCAAAACATCTATACCGACCCGGTGAAGAATGCCGAGACGCTGTTCCTGGCCGAGATGCTGGGCCAGACCCTCAAGATGCCCGAGCCCAACCCGCAGCTCTTCGCCTTCATTGCCCAGGCTATCCAGGTGCTCAATCTCATCGACGAGGGCAAAGCCAACTTTCACCTCTGCTTCCTGCTGCAACTGTGCGGATTTCTCGGCTTCAGTCCCAACATGGAGAGCTACCACCCGGGCTACTACTTCGACATGCTCAACGGCATATTCACCCCCAGCCGCCCGCTACATGCCTATACGCTCGAGCCCCGCGAGGCCGAAATTTTCGCGCAGCTCACCCGCATGGACTTCAACAACCTGCGCTACTTCCGCTTCAACCGGGGCGAACGCAACGCCGTGCTCGACCGCATACTCACCTACTACCGCCTGCACCAGCCCGGCATCGACGAGCTGCACTCGCCCGAAATATTGAAAGCCCTCTTCGACTAATCGGCCCAAAGGGTTGACGGATATAAAATTTTATACTACTTTTGTCGGCTGAATGCCCTTGTAGTTCAACGGATAGAACGGAAGTTTCCTAAACTTTAAATCCGAGTTCGATTCTCGGCGGGGGTACAAAAGGGGCTGAACCGGATACACTTCTCGGTTCAGCCCCTTTTGTTGTGACTGCCAGCCCCGGCCCCTGCCACAGACAATGACTTGCCACCCAAGGTGACAAAAAAAAGGAATCCGAAAACTCGGATCCCTTTTTTCTTATGCTTAAGCGCCTGCTTTATTTGGCAGCGGCAGCCTCTTTGGCGGCCTTCTTGGCAATGCTGCGGCGTTGGATTTCGTAAGCGATGGGCGTAGCCACGAACAAGGTCGAGAACGTACCGATGATTACACCGAACAGCATGGCAAATGCAAAGCTACGAACCGACTCAGCACCCAACAAGAGGATACACAGCAACACGATAATCGTACTTTGTCCCGTATTGATTGTACGAGGCAACGTACTGTTCAAGGCGCTATTAATCGACGTTACCAAATCGCGCTTGGGATAGAGCGTTTTTTCCTCGCGAATACGGTCGAAGATTACCACCGTATCGTTCACCGAGTAACCGATAACCGTCAATACCGCAGCGACAAAGTTCTGATCGATCTCCATCGAGAAGGGCAAAACTCCATAAAGCAGCGAGTACAAGCCCACTACCGAGAAAGTGGTAAAGGCTACCGAAACCAGCGTACCCGCACTGAACGCGATGTTGCGGAATCGGAGCAAGATATACAGAGCCATCGCAATCAACGAGAAAAAGACTGCCCAATAGGCTCCCACCTTAATATCGTCGGCAATAGTCGGGCCTACCTTCTGGCGGCTCTGAATCATATTCTTGGAAAACTCTTCATAGGTAGTATCGCCCAGCAGGCTCTTCATTCCCTCGTAGAGTTTTGTTTCGATTTCACGGTCAACCTCCTCGCCGTTATCGGCAATACGGTAATTGGTCGAGATACGCACTTGATTGCTGCTCGTGATGGTGATTACCGACAACGAATGTCCTTCGAACGAAGGCTCAAGCATATTTTCGATTTCGAGCGGGCTTACCGGTTGTTCAAATCGAACCACATAGTTACGGCCTCCCGAGAAATCGATACCTTGATTCATTCCACGAGTGAAGAACGAAACGACAAACACGGCTATTACGGCCAGAATGCAGATATAACCTATCTTGCGCAACCCTACGAAATTGATGTGGGTATCGGTGAGGAAATTACGCGAAATAGCCGTAGTGAAAGTCATATTATTGAATTTCCCGCGGTTCAGACCAGCCTCGAAAATGAGACGGGTGATAAAGATAGCCGTAAAGAACGAAGTAGCGATACCGATAATCAAGGTTGTGGCAAAGCCCAAGATGGGACCCGTTCCATAAATCAGCAGAATCACACCCGTGATGATAGAGGTCAAGTTCGAGTCGAAGATTGCCGAGAATGCATTCTTGTAACCATCGGCAACCGCCGATTTCATATTCTTACCCGCACGCAATTCTTCTTTGGTACGCTCGAAAATCAGCACGTTGGCATCGACCGCCATAGCCAAAGACAACACGATACCGGCAATACCCGAAAGGGTGAGCACGGCTTGCAGCGAGGCAAGAATACCCACAGTGAAGAAAAGGTTGCATATCACACCGAAGCTGGCAATAAGGCCCGGCGTCCAGCCGTACATGATAATCAAATAGGCCATCAGCAGCACCAAAGCGACCAAGAACGAAATCAATCCGTTTTGAATAGCCTCCTGGCCCAGCGAAGGACCGATGATGTCTTCTTGTACAATCGTTACAGAAGCTGCCATCTTACCCGATTTGAGCACATTGGCCAAGTCTTTGGCCTCTTCGGGCGAGAATCCGCCCGTAATCTCCGAGCTACCACCCGTGATGGCACCAGATACATTGGGGAACGAATATACTTGATTGTCGAGCACGATAGCGATGGCGTTGCCGATGTTGTCGCGGGTCAGTTTCTCCCACGTCTTGGCACCCTCGGCATTCATGGTCATGCTCACTACCGAGCCTTTAATCTTGTCGAAATCGTCGCGAGCATCGGTAATCACGTCGCCGCCCAGAGGAGCTTTTCCTCCTTTACCGGCTTTAAGGGCAACGAGTTCATACATGGTTTGTTTCTCGTCGATGGGTTTCACCGTCCAGCGCAGGATAAGGTCGCTGGGCAGGATGTCGCGGGCAATCTTGCTCGACAACATGCTGTTTACGGCAGCCGTATCGTTTTTGTTCACAATACCGATTACCGGCGAACCGCCGTAGGCTTGTGTATAGTTCATCAGCGAAAGCAACGGATTCTGTTTGCGGAAACGAGCCATCATTTCGGCATCCGACTCCTCTTTCTGCAGTTTGGCTTTCAGCGACCGAGCGGTGCTGTCGCCCGTAGCGGCAGCGGCAGTAGCCGTCGTGTCGGTTGCAGCCGGTGCAGGTTCGGTAACGGGAGCCTCGGCAGCTACCGAGTCGGTAGTCTGGCCGGCATTGGCAGCAGCCAGAGCGTTGTTTACAGCATCGAGTTTGGCAATGAGCTGGTCGAGCTTATAAGTTTCCCAAAACTCGAGGTTTGCGCTACCTTGCAACAGTTTTCTTACACGTTCGGGCTCTTTGATACCCGGCAATTCTATCGAGATAAGACCGTCTTTCTCCAACTTTTGGATATTGGGAGCAACCACACCGAAGCCGTCGATACGCGTGCGCAATACATTATACGAGTTGTCTACCGCACTGTTCAATTCGTTGCGCAAAACGGCTATTACCTCTTCGTTGGTCGACTTCGGCGTAATCTTGTCTTTCAACTGGAAGGTGCTGAAGATAGCCGAGAGGCGCACATTGGGATCGATTTTTCTGTATTCGTCGTAGAACGAAGCGATAAAATCGTTGTTCCCGGCTTGTGCAGCCTGTGCGGCAGCAATAGCCGCATTGAAATTGGGGTCGGGGTTGTTATTCGACAACGATTTGAGCACATCGGCCACCGAAATTTGCAGCATTACATTCATACCGCCTTTCAAGTCGAGGCCCAAACCTATTTCCATTTCACGGCATTGCTGATACGTATAATACCACCAATACACCTTTTCCGTAGAGATAGAGTCGATATAATGTTTATACTTCGCCTCATCGCCGGCGGCATACTCTTTCGCTTTGTTGTTGTAAACAGTGGTTACAACCGAAAACGAAATGTAGAACAAGCAGATAAGTGTAAGCAAAACCGCAATGACTCTAATAAATCCTTTGTTTTGCATGTGATTAGTACTTTATTTTTTGTTTTAATTGATTTTCGTATTTTTATCAAGGTGCAAAGATATATTATTTTTTCACAGATGCCCAAAATTATTCGATTTATTTATTATTAACGCTCTTTTTGCCGAATAATCGAAAAGAAGAATGTGGTCGCGCTTTTTGTTATATCTTTGCATAAGGGTGCACCAACACTCCTCCGCCCCTCGGGAAAGGGTTCTATCTTCTTGCGGCATAGCGGTGGGGATGCTATCTTTGTACCCGAATCGAGAGTACCCGCTACCGGTCTGTACCGGCCGGAATTGGGCCCTATCATTTTTTTGTACTATCTTTGATATTCAAAACCGTTGACAATGAACTCGAAACGACCTATTTCCCCCACGACCGCCTATCGGTTTGCCGCCGCTCTGGTGCTGGTGCTGTCGATATACTCCTGTGCCAACATGTCGCGCCCCGGAGGAGGGCCCCGCGACGAGACCCCGCCGGTATTCGTCAAGAGCACCCCGGCTCCCGGCGCATTGAACGTGTCGAAACAGCGGGTCGAAATCGAATTCGACGAAATCATCCAGGTCGAAAGCCCGGGCGAAAAGGTGATCGTATCGCCCCCGCAAAAGGACATGCCCGAAATCCGGGCCTTGGGGCGCAAGGTGACCGTAGAGCTCAAAGACTCGTTGCTGCCCAACACCACCTATACCATCGACTTCTCAAACTCGATTGTCGACAACAACGAGAAGAACCCGCTCTACAGCTTTGCCTACTCCTTCTCGACAGGCCCCACCATCGACTCGCTGCAGGTGTCGGGCATCCTGCTCAATGCCAGCGACCTGGAGCCGGTGACCGGCATGCTGGTAGGATTGCACAGCAACCTCGACGACTCGGCCTTCCAGAAGCTGCCGCTGGAGCGAATCGCCAGTTCCGACGAACTGGGGCACTTCACCATACGCAACGTGGCCCCGGGCAAATATCGGCTCTTCGCCCTCAAGGACCTCAACCGCGACTACAAGTTCGACAACCCGTCGGAAGAGATTGCCTTCTTCGACTCCATCGTCGTGCCTACGGCCGATGTCAAGCTGCATGTCGATACCCTGTGGAAGGACAGTGTCACCATCGACACCATCATCGAGTACAACCACACCCACTTCTACCCCAACGACATTCTGCTCACCTCGTTCAACGAGGGGTTTCAGTCGCAATACCTCGACAAGACCGAGCGCACCGACCGCCGCCGGCTCAACATCTACTTCAAGGCTCCGGCCGACTCGCTGCCCCGCCTGACGCCGCTCAACTTCGAGAGCGACGACTGGGCCATTCTCGAGCGGTCGCCCCACAACGACAGCCTGCAATACTGGATTAAGGACTCGACCATCTACAACATGGATACCCTGCTCTTTGCCGCCGAGTACCTGCGCACCGACTCGCTCCGGGAACTGTCGCTCTACAACGATACGCTCAAGTTCACCATGAGGCGATACAAGAACACCAAGAAAAAAGAGAAGAAGAAAGAGGAGGGCGACTCGATCGAGGCTCCCAAAATCGAATTTCTGCAGATGAGCTCCAAGACGAGCGGCTCGCTCGACCTGTACCGCCCGCTGCGATTCTCCTTTGCCGAACCGCTGCAGAGTTACGACCGGGGCAAGATTCACCTCGAGCAGAAACGCGATACGCTGTGGATTCCCGTAGCCGACTCGCTTGTCACCTTCCAGCAGGACTCGATAGCCATACGCGACTATACCCTCTCCTACAAGTGGACGCCTGGCGAGGCTTACCGCGTGGTGATGGACTCGACCGCCTTCACCAATATCTACGGGCTTTTCACCGACGACTACACGCAAGAATTCAAGGTGAAGGCTCTCGAAGACTATGCCAACCTCTACCTTGCCATCACCGGAGTTACCGACTCGGCCATCGTCGAGATTCTCGACTCGGGCGACAAACCGGTGAGGTCGGCTCCTGTCGTCAACGGAGGGGCCGAATTCATGTACATGAACCCGGGCACCTACTATGCCCGACTCTACATCGACAGCAACGGGAACGGCAAATACGATACCGGCAACTATGCCGAGAAGCGACAGCCCGAAGAGGTGTCGTACTACCCCCAGGAGCTGGAACTGAAGGCCAACTGGGACATCGAACAGGAGTGGGACATATACGCCACCCCCGTCGACCGACAGAAGCCCGACAAAATCAAGAAAAACAAACCCAAGGAGAAGAAACGAAGTTACTGACCTGCTTAACTCTTACAAGGCCATGTGTACCCAGAGTCATACGTCTATCGTTGCAAAGGCACGCCTCGCCGTGCTGACACTCGCTCTCCTCGCCGGCAGCCTGCTGTCGGTCACGAGTTCCCAGGCACAAACCTTACCGGGAGTGCAACCCGAGAACCTCACTTACGACATCATCTACCAACTGGGGTTTCTCTGGAAACGGGCCGCCACGGCTACCTTGCAGCTGACCGTCCGCCCCAACAGCTACCACTCGGTGATGACGGCGCGCACGCTGCCTTTTGCCGACAACATCTTCCGGGTGCGCGACACCCTCGTAGCCGACATGCGCCGCAACAGCAACCTGCTGCCCATCTACTATGCCAAGCTCGCCGACGAGGGCGGTACCTACCGCAAAGACGAGGTGCACTACTCCCATACCGAATCGGCTACCACGGGGAAGATACGGCTCTACCGACCCAAGCGGAATGCCATCGAGGATTACACCCTCACCGAGCCGGGCATCGTCTACGACATGCTCAGCATCTTCTATGTGATTCGGGCCTTCGACTTCAGGGCCATGACCATGAACCAGCTCTACAAGACCAAAATCTTCTCGGGAAAAAGCCTCGAATACCTCGACATCGAGTATCTGGGACAGGAGATTCTCAAACAGAACAAAAAGGAGTACAGCACCTTCAAGGTGCGGTTCCGATTCTACGATACTTCGGGCAAAAAGACGAGCGACAACATCTCGGCCTGGATCAGCACCGACTCGCGGCGCATCCCCCTGAAGGTGGAGGGCAAACTGGCGCTGGGCTCGATGAAGGCGGTCTATACCGGCGATTGAGCCACGTGGCTCAACGCTGTGACAACGGACCCCGATAACCGGCCAGACTCTCGGCCAACCGCGCTGCCACCGCCTCGCGCAACGACTGCGGAGCCAACACCTCGGCTTGCCAGAAACTCAGGGCATAGAGCTCCTGCACCAGGTCGGGGGTAATCTTCAACCGGTAGCGGAAAACCGAATGGCTGTCGCCGCGCTCGCTCTCGACCTGGCTCTCGTGCAACGGCAGCGTGCGCAGGTAGTTGGCCTGGAGGGCCGAGACCCGCAACACCACCTCCTCGGCCAGCTGCTCGCCGTAAGTAATGCCGAAACAATCCTTGAAATAGTCGGCCGGCTCGAACCCCTCGGGATAGACAAAGGTGCGGTCGCTCAACTCGAGTGAGGTCACGCGGTCCAACGCATAGGTCTTGATTCTGCGCTCTCCTGCCGGGAGGCCCACCACATACCACCGCTGCCTGAAGAGCTTCACAAAGTAGGGGGCCACCAGCGTGCGCGACCCCGTAATCCGGCGGAACGAATGGTACGAGAGCCACACCATGCGGCTCTCCTTCATCGCCTCGAAGACCTGGCGCAGGAACTTCTGTCCCGAAGGGATATTCTCCAGCACGATGCGGTCGCGCAGCTCCTGGCTCTCGTTGAGCAGGGTGTTGACCGAGAGGGTATTGAGCGCCCACACCCGGGCCCCGTTACCCTCGAGGGCCTCGGGGTCTTCGATGTAGTATTCGTAGGTCGAGGGGTCGCACTCGATATTCACGTCGAACATCTCCTGTATCGCCTGCCGGTAATTCATAAAGGTACGCCGCGCCATCGGCTTCCCCTCGGAGTATTCGCTTCGCATCCACAACTCGTCGATCTCTCGACGGGTGAGGCGGCCGTAGCGTTGCAGCAGGTCGATAAGCCACACATATCGATTGAAAAGCTCCTTTGCCATACACGCTCTGTTTTATCTTTTCCAAAAATAAGCACACCTTTCGAAATTTACCTCATCTCTGCGGCAAATTGTGCGACACCCCGTCGGCCGGGCCTGCCACAGGGTACCTCGTATTCTCAAAAAGAGTGCTCAAAAAAAGACAAACGCTTTGCTCCCCGGTTGGGGACAAAGCGTTCGCTGCAATAGGATAAACCGCCTCTTATTTCGTCGATTTCTTGCGGACCGGTTTCTTCTTGGCCGGTGCCTTGTCGGCCTCCTCGATAATCTTCATGCAGTCGGCAAAAGAGAGCGAGGCGGGCTCGGTGCCCTTGGGCAGTTTGTAATTCTTTTTCTTGTAGGCGATGTAGGGGCCGAAGCGTCCGTTCAACAACTCGAGCTCGGGGTCTTCGTCGAACTTCTTGATGAAGCGCTGCTTCTCCTCCTCGCGCTTGTGCTCGATCAGGGCAATGGCCTCGTCGAGCGTCACGCCCTGCGGGGTGTACTCCTTGGGCAACGACACATACTTGCCGTCGTGCCGGATATAGGGACCGAAGCGACCGATACCTACCACCACCGTCTTGCCCTCGTAGTCGCCCAGCGTACGGGGCAGCTCGAAGAGTTTCAAGGCTTCGTCGAGGGTGATGGTGCTCATCGACTGACCCTTGAGCAGCGAGGCGAACAGGGGCTTCTCCTCGTCATCGGGGGTGCCTATCTGTACCAGCGGCCCGAAGCGGCCTATCTTCACCGACACGGGGCGGCCGCTCTTCGGGTCGGTACCCAGCACACGCTCGCCCACCTTGTGCTCCAGACGCAGCGCCATGGCACTCTCGACCACGGGGTGGAACAGTTTGTAGAAGTGGTCTATCTCGTCGCTCCACACGGTCTTGCCCTCGGCAATGTCGTCGAACTGTTGCTCGACGTTGGCCGTGAAATTATAGTTGAGAATCTCGGGGAAGTATTCGGTGAGGAAGTCGGTCACCACCACACCGATGTCGGTAGGCAACAACTTGCCCTTATCGGCGCCGGTAATCTCGCTCTTCTCGACCGCACGGATATTGCCCTTGCTCAGCGTAAGCAGGTGGTACTTGCGCTCGGTCCCTTTGCGGTCGCCCTTCTCGACATACTCGCGTTGCTGGATGGTCGAGATGGTGGGCGCATAGGTCGACGGACGGCCGATACCCAGCTCCTCGAGCTTGCGTACCAGACTGGCCTCGGTGTAGCGGGCGGGAGCCTGCGAGAATCGCTCGGTGGCGGTAGCGGTCGAGAGGGTCAGCGCCTCGCCTCGGGTCAGGGGGGGCAGCATCTTGTCGTTGCTCTCGGCATCGCCTTCGTCGTCGGTCGACTCCATGTACACCTTCAGGAAACCGTCGAATTTCAGCACCTCGCCTACGGCTACGAAATACTCCTTGCGCCCCGATATGGTGATGGTCGCCGTGGTCTTCTCCAGCTCGGCGTCGCTCATCTGCGAGGCGATGGTACGTTTCCAAATCAATTCGTACAACCGCTTCTCCTGCGACGACGAGTTGATTTCGCGGTGACTGATGTAGGTGGGGCGGATAGCCTCGTGAGCCTCCTGTGCCCCCTTGGTGTGGGTATGGTAGTTGCGGGTGTGGAGATATTTCTCACCCAGCGTTTTGATGATTTCGTCTTTGGTCGTATTGAGGGCGAGCGACGAGAGGTTGACCGAGTCGGTACGCATGTAGGTAATGTGTCCGGCCTCGTACAACCGCTGGGCCACCATCATGGTTTGGGCCACCGAGAATCCCAGTTTGCGGGCCGCCTCCTGTTGCAGGGTCGAGGTGGTAAAGGGGGCCGCGGGCGACTTGCGGGCGGGTTTCACCGTCACATCGCCAATCGAGAAAGCGGCTGTCTTGCAGGCCTCGAGCAGAGCCATCGCCTCGGCTTCGGTCTTGAGCCGCTGGTTCAACTCGGCCTTCAGCACCTCACCGCCGGGCAGGACAAACTCGCCCACTACCCGATAGGCAGCCTCGGGCTTGAAGGCGGCGATTTCGCGCTCGCGCTCCACAATCAGCCGCACGGCTACCGACTGCACCCGACCGGCCGAAAGTGCCGGTTTCACCTTTTTCCACAGCACCGGCGAGAGCTCGAAGCCCACGATGCGGTCGAGCACCCGGCGTGCCTGCTGGGCATCGACCCGGTGCATGTCTATATCGCGCGGATTGGCTATGGCATGCAGAATGGCATCTTTGGTAATCTCGTGAAACACGATACGCTTGGTCTTCTCGGGCTTCAGCTTCAGCACCTCGAACAGGTGCCAGGCAATAGCCTCTCCCTCGCGGTCCTCATCGGAAGCCAGCCACACCATATCGGCCTTGGCGGCCTCGGCCTTGAGGGTGTCGACCACCTGCTTCTTGTCGGCAGGTATCTCGTAAATAGGTTTATAATGGTCGTTAATATCTATGCTGAAATCTTTTTTCTTCAGATCCCGAATGTGACCATAGCTCGAGAGGACCTCGTAGTCCTTTCCCAGAAACTTCTCTATTGTTTTAGCCTTTGCCGGAGACTCTACTATTACCAAATTCTTCGCCATACACGCAACTTTCGTTCAAATTTTGCGCAAAAATAGGAAATCGAATTGTAAAACAGCCTTTTTTTCTACTTTTTTATTAAATAATGTATAGCCCGAGTATCGGAGACAAAGGTACCGCAGAGACCGGGAATCAGAATTTGAAATCGACTCCGAACATGAAACTGATTCCCTGAGCCGGCATACCGTAGGCGATGTCGTATTTACGGTTCAACAGATTGTCGGTGAGACCATAAAGCGAGAACCAGGAGGTGAAGGCATACGAGGCTTTCACACGCACGAGGTGCATGTCGGGGATGGCGCCCAGCACGCCGTATTTGCGCACGGCGGCAAAGTCGTAACCCGCCTCGAGCGAGAGTTCAGCGAGCGGATTGTAACGCACATTCACCCCGCCTTGCCATTGCGGCCGATCATACGATACCACCTGACCGCCGCCCGTGGTGGTCCAGCGGCAATAGTCGACCCGGGCCGAAGCCTCCCACAGGGTACCGTAGCGATACGAGAGGTCGAGACCGGCTTTCCAGGCATAGGCATCGATACCCCAGAAGCGCGACACGCCGGTAAACTGGCCGTTCACGGTCTGTTCGGGCTCGAGGAAAAGAACATTCTTACCGATTTCGTAGCCGCCCGAAATACCTATCGAGAAGCCGCGCAGGGCGTTGACCCGCAGCCCCAGCCGGGCATCGAGCGGAGTATAGCTGTTGTCGACCACGGCCGAGGGATTGAAGTAGAGCGTACGGGCCGATACCCGATGCCAGGTATTCAGTTGCTTGCCTCCGGTGAGTAGGGTGTAGAACTGCAGGTCGGGCACGATGGTCCAGTCGAAACGCACATCGGGGGCAAAGCGGAAGATGGTGCCGTTGTTGAACGAGATGTCGGCCTTCACACCGGCCGAGAGCGACACCCGGTCGTTGTGCCAGCTATACCGCGGATTGAGCGACAGCATGCCATAGCCCGATGCCGACGGCAACCGGTTGTAGCCCACATAGTCGAACGCGCCGTCGAGTGCTATGTCGCTGCTGGGGTCGATGGGGGCCACGAGGGCGAAATCGGCAGCTACCACATTTTCGGCAGCCCCCTTGTCGCCTTGCAGATAGCCCCGCTGGTAGCCATACCGGTAGTAGGCCAGCGATGCCGAGTAGCGCAGTTGGGCATCGGGGTTGCTGGAGGCGATGCGGCTCTTGAGGAAGAAGCGGTTTATCTCCTGCCCGGGCGAGGCGATGCCCTGCACACCGGGGAAACGCAGGCCGTAGTAGTTGAACGAGTCGTACCGATAGCCGCCCCGTATACCCAGGTCGAGCTTCTCGAACGAATGGCGATAGTCGGCCACCACCCGCTCTTCGAGCTGCCTCATCGTACGCGAGGTTTCATAGCCCGGCAGAGTCTGGTTGTAGTCTACCGAGCCGCAGGTCGAGCGGTGTTGCAGCCACACGCCCAACTGGTCTTTCTCGCTTTGCAGGATGCGGTAGCCGGCATTGCCCACCATGTTCCAGTAATTGCCCAGACCGAAATCGAAATAGCCGCGCTTCAGGTTTTCGCGGGCCGGGTCGCCGAAACCGCCGGCCGGCAACAACACGGCGCGGGCCTCGAGCGGAGCCGGAACCGTCCAGTCGCTGTACTGTATCGACTGCCGGGTGACCGTAGGCGCCTCGACCTCGGGGAGGGTGTTGATTTTCGAGGCATCGCGCACGATGGGCGTAAAGTCTTTCTCTATGGTTACTTCCCGACGCAGCGAGTCGGCCTGCTGTGCCGACAGGGCGAAGGGAATGATCAGTATCGTCAAAAAAGAAAACCGTTTCATAAGTTACATGTATTGAATCGTTCTACTCCGTTTTTCCCAATCGGGCCAGCCGCTCGTCGATACGGGCACTTATATCGTCGTCGCTCGCCGGATAGTTGTTGCGCAGGCTCTGCAGATACTGCCGGGCCTGGAAGGTCTCGCCCCGCTTCTCGTAGATGTCGGCCATGAGCAGGAAGCCCCGGGCCAGCCAGTAGCTGTGCGGGGTGCCCTTGTCGATAAAGGCGTTCAGGGTCTTCTCGGCATTGTTGAGGGCTTTGTTGTCGAACTGATATTGGGCCAGCAGGTAGGCACTCTGTGCACCATACTCCGACCGCGTATCCTGGGCCAGTTCCTGCCAGTCGGCGGCAGCCTTCTCGCCCTGCCCGCTGTGGGCACAGGCATCGGCCCGGGCAAAGAGTACCTCCTGCCGCAGGTCGGGCGACAGCTTGCTCTCGCCCAGCAGACCTTCGGCGGCAGCGAGTACCAGGTCGTACTGCTGCTTGTTGCGGGCTATGCGCAGCATGCCCAGCCAGGCCGCCTGCTTGTTCTCGGCCGTCGTGGCCTTCTTCTCAAGGGCCTTGAAACCTTCGAGAGCCTCGTCGTAACGGCCATTCAGATAGAGGATTTCGCACTTACGGGCCAACGACTCCTCGCCAAACTCGCCGTCGGGACTGTGGGTCACCACATAGTCGAACGAGGCGAGGGCCTTGTCATACTCCTTGGCGGCAAAGGCAGCCTGTGCCACATAGAAGTGGGCCGGCACCACAAAGGCCCCACCCGGGTAGTTGCGCAGATATTTCTCGAGCGAGGCCGCCCCCTTGCCCGTCATGTAGGTGCGCTCGGCAGCCATGTAGGAGAGCGAGTCGAGTTCGCCCACGGGTGCCTGTTCGGCCAGCCCCACGCGGTTGAGGTAGGTGGCATAGGCATCGACGGCATCTTTCTCGACATAGACCGACTTGAGGTCGGCCACGGCCACACGGGCCTCTTCGCTGGTAGGATAGCGCTCGATTACCTGCTGGTAGGCGGCTACCGACTCGTCGGTCTGGCCGTTGTTGAAGTAGACCATGCCCAGCTGCAGGCCGCCCTTACGGGCTATCGCGCTCTGGGGATAGTTGTCCATCAGCTGGCGGTAGCTGGCTATGGCCTCGTTGTTGCGGTTGAGTATCGTATAGGCTTGTCCCTTTTCGAACCAGGCATTGGCCAGATAACCCGAGCGGGGATACTGGGCGATGAGCTGGTCGAGCAGTTCGATTTTACGCTCCTGATTTTTCTGCAACCCGGCCATGAATGCCTTCTGGAAGAGGGCGTAGTCGCCGCCGGCCGGATAGGTCTGCTGCGCCTGTGCGTAATATTGCTCGGCATCGGCATAGCGACGGGCGTAGTAGTAGCAGTCGCCGGTGCGGGCATAAGCATCGGCCACCATGCGCTTGTCGGCCCCCGTCTGTGCCGAGAGGTAGCGCGAGAAGCCGTCGAGCGCCTGCGCGAAGTTATGTTGCTTGAACTGGCAATAGGCCCAGTCGTACCAGGCCAGGGCATACATCTCGCTGCGCTTGTCCTTGCAGGCCGAGAGGAATGCCGAGTAGTTGCGGGCCGCGGCACCGTATTGCTCCTGACGATACAGGCACTCGGCGAGCCAGAACGAAGCCTTGGCGCGGATGTCGGCATCGTAGTTGCCCACGCCGATAGCCTGGGTGAAAAGCTGCCGGGCCTCCTCGATGCGGGTATTGGCAAACGCCTCGGTACCCAGCTGGAACAGGATGCGCTGCTTGGCGGCCAGTATCTTGCTGTCGGGCCGCTGTATCTTCTCGATTGAAGCCAGGGCCGACCGGTAGTTACGGGTCGTCATGTAGACCTCGACCAGGTAGTCGTTGATGCGGTCGGCATAGCGCGACTCGGGGAACTCGTTGAGGAAACGCTCGAACACCCCCACCGAATTGTCGAAGGGCGAGGCCGACCGGTCGTAGAGACAGAGGGCGTAGTTATAGAGAGCCGTCTCGCGCACCTGAGTGTCGTAGTTGCCCTGCGAGGCCATCTCGAAGGCCATGCGGGCGTTGTTCTTGTCGCCGGCCCGCAGGTAAGCCTGCCCGATGTAGAGGTAGGCATTTTGCGACAGGGCATCGTCGGTGACAGTCACCTGGCCCAGATAGTTGATGGCCCGCACATCGTCGCCCTGACGATAGGCCATCACACCCATCGCATAGAGGGCCGAGCGTTGCGGCTGGCCAGTGCGTTGCAGATAGCGCTCGAGGTAGTCGGCGGCCAAGGTGTCGTTGCCTTCGTGGTAAGCACTCTCGCCCAACAGACGAAGCAACTCGGTATAGGCATCGGCATCGGTCGTGGTGTGCGAGAGCAACTCCTTACCCTCGCTCAACACCTGGGCAAAACGCTTCTGCTTGAAGTAGATTTGCAGCATGTGCAGCCGGGCCGAATAGCCGTATCGGGCATCGCCCGAGACCTTGGCAAAGTTGCTCAATGCCGCCCGGTCGTCGCCCTCGTTCATCTGGATATAGGCCAGATAGAAGGTAGAGCCGGTTTTGAATTTATCTTTCCCGATGAGAATCTGAAAGAGCGGTTTGGCCGACGCGGGCTCGCCGGTCTTCAACAGCGAACAGGCGGTGCGGTAACCCCAGCGGTCCTCCTCGTCGCCGGTGAGCAGACTCACGTTGATCGAGCGGTAGGCCTTCAAGGCCCGGGCATACTCCTGCCGGTCGTAGTAATAGTCGGCCAGAGCCAACCGCGCCTGCAGAGTGTGCGACGACTCGGGGTATTCGCGCAGGAAAGCCGTCAGCAGACTTACCGTCTGCGGCGAATGGTTGCGGGCCTCGGCCAGCGCGATATACCAGTCGGCCGTCTCGCGCAACTCGCGCGGCAGGTCGCCCTGGCGCGCCTCCTGCATCACATCGGAGCAACCCACGTAGTTCTTCTCTTCGAAGAGAGAGATACCCCTGTTTATCAAAGCCTTGTAATCGTTGTAGGCCGGCACGCCCTGTTTCGTGGCGGCGAGCTGTCCCACACAGGCCATTCCCAAGATTGCTGCAATCGCTCGTTTCCTGAACATAACTATTTCGATTTAAGTTCCGAACTATCTACCCATTTATACAATTTGTCCGACGGACGTATCTTCTCGTCGACCCGCATCGAGAAGCGGTCGCCCTTTACGGCGGTCTCGACCGGTTTCAGGTCGACCCGTATCTCCTCGACCTTGCGGAAGAGGGCTCCGGTCGTGGGCCCGGTGATGACCACCTCGTCGCCTACGCTCAGCGACCCGCTCTCGAGCAGAAACTCGGCCACCCCCAGGTTGGAGAAGTATTTCACCCCCTTGCCTATGTAGACCTTGCGCTTGGTGGCCGCCGACCCGTAGTTGTGGGTCCACTCGCCCAACCGCTGCCCCAGGTAATAACCGTTCCAGAAACCGCGGTTGAATACCGTGGCCAGCCGCTGGTCCCAGTCGGCAATCTTCTCGTCGGTGAAGTCGCCGGCCAGACAGGCATCGATGGCCTCGTTGTAACACGAGACGACGGTACGCACATATTCGGGACCGCGGGCACGCCCCTCGATTTTGAACACCCGCACGCCGGCATCGATGAGTTTATTGAGGAAGTGTATGGTTTTCAAATCTTTCGGCGACATGATATAGGCGTTGTCCACCTCGAGTTCATTGCCGGTCTCCTTGTCTCTCACCTCGTAGGAGCGGCGGCAAATCTGCATGCAGGCTCCTCGGTTGGCCGAGGCATTCATCTCGTGCAGGCTCAGGTAGCATTTGCCCGAAACGGCCATGCACAAGGCCCCGTGGCAGAACATCTCGATACGTACCGGCTCGCCGCCCGGCCCCACGATGTGGTCGCGCTCGATGGCCTCGTGAATGCGGGTGACCTGCTCCAGATTCAACTCGCGGGCCAGCACCACCACGTCGGCAAAGCGGGCATAGAAGCGCAGCGCCTCGGTGTTCGAGATATTCAGCTGGGTCGACAGATGCACCTCGACCCCCACCTCGCGGGCATAGGTCATGGCGGCCACGTCGCTGGCGATAATGGCCGTGAGGCCCGCCTCCTTGGCCGCATCGACGATGCGGTGCAGCAGGGCGATGTCTTCGTCGTAGATGACGGTATTGACCGTGAGGTAGCTCTTGATGCCGTGCTCGTTGCAGATGCGCACAATCTCGTGCAGGTCGTCGATGGTAAAGTTGTTGGACGAACGGGAGCGCATGTTCAGCCCCTCGATACCGAAGTAGATCGAGTCGGCCCCTCCCTGTATGGCGGCAGCCAGCGAGTCGTACGAACCCACAGGTGCCATAATTTCAAAATCGCTTCTCTTCATCATGAATCACTGTTATTTCCCGGTGATTATCTTTTTTATCTCATTCAGTTTGTTCAGGGCCTCGACCGGCGTGAGGTTGTTGATGTCGGCCCGCAGAATCTCGTCGCGCACCTGCGAGAGCACGGGGTCGTCGAGCTGGAAGAAACTCAGCTGCACGCCACCGCGCGACGAGGCAATCTCGGCCGTAGGCTTGGCCAGCCCTGTCTGCCGGTTCTCATCCTCGAGCTGTTTCAAGATCTGGTTGGCCCGCTTGACGATGCTCTGGGGCATGCCGGCCAGCTTGGCCACGTGGATACCGAAGCTGTGTTCGCTGCCGCCCCGCACCAGTTTGCGCAGGAATATCACCTTGTTGTCAATCTCCTTGACCGAGACGTTGTAGTTGACAATGCGCTTGTAGGTGCGCTCCATCTCGTTGAGTTCGTGGTAGTGGGTGGCAAAGAGCGTCTTGGCCCGCGCCTTGGGATGCTCGTGTATGTGCTCGACGATGGCCCAGGCGATGGAGATGCCGTCGTAGGTACTGGTGCCGCGCCCCAACTCGTCGAAGAGCACGAGGCTGCGTTCCGACAGGTTGTTGAGGATGTCGGCCGCCTCGGTCATCTCGACCATGAAGGTCGACTCGCCCAGCGAGATGTTGTCCGAAGCCCCCACGCGAGTGAATATCTTGTCGACAATGCCTATGCTGGCCGCCTCGGCGGGGACGAAACTGCCTATCTGCGCCATCAGCACAATGAGGGCCGTCTGCCGCAACAGGGCCGACTTACCGGCCATGTTGGGACCGGTAATCATCATAATCTGCTGCTTGTCGTTGTCGAGCTCCACGCTGTTGCTCACATAGCTCTCGCCCGGGGGCATCTGCTTCTCGATGACCGGGTGGCGCCCCTCCTTGATGTCGATGGTGAGCGAGTCGTTAATTTCGGGGCGGATATAGCGGTTCTCGACGGCCGACTTCACAAACGACAGCAGGCAGTCGAGCCGGGCTATCAGATTCGAGTCGAGCTGGATGGCCGGGATGAACTCGGTGAGGGCCAGAATCAGGTCGTTGAACAGCTGGGCCTCCAGCGAGAGTATCTTCTCCTCGGCCCCGAGTATCTTCTCTTCATACTCCTTCAGCTCCTGGGTGATGTATCGCTCGGCATTCACCAGGGTCTGCTTGCGCACCCAGTCGGCCGGCACCTTGTCCTTGTGGGTATTGCGCACCTCGATGTAGTAACCGAACACGTTGTTGTAGCCCACCTTGAGGCTGGGGATACCCGTGCGGTCGCTCTCGCGCTGCTGCACGTGCAGCAGGTAATCCTTGCCCGAGGTAGAAATCTCGCGCAGGTCGTCGAGTTCGGCATTCACCCCCTTGCGGATGATGCCGCCGCGGTTGGAGACGTTGGGCGCATCGGGCACAATCTCCCGCTCGATGCGGTCGCGTATGCTCGCGCAGCAGTTGAGTTGCTCGCCTATGCGTTGCAGCACCGGCTCGTCGCTCTGCTCGCACACCGCCTTGATGGGCTCGATGGCCTGCAGGGCCACCTTGAGCTGCACCACCTCGCGGGGCGAGATACGCCCCACGGCCACCTTCGAGATGAGCCGCTCCATGTCGCCGATGGTGTCGAGCTGCGGGTCGATAACCTCGCGAGCTTCGGGGTGGCGGAAGAAGAACTCCACGCCATTCAACCGGTCTTCGATAGGCTTCACATCCTTCAGGGGGAAGATAATCCACCGCCTGAGCATGCGGGCACCCATGGGGGTGACGGTGCGGTCGATGACGTCGAGCAGACTCTTGCCCCCCTCGTTCATGGGGGCGAGCAGTTCGAGGCTGCGCACCGTAAACTTGTCGAGGCGCACATAGCGCTCCTCCTCGATGCGTGAGAGCGAGGTGATGTGCGAAATATGGGTATGTTGGGTAATGTCGAGGTAGTGAAGCAGCGACCCGGCCGCAATGATGGCACAAGGCATGTTGTGCACGCCGAATCCCTTGAGGTTCTTGGTCTCGAAGTGGCGCAGCAGGCGGTCTTTGGCAGCATCTTCGGTATAGACCCAGTCGTCGAGTTCGAAGGTGAAGAAGCGGCTGCCGAAATGCTCTTCGAAGAGTTTACGCTTGGTGCGCTCGAACAGCACCTCCTTGGGGGCGAAGTTGCCCAGCAGTTTGTCTACATAGTCGTAATCGCCCTCGGCAGCCAGAAACTCGCCGGTCGAGATGTCGAGGAAAGCCACGCCCACCTTGTTGTTTTTCCCGAAGTGAACGCCGGCCAGGAAGTTATTCTCTTTATGGTCCAGTATATTGTCGTTGATCGACACACCCGGGGTCACCAGCTCGGTGATACCCCGCTTCACCAGCTTCTTGGTGAGCTTGGGGTCTTCCAGCTGTTCACAGATAGCCACCCGCTTGCCGGCCCGTACCAGTTTGGGCAGATAGGTGTCGAGCGCATGGTGCGGAAAGCCCGCCAGCTCGACATACTGGGCGGCACCGTTTGCCCGACGGGTAAGCGTAATTCCCAGAATCTCAGATGCCACGATGGCATCGCCCGAAAAGGTCTCATAGAAATCTCCCACCCTGAACAGCAATATGGCATCGGGATGCAGGGCTTTCATCTCGATGTACTGCTTCATAAGCGGAGTTTCAACTATTTCCTTGGCCACAATCTATTTCTTTTATCTTCTTGTTTTCTATCCTGTTTAAGAGAAACAAAGGTAGCGATTTCGGCCGAATTTGCGAAATAAAAAAAATGTAAACGCCGTTTTATTCCCTCCCGGAAACCCGACAACGGTGCAGCCGGGAGCTCCCGGCGCACCGCTATACCTTCAAAAATATCTGTTTGCGATACAGAAAATAGAGGAAGACCCAGCAACAGACCACATACCCCGTACGAAGGAGCAACTCACCCGCCGGCTCTCCGGCATATTCGCCTGCCCAGCAAGCCAGCCCGCCGAACAGGAAACGATTCAGATGCGAGAATCCTATCATCGGCTGGGCCAGATAGATGGTGATGGAGTTGAGACCTATCACCCGGAAGAAGAGGGTCCACGACCGCCTGCCCCGCACATCGATTACATAATAAAAGAGGGCAAACAACAGAAACGAGAGCCCTCCGGCAAAACAGGTAAACGAACTGCTCCACAAGGTTTTATTGATAGGGAACCATTGATTCCACACCCACCCCACGGCGACAAGCCCTGCACCTGTCCCCGCCAGCCACAGGCTCTTACGGGCTCCGCTTCCCAAGCGGGCAGAACGGACCATCTCGCCGGCATACATACCCAACAAGGCCGTTACTATGGCAGGCAGGGTACTCAACAATCCCTCGGGGTCGAAACTGCCATCGTTCAACCGTCCCGGCAACAGACAGCGGTCTATGTATCCCGCCAGATTGCCTTCGGGCGAAAAGGGCGAGGCTCCCGGAGCATCGGGCGCAGGAACAAAAGCCAGCAACAACCAGTAGCCGAGTAGAATCAATGCGACGAATAGATACTGCAACCGCTTCGACAACCGCATGTAAATCCAGGCCCCGACCATCCAGGCCACCCCGATACGCCCCAGCACACTGGCCACCCGCAACTGGGTAAAATCGAATTGCAACAAGCCGTTATAGACCAGCCCCAGCACCACAAGGGTCACGCCCCGGCGCAACACCCGCAGGCCGATGCGGCGATCGGGCATCCCCCGGCTGCGCTGCTTGGCGAGCGAAAACGGGAAAGAGATGCCCGCAATAAAGAGGAAGAGGGGGAAAATCAGGTCGTGCTGTGTAAAACCGTCCCAGACCGTATGCGACATTTGCCCCGCAAGCCATTCTCCAACCTCGGTCGGGCAACATCGGTTCAAAGCGACCACCCACGAGGCAAACCCCATGATAAACAGCATGTCGAATCCCCGCAAGGTATCCAACGACAACAATCGTTCTTCTCTCTTCGTGTCCATATTCCTACTCTTTTTTATATGGTATACAGACAACGCCACCGATTTATCCAACCGAACAGGGCAAAAAAACAAAGCGGAAGGTCGACCCCAACAGTGGTCTCTCCCCTCCGCTCCATATCACAACGGGATACCCGTTATCCGTTCGCTATCAGTTATACAGCCCGTAGTTTTCGTGGCCCGAGATAAAGTCGATGCGATTTTGGATCCACTCTTTCAACTTGTCGAGGTTCTCCCTGAAATTAAACGACCCCTCGGTCCGACCCGGTTCGGCCGGCCATACCACGCCATTCTCTATGGCCGACGGCTCTATCGTGTCGGCATATTCGTCGATATACTCCAACAACAAGGGATAGAGGTCGGTCTTGAAATGGTCGAATTTCTCTTTATAGAGAGCTCTGAACTCGGGGGTCTTGCTGATTTGCATCAGGAACGGACCACCGTATTGCGGATAGTCGAACATCTCCAGCAACAGTTTGTCGGTCACCTGGTTCTCCACCCCGTCGTTGTAGGTAAAGCCCCAGTCAAAATCCCAAATGGGACCGAAGTGATAGAGATCGTCGGCACTGGCCTTGTAGAGATAGACGCTCTTGGGCCACACGGGCTCGCGATTGCCGCACACGTTATAGACTATCAGGTAGTTGACAAGCGACTCCATATCGAGGCTGGTTGAGAGATCCTCGCCCATAAAAACCTTGCGCTCAAACTCGGTAAAATCATCGCCCCAGGTGGTCAACAGCGACTCGGGGGTCACCCCCTTCAACTCGGCAATTTCGCTCAGGTCGGGATCTTTCACCATCATGGGCAGGTTGTAGTAGCGCGACCAGAACTTGTAGTCCTCGTCAAAGTTGGTATCCATCTCAAACAAGATGCCAGTCTCTTCGTCGATATCGACACTTGCCCCCGTAATGCCTATCTTCTCGGTAATGAAGTATGCCCCTTTAAAGATGCCGTTGAAATAGACCCGTATCGGCTGGCAATGGTTGGTATAGGGCATCTCGAGCAACTGGCCTATCTTCAAGGCGATGGCATTCCGCATGAGCGTACAGTCGATGTAGTTGGCAATCAAGGCATAGCTCTTGGCTTTGGCCAGACCGCAAATGGCAATCTTCTTGTCGAATTTCAACCGATAGGGTTTCTTCACATAGTTCCAGGTGCTGTTGCCCCGCCCCTTGATCGAGACGGCCGTAGGTTCCAAATCGTCGACTACACCGTTGCCGTCGATACTGATCAGAGCATCGAGGTAGAGCTCCTTGTCATAGAGTTCGCTCAAGTTGGGATAGTCGGGTATCGTGATGTACACGGTGGGAACATTCGTGCCCACGGCACAGCGGTCTATATCGGAGAGAGCTACCGACAAGCGGTTCTCTTTCGTGTTGACAATGAGACTGTCGAGCGAATCGTCGCTATCGGAGAGGCGATGTGTCATCTCGGTAATCTCCGTAGCCTTTACCGAATTGAAATCGACATCGTTGTGGTATATGTGAAGCCAGGGGTGAGCCTGTTGGCCGTATACCCAAAGCGGCAGCAACAGGAGAAGGAGGAATAGTTTTTTCATGTTTTTCTATTTGAACTACTGGTATGATATTCTTTTATTTATTACAACTCTCTATCGGAAGGATTACCCTCGTGGAGCGACGATAATCTTGCGCGACACCTGGCCATAGTTGACCACATAGACCCCACCGGGCAACCGGTCGAACGCCAGACGGAACTCGCCGTCGACCTGTGCGTCGGCCACCACGCGGCCGTTCAGGTCGTATACCCGCACTGTCGTTCCGGCGGGCAATCCGTTTATCTGCAACGACTCGGCTGTCACGACAAAGGTCTCGCCCGTGACCTCGTGGATTCCCGAAATGGCCCGCTTGGTATAGCGAAAACCCGAAATATCGGCCAAGGCAAAACTGTTGTCGGTCTCTGCACTCTCAAAAACGAGGGCATCGTCGACAAACTTCATGGTCAAATCGGGCGAGAGCACCACGCTCACCACCGTGTTGTCCTTGTACTCCACATCGATTACCTTTTTCAGGGTGTCGGAGTACAGCATAAAATTCAGGCATAAGAATATGCCCAACAAGCCTATTTTCTTCATTGCTAATGTTATGATGGTTATATTTTTCAGTTATCAGTTTAAGGATTCTCAATTGCATCATCTTCCCGCGAAGGACATCAAGGTCTCCTTTTCGCGGCAAAAATAGATATTTTTCTTAAATTGTCTTTATCCCTATCCCGGTTATCTGCTTCGCCGGCGAAAAAAACGCCCTTTACTCAACGGTCGCCCCAGTTCTCGCGGTCGAGGTTGCGGTAGTTCACCGCCTCGTTGATGTGCTGCACCTGCACCGTCTCGCATCCGTCGAGGTCGGCAATGGTGCGAGCTACCTTCAAGATACGATCGTAGGCTCGGGCCGAGAGGTGGAATCGCTCCATGGCATCCTTCAGCCGTTTGAGCCCGGCGGCATCGGGTGCGGCATAGCGGTTCAGCAGTCGGGGAGTCATCTGGGCGTTGCAGTAGATGCCGGGATACTCGGCAAAGCGGGCGGCCTGAACCTCCCGGGCGGCCACAACACGCCGACGTATCGCTTCGCTCGACTCGGCCGGACGGGTATCCGATATTTTTTCGAAGGGTACGGGCACAATCTCTACCTGTATGTCGATGCGGTCGAGCAGCGGACCCGATATTTTTCCCAAATAACGCTGTATGGCCCCCGGGTTGCAGATGCACTCCTTGTCGGGGTGGTTGTAATAGCCGCAAGGGCAGGGGTTCATCGAGGCTACCAGCATCACACTGGCCGGATATTCAATCGAGTATTTGGCCCGGGCGATGGTGATTTTGCGGTCTTCGAGCGGTTGGCGCATCACCTCGAGTACCTGACGCGAAAACTCGGGCAGCTCGTCGAGAAAGAGCACCCCGTTGTGAGCCAGCGAGATCTCGCCCGGCTGGGGATAGGCACCGCCACCGACCAGCGCTACCGACGAGATGGTGTGGTGCGGAGCCCGGAAGGGACGTTGCGACAGCAGCGAACTGCCCCGCTCCATACGGCCGGCCACCGAGTGTATCTTGGTGGTCTCGAGGGCCTCTTGCAGGGTGAGCGGCGGGAGTATCGACGGCAACCGCTTGGCCATCATCGACTTGCCTGCCCCCGGCGGACCTATGAGTATGATGTTGTGCCCGCCCGCAGCAGCGACCTCGAAGGCACGCTTCACGCTCTCCTGCCCCTTCACGTCGCTGAAGTCGAGGTCGAAACGGGTACACTCCTTGAAAAATTCGGCCCGGGTGTCGATAACGGTCGGTTCCAGCTCCATCTCTCCATCGAAAAAGCGGATTACCTCGGTGAGGTTCTCCACCCCGTAGACCTCGAGGTTGTTCACCACGGCCGCCTCACGCACATTGGCCTTCGGGATAATCAGCCCCTTGAATCCCTCCTCGCGGGCCTTGATGGCGATAGGCAGAGCTCCCTTGATGGGGAGAATGGAACCGTCGAGCGAGAGTTCGCCCATGAGCATGTAGTCGCCCAGGCGGTTGCTCTTCACCTTGCCGTCGCTGGCCAGGATGCCGATGGCCAGAGGCAGGTCGTAAGAGGCCCCCTCCTTGCGGATGTCGGCAGGCGACATGTTCACAATGACTTGTCGACGTGGAAATTTATAGCCGTTGTGCTCTACGGCCGAGACAATGCGTTCGTGGCTCTCCTTGACTGCCGCATCGGGCAGCCCCACCATGAGAAATCGAATTCCCTGCGAGCAGTTCACCTCGATGGTGACGACCAGGGCATCGATGCCCTGCACGGCTGCTCCGAAAACTTTCACCAACATAGTAATAGATTTAAGCAGGTTATATACACCCGATTAGGGTTTAATCATCCGGTCGATGCAGGCCCGGGTCGAGTCGGGCGACAGACCTCGTGCCACCACCCGGCCCGTCGAATCGGCTACCAGCAGATAGGGCAGGCGGTGTATGTCGAGCCACTTCACCCCGGCATAGAGGTAGCCCCCCTTGGCCCACAACCGGGTCCACTGCACGGTGTCGGGGGATACCGTCCGGCGCCATACGGCACTGTCGCGGTCGAGCGACACATCTATCACCTGCACGGCGGTATCGTAGCGGGCGGCCATATCGCCCAGGAAAGTTTCGTAGCTGCGGGTCCCGGCCGTCTCGGCTGCCCAGAAACAGAGCAGCGTGGCCCGAGCCTCCTGGGCATCGATTATCCACGAGGTATCGGCCACCGTGACCAGCGAGAGGTAGGGCAATACCGAATCGGCTTTCAACGTATTCTCAAACTCCCGATAGCGCATCAACGGAGCTCCGGCCCCACCGGCCAGCACCCCGGGGTCGAGCAGGGCAATGAGCGAATCGCAACGGGCCTGATCGGCCTCGCCCAGCAGATAGTTGCTCAACAGGATGGCGCTCACGGGCGAGTCGCGATGCTTGCCCACATAGTCGGCCACCACCCCCTGCAGCTCCCGGCACAACTGTTCGTACCGAGGGGTGCGCGAACCCGAAGCCGAGGCGTTACGCTCAGCCAGCCAGGTTTGCAACAGCTCCTTGTTCTCCTGGTTGAACTTGAACAGCTCCTTGTTCAGCGAACTGCCCTTCACCTTCAGGCCGAAGGGGTCTTGCCCGTCGCCCGAAAGCTCGATGCGGTCGCCGTTCTGCACATAAATCTGGGTAAACGGAGTCTTGTCGAAATAATAAAACTGAATGGGAATAAGCTCGGCCGACGAATTTTTAAAGGCGATATATCCGTTTTGCGGACGCAGGGTATCGACCACGATACCGCTCTCGGTGCTGTAAACCGCATAGACAGGCCGACCGCCCAGGTTGTTGAGGGTCCCCTCGACCGAAAACTCGTGACTTTTGCCTCCACAACCGCTCAACAGCAGCACACCCACACACAATATTGCGCCTATTTTGCTCATGTAAAACCTTTTTCTTTTCTTGCAAATGTACTCGATTTGCGGGAGAAGCCAAACTTTATCGGTCAAAACCCTCGACCGAGCCCGAACTTTCTGGAAAAAACGACAAAAAAGAACGACCTTTTTGACTATATATCTCCGAGAAGTTAGCCTATATTTGCACCTCCAAAAGGAGGTACGACGCAACACCATGTGAAAACGCGGTTTTCACTTGTAGCGGTTAATCCTTTTCCCTTTTGGTAGAATACAGGATACACCTTTTGGTATAAAAATCAAGCGAGCTTATTTTTATACTCCCGACTTTCTATATATTTGCAAAATATCTTATACCTTGTCTATGAAACGTTTTGCCATTCTCCTCCCCTTGCTCCTTCTGGCAGTCGTCGCCAATGCCCAGATACGCAACAATGTACCCAAGTACAATCCCGACAGCGTACGCGAAGAGCTGGACAAGCGCCCCTACTTCTCGCTTTTCAAAGACAACTATTTCATCGTGGGTTCTACTCTGGGCGGGAGACCCACCGGACAAAATTCGGATGTAAAATTTCAGTTGAGTATCAGCCAGCGACTCACCAAGAGCAAGCTGCCCTTCGATACCTACCTCTTTATCACCTACACGCAAAAGGCTTTTTGGAACGTATTCCAAGAGTCGCTCCCCATGTATGACCTCAACTTCAATCCGGGCATAGGCCTCACGCACCCGGTCATCTACCACGACCGCTTCATCGGACAGGTCACGCTCCTCGTCGAGCATGAGTCGAACGGAAAAGACAGTATCTGGTCTCGCAGCTGGAACAAAATTTCGCTTATGGGTGCACTTGCCGTCGATCACAACGTAGAGCTGCAATTCAAAACCTGGATACCCATTATCGACAGCGGCAACAACCGCGACATACTCAAGTATTGCGGCATCTTCCAACTGGCCGGCAGCTACCTGAGCGACAACCGCCGATTCGGAGCCTCCATCATCCTCACCAAACGCAGCGGCTGGAACTTCAACTTCAACACCGTCGTCGAGCTGAGTGCCCGCCTCTTCCCCAACGAGAACCAGTATCTCTTCCTGCAATATTACAACGGCTACGGCGAGGGACTGCTCGACTACAACAAGTTCCACTCCCGGCTGCGTATCGGGTTCGTCATCAAACCCCAGAATTTCAGCAACTTCTAATCTCTCTTTCCCGATAAAATACTAAAGGCATCCCCCAACAGCCTCGCCGAATTACCCCTGTCGAAAACGAGCGAAGGGTGCACCCGTTCGAAAATCGCAGGCACACCCTTCGTATGGTTCCGTTTCGACCGGTCTATCGGTCAGTCGAGATTGAAGGCTTTCTTCACTACATCCACATAGTCGAGTTTCTCCCAGGTGAAGAGCTCTACCTCGCGCACCACCGGCTCGGTGTTGTAGTGCGACGTGAAGGTCTTGACCACCGTCTGCGGTTTACGGCCCATGTGGCCATAAGCCGCGGTCTCCTCATAGATGGGGTTACGCAGCTTCAACCGCTCCTCGATAGCCCGGGGACGCATGTCGAATATCTCGCCCACGCGACGGGCAATCTCGGCATCACTCATCGGCACATGCGACTTGCCGTAGGTATTCACGTAGATGCTCACCGGCTCGGCCACCCCGATGGCATAGGATACCTGCACCAGAATCTCGTCGGATACACCGGCGGCCACCAGGTTCTTGGCTATATGCCGGGCGGCATAGGCAGCCGAACGGTCTACCTTCGAAGGGTCTTTGCCCGAGAAGGCGCCACCGCCGTGACCACCCTTGCCGCCATAGGTGTCGACAATGATCTTGCGACCCGTGAGACCGGTATCGCCGTGAGGCCCGCCGATGACAAACTTGCCCGTGGGGTTCACCAGCAGCACCAGCTGATCGTCGAAGAGAGCCCGTACCCGCTCGGGCAACTGGGCTATCACGCGGGGCAAAAGCACCGTCTTCACATCGTTATAAATGGTCTGCAACATCTCGCGGTCGGCAGCATCCTGTGCCTCTTTCGAGCCATCGACCGGCGTCACGAACTCGTCGTGCTGGGTCGAGATGACAATGGTGTGCACGCGCACCGGCTCATTCTTCTCGTTGTATTCGATAGTCACCTGCGACTTCGAGTCGGGACGCAGATACGATGTCACCCGCCCCTTACGCAGATAGGTCATGGCCGAAGCCTCGCGGCGAATGGCGGCCAGCTCGATGAGCAATAGGTGCGACAGGTCGAGCGAGAGAGGCATGTAGTTGTCTGTCTCGTTGCAGGCATAACCAAACATCATGCCCTGGTCGCCGGCACCCTGCTCCATGGCATCGGCACGCTCCACGCCCCGGTTGATGTCGGCCGACTGTTCGTGAATGGCCGAGAAGATGCCGCACGAGTCGGCATCGAATTTGTACGAGCTCTTATTATATCCAATCCGGTGAATTACCCGACGGGTCACCTCCATCAAATCGACATAAGCATTCGATTTAACCTCGCCCGCCAAAACGACCTGCCCGGTCGTCACAAGGGTTTCGCAAGCAACTTTCGAGTTCGGGTCATAGGCCAGGAACTCGTCAAGCAAAGCGTCCGAAATCTGATCGGCCACTTTATCGGGGTGTCCTTCCGACACCGATTCCGAGGTAAACAAATAGTTCATTTCTCTCTTGAATAAATAGTAAATACTTCTTTTTCAAGGAAGAACGACTGCAAAGCCCACGAAAGTAAACTGATTTTGATAAAGCCGGAC
Source organism: uncultured Barnesiella sp. (assembly GCF_946496565.1). NCBI lineage: Bacteria > Pseudomonadati > Bacteroidota > Bacteroidia > Bacteroidales > Barnesiellaceae > Barnesiella > uncultured Barnesiella sp. Next base: position 114,365 of record NZ_CAMMHD010000009.1, read on the forward strand.
GGGCCTCGGCGAGACCCCGTAACGCAGTTTTAGCATTTTTTTTCGTGGTTGCAAGCAGCCAAATCCTTCCACAGTTTTTTGTAATTGCGCGGCAAAGATAATATATGCCGCGAGCAATACCAAATTTTATCGCTCTTTTCGCAACGAATTTTCAATTTGCCACGACAGCTACCGCAGCAAATACGGCATTCTCTCCCTGGATGTTACCGCCCCTCCAGGCCGGCCAGTATCTCGGCAGCCGTCTTGCCCAGAACGGAGTGCATCCACTGCGGGGCAATCTCGGCGAGAGGCTCCATCACAAAGGTGCGCTTGTGCATGTAGGGGTGAGGAAGCACCAGCGCATAGGTGTCGAGCACCTGGCCGTCGTAGTCGAGCAGGTCGATGTCGATAAGCCGGTCGGCATAACTGCCGTCGCTCCGCCGGTGGTCCTTGCTCCCCAACTCTCGCTCGATGGCCTGTACGGTCGAGAGCACCTCCTCGGGCAGCAAATCGGTATCGACAGCCATGGCCGCATTGCAAAAGGTATGTACCGACTGGTACCCCCACGGCTCTGTCTTGTAGAACGACGACACGGCTACAACCGTGCCTACCCGCTTGCCAATCCGGTCGATGGCTTTCCTGATGATTTGCTCCTTATTCCCCAGGTTCGAGCCTAAGCCCAAGTATACTCGCTTCGCCATGATATTTATCTCTTTTTTGCGCTACTAAGATAGCAAAAAGGGGCTTTTTTGCAAAAATCTTTGGTTTAAATTTTTGATGATTTTGAACATATCCGAGAGAGCGACAACTGTCGGGACGTTGTCCGATGTATCGACCATGACACCTCCATAAACAACAGAACATTGCCCCACCTACTGACACCTTATACACCTACCCGTGCACAGCTATCTTTATAAAAGATAGAGGGTTGTACCAAAAAAATTTTCCGATTTTGCTTGCAGGCTCTCACTCCATTCACTACCTTTGCCTCTGCACAGTCTCGCCACTGCAGGCGGCAGACTGTAAATTTTGATCATATACAACAAATGATTGTCAAAGAGATGTATCACGCAACAAGCTTTCGAGTCTGGTTCGCGCCGTAGGGCATGAACCCGACAAGATTGTACCCGCACTCGCAGGGAGCGGATTTGTTGCGTTCTTTGACGTAATCGGAAAAGTTACGTTCGTTTCGTCCTGGGAAACGAGCGTGGTTCAGTTGTCGTTTTCGCGTGAGGCGAAGAGGGCAGCGCACAATTCTTTTTCTCATTTTTTCACCTTAAAATCATTTGTTGTTATGAATAATCCTCTGACTTTACGAATCATGCGTTCGCTCGACGATTCGCTCGAGGGACCCGAATATGCTATCAATCTGCTGATTGCCGAACTCTCGACCGACACTCTGCCCGACCCGGTGCAAGAGGTGTCGATTCGCATCTACTCTACCCGTTATCAACTGCTGGGTGCCGACGTGTGGCAAAAGCCCAACGGCCGAAAGGCACCCCGCAAGATACGTTTCCAACTGGCCTCCAGCTCCTATTGGCTCGAAGATTGCTGCCACCTGTTTCTCTATTGCAACGGACTCCTGCGGGGCTACGCCTCGTTTGCGCTGTTCAGCGACTATGACAAGTGGGAAAACATCGCCCTCGAAGAGGCTGCCGACCACCCCGAAGCGCTCTTCTTCGTCGGCCACCTGTGCCACCAACCGTGGTGGAGCCGATTGGCTCAGGGGTCGATCTCGCCCACGGCCATTCGCAAACTCATCGACAGTCTGCTCTGGTACACCTCCGCTCCCTCCCCGAAGCGGCACTGGGTGGTATCGGGCGACGAGGCGCAGGCGGCTGCTTTTGCCACCAGCATTCTGGCGGCCAGCCTCACCGACAGCCATCCGAAGGCCTGTTGCCGGTTTGCCCTCAACGACCTGCTATCGGGCCGCTTGAGCTGGTCGCTGTTGCGAGACAACCTCGACGACAAAAAGACGGTCGTGGTGCAGGTCGATCGCATGGGCACCAGCACCTGTAACGAAAACATGCTCGACTTGCTGAGCGACTGGCTCAAGAGTGCCGATGCCCTGCCCTTCGTGTTCCACGGCTCGGAAAAGAACATCGACTTGCTGTTGCAGTATATCCCGGCTCTGGCCGACCTCTTCGACGAGCATACGACCTTTGCTCTGTCGGAGATGCCGGACAACTCGATATGGAACGACGACGAGGAGACAGAATTGCCGCTGCCCGAGGAGGCCGGCGTCTGCGACCTCAGACAGCCCTGCCCCGAAACGACCGACACCTCGTGCAATGCCACTCAGAAACTGGAAAGACTCATTGGCCTCTCTCAACTGAAAGCCGACATGCAGGATGCCTGCCTGGCGGCCCGGTTTGCCCGGGAGCGCCGCGAACTTGGCCTCGACCCCCACGAAGAGAATCGTCACCACATGCTGTTCTATGGCAACCCGGGGACCGGGAAGACTACGGTGGCCCGTCTGGTAGGCGAACTGTATCATCAAATGGGAGTGCTCTCGAAGGGGCACACGGTAGAGACCTGCCGCACCGACCTGGTGGGCGAATACATAGGTCACACCGAGAACCGCATGAAGGAGGTGCTGGAGCAGGCCCGAGGCGGGGTGCTCTTTATCGACGAGGCATACACGCTGGTGGGCCGCAGCAAGGAGTCGAACGACTTCGGCAAGGAGGTGATTCACGCCCTGCTCCCCATCCTGTCGGAACCCGACCCCGACCTGATTGTGATTCTGGCCGGCTATGAAGAGAAGATGCAGACTCTGCTCCAGTCGAACCCGGGATTGAAGGATCGCTTCCCCCTGAAATTCTATTTCGAAGACTATACCAACGACGAACTCTACGCCATTGCCTGCCAGACGCTGCAAGACCGGGGATTTGTACTGACCCCTGCTGCCGAACAGCGGCTACGGGCGGCGATTGCCCGAGCTACCGCTCACCGCGACGCCCACTTCGGGAACGGCCGCTGGGTGCACAACCTGATAGAACAGGGCATTGTCAAAAGCATGGCTCGCCGCATCATGTCCATTCCCGGCCACGACCGTACCGACCGGGTGCTGCTCAGCACCGTAGAGGCGACCGACATCGACGAAGCCGAAGCGCGACTGGCCCTTCGCCCCGACTTGAGAGTTCCTCAGCCGGTACGTGTCGGATTCAGAGCCTGACCGTCCCGAAAACCCAACATTAAAAAACAAGAGGAGGCCGCCCCTCAACCGGGGGTGGCCTCCTCGGCAGCCAACGCCGCCAAATTCGTTCGGTCTCGACAAGACCGGTTACAATTTCACTTTCTTGCTCTTGCCGTCGCTCTCGTTGTGCATGCGGTCTACAGCCGTCACCACATAGACATACTCGCGAGTACCCCGTTTATAGGGGAGCAGGCAGCGGGTATCGCGGGTCACCGTCACCAGATGAGAGGTATCGTAGAGGTTAATCTTCTCGCTCGGGGTAAAACGATAGACACAGAAGTAAATCTGTTTCTGCATCTCGTCTTTGGTCTCCTTGCGTTTCCATTGCAGCTCGTAACCGTCGGGGGTCCACTTGGCCTTGAGCCCCTTCACCTCGGCCGGAGCCTTGCTGTCGATAAAGGTATAAGCCGGGATAAGGGCAGGTACGGCGTGGTAGTAGTTGCGCAAGTCGTCGGCTATACCCTTGTAATTCTCGAGCAACGAGTAGCCCGGCCAGAAACAGTTGCCCCCCACGTGGTCGAGGTAGCGGCTCAACTGCATCTTGTGGTTCAACTGTGTGTAGATGGGATTCACGTCGGTAGCATTCATGGTGCGCACCACATCCTGCCCGATATAGAGGTGCCGGCCGTTGGCATGGTTGTTCCACCAATAGATAAGCGTCTCGACACAAGCCGCCTTGTGGCCGATCTCCCAATAGAGTTGCGGCAACATGTAGTCCACCCAACCGTTACGGGTCCACAGCAACACATCGGCATAGAGCTGGTCGTAGTTCTGCAAGCCGTTGGTCGCACTGCCGTCGGGGTCGCTCTTCTGGTTACGGTAGATACCGAAGGGGCTGATACCGAAGCGCACCCAGGGTTTGCGCGTCTTGATAATCCCGCTCAACTCCTTGATGAGCAGGTTCACATTCTCGCGACGCCAGTCACCCCGCTCCATACCGTTACCATAGCGGGCGTAGCTGTTATCGTCGGGGAACTCGCTGCCGGCAATAGGATAGGGATAGAAATAGTCGTCCATGTGGATGGCATCGACATCGTAGCGAGTCACAATATCGTCGACCACCCGGCCGATAAACTCGCGGCACTCGGGCAATCCCGGGTCGAAATAGAGCTGTTTACCATATTGGACGAACCACTCGGGATGCTTGTAATAGATGTGCGACGGTGCCAGCGGCTCGGCTCCGACCGTCCCCACCCGGTAGGGATTGAGCCAGGCGTGCAACTCCATATTGCGGGCATGGCACTGGTCAATCAGATATTGCAGCGGGTCCCACATAGGGTTGGGAGCCACCCCTTGCTGCCCCGTGAGATATTTGCTCCACGGCTCCAACTGCGAGGGATAGAAGGCGTCGGCCGTAGGGCGCACCTGGAAAATCACCGCATTGATACCGATGTGCTGGAGACTGTCCAACATCTCATTGAAATAGCGCTGCATGGAATCCCGGTCCATATCGCGGTAACGGCTCTGCCCCACCGTATGAATCCACGCTCCACGGAACTCCCGTTTCGGGTGCTCGTCGGCCCGTACCAGGCTGCCTCCGAGGCAAACGAGCAGCAGTAGCGATAAATAAATTTTAAGTTTCATTGTCTTGAATTTTGTTTTTGTGTCAAAGATAGTGCAAGCCGAGAGCAAAAACAAATTTATTTGTGCTTTGCCGAGGCACAGCCTATCTTCGGGCCCCAACAGGGCCAAAGAGGTGCAAGCCGAGAGCAAAAGCAAATTTATTTGTGCTTTGCCGAGGCGCAGCCTGTCTTCGTCCACAACAGGGGCAAAGAGGACGCAAGCAGCAAGTCGAAAAGTTCGTGAAGAGCGTACGGTACAGATAAGAATCAGTACGATTTTACACCTTTTACAAACCTTGTGCCTGCTTTTTCGAAAAAATAAGAATCGTTGTATTTGAGTCACAACGACTTCGTATTATATTTGCAACGTAATCTCATTAAAATACACAAGACCTATGAAGAAATTACTTATTATGGCCTGTATTGCCGCCGCCTCGATCATCGCTTTACCGGCTGTTGCTCAAAACACGACCGACAACAAAGCGAAAACCGAGTGCTGCAAAAAGGAATGCAATAAGAAAGAGTGCAAATGCACCGATTGCAAATGCAAAGAGTGTAAAGGGAATTGCCAAGCGTGCAAGTGCACCAACTGCACCGGCAAAGAGTGCAGGGCAAACTGCCAGAAAAAATGCCAGTCGAATGCCAACTGCTGCAAACAGAACGCCAACTGTGGCAAACAAGCTCCTTGCAAAACCAACTGCAAAAAAGCCAACACGCCCTGCTGCAAACAGGAGAATGCCAAGAAATAATTCGATAGATCGAATACGACTAATCGAGGGCTGTGTCGAGCGCGAAAATCGACACGGCCCTCTTTACTTCTATCCCCGGTCGTCATGCCGCGCCTACCGCTCAACTTCGTAGACAGGAAACAGCATTCGAATGACGGTCGAGCCCCTAATCCTCCCACAGGTCTACACCAGCCAACGAACAACGAGTGCAAAAAAGCCGGCGAATCTCTTAAATAATATTAAGTTCGCCACGCTTCTATTGGGAGTAACCAAAAGATAGCTACCTTTGCATCGAATTTTTATACGCTTATTTGTATGATATTAGTGCTGAACAAAGTTCGATTTTCCATCGTTCGAGGTAACGCATCGCCTACCTCGCCCACGGTGTATGTCCACTGGTTCAGCGGGTTCATTTGAGCCATTCCCCTTCTATAAAGGGAGTAGTGGCACCGCTATCGGCACAACTCCCGACCGGGGCAAGCACCTCGCCCCAGACTCAATCAAACTCTATATTACCATCATTGCAGCCAGGTAACCCTCGGCATATACGGCCGACGGAGAAGTGCTGCACAAAAGCGTGTACAACTATGTTTCGCATTCTCATCTTACTCGCCATAGGCATAGGCGTAGGGATGCTCCTGCGGGGACGCTCCTGCGTAAAGGCTACGAAATGGGGCATTCAGGCCACCGTATGCCTGCTGTTGTTTGTTTTCGGTATTTCGATAGGGTCTAACCGCGACCTCATCGACAACCTGTACCGATTTGGCTGGCAAGCTCTGGTCATTGCCTGCCTGGGCGTAGTCGGCAGCATCGTGGCTGCCCGGGCTGCCCAACGGCTCTTCTTCAAGAAAGGAGGTAAACTATGAAAGAGAATCTGCTCATTCTGGGATGTTTCGTGGCCGGTATTGCGCTGGGACTTTCAAACCAGGCACCCGACTGGCTGCACGGGCACGACCTGCCTATGATTATCCTCTCGCTGCTCATCCTGCAAGTAGGCATCAGTCTGGGCAGTGCCACCGACTTGCGCCAGCTGGTCCGCTCGCTCAATCCTCGCATGTCGCTGCTGCCCCTCTTTACCATCGCCGGCACCCTGCTCTTCTCGGCCATAGGGGTATTGCTGCTGCACGGGCGTAACCTCAGCGACTGCCTGCTCGTGGGGAGCGGGTTTGGATACTACTCGCTCTCGTCGGTGCTGATTGCCGACCTCAAGAGTGCAACCCTCGGCGTGCAGGGCGCTACCGAACTGGCTACCGTGGCTCTGCTTGCCAACGTCATACGCGAAATGATTGCCCTCTTTGGCACTCCTACGTTGGCCCGCTGGGGCGGACGACTGGTGCCTATATCGGTGGCCGGCATCAACTCGATGGATGTGTGCCTGCCCATGATTGTACGCAATACCACACGAGGCGAAGAGCTCATACCCATCGCCGTTCTGCATGGTATCGTACTCGAGGTGAGCGTACCGATCCTCATCAATGCCTTTTGTTGAAACGGCTGGTCGCGACAACGATTTGGTCCTGCCCATACCCACTTGCTCACTGCGAACAGGTGGGGCTCTTTTATTCCCGGCACTGTCAAATGTCGAAAACTTCGTTTTTCGTTTGCCTCTGCGCTCGTCTTT
>NZ_CAMMHD010000010.1:0-116849 GCF_946496565.1 uncultured Barnesiella sp.
GGAAGGAAGTCAGAAGAAGACAACCTTCCGGCTCTTTTTTTATGCCCTCCCCAATCCCCCGGAGGGTACGTCGCGAGGGTGGCCAGTCATCCCGCACTCCGATGTGGTTGCCCAGTCATCCCGCGCTCCGACGCGGGATCCAGAGAATACCGGCAAAGGTCATTCCGCCCTTTGGTAAACAGATCCTACACCTTTTTATAATCACCTTTTTTAGTTTACCCAATCGCCTCCGGTGTGGTCACCCAGTCATCCCGCACTTTGATGCGGGATCCAGGGGATACCCGCCTTGGTCATCCCGTACCTTTGGTAAACATATCCCACATCTTTTTATAATCACCTTTTTTAGTTTACCCAATCGCCCCCGATGCGGTCACCCAGTCATCCCGCACTTTGATGCGGGATCCAGAGAATATCGGCAAAGGTCATCCCGTACCTTTGGTAAACTTATACCGCACTTTTTTATAATCACCTTTTTAGTTTGCTCAATCGCCCCTGATGCGGTCTCCCAGTCATCCCGCACTCCGATGCGGGATTCAGGAATATCGGCAAAGGTCATCCCGCGCTCCGACGCGGGATCCAGAGAATACCGGCAAGTTTACTCGTAAGATTCTCTTTCCTGGACCCCGCATCGCTGTGCGGGCTGACACGGTTCTCGACGCGGCATCCAGGATATACCCGCTGTTTATACCCAAAGAAAACAGCCGGCAGTACCGTCCGGGCCACTGGGGAGCACGGCCCGTGCATCCAGAATCGCCCTTTTCTTTTCCCGCAAAAGAAAAGGGGAAGCCAAAAGAAAGCTCCCGGCTGATGTCCGAAAGCTGAAAAATGACTGCGAGGTCCGGGGAAAAAGAACTCGCCGGGCTCGCTCCGTAGCAGCTGTTCGGCTGGCTATACAGCTCCAGGTTCTCGACCGATACACTTCGGCTCAAACATCTTTTTCCCATGTTCGTCCCTCTCCGCCATTTTTCTTTCCGCTTTCTCCCATAGGCCGGACTGGGCTACGCGCTTCGGTCATTCCGAACGGTAACTCGGTATTCAAGAGGTACCCGCGTTGTAGTACCCATAAGCAACACTTATCTGGACCCCGCATCATGTGCGGGGTGACACCCTTGGTCATGCGCTCTGACGCTGTATCCATAAATATCTGGGGGGAGAGTTACTGTTGCTATTCCTCTTATGTCATGAACTGGTCCCCGCATCGAGTGCGGGGTGACACAAAAGAAGCGCCCCCCCCTTGCTCTTCTATCTTTTTTCTAATAGGCCGACGGGTTGGCGCTGGTTAGTCGATTTTTGCGTGGGGATAGTTTGGTTTTATTATAATGTTGTGGGGTTGAAGGCTATTTACGAAGAAAAAAATCAAAATCTTTTGTTTTTCAAATAAAAAGCGTGTACCTTTGCAGTCCGATTATTACCCAAATTTGAGAAAATTTGAATGGCAGTCGTTATTCCTTTGGCCGGGAATGTATGCACTGCTGTTATTTAAGTGTTTAATTATTAAAACAATAAACGGTGGATACTTTAAGTTATAAGACCATTTCTGCAAACAAAGAGACCGCTAAGAAAGAGTGGGTTGTAGTAGATGCAACCGACCAAGTTTTGGGTCGTCTGTGTGCAAAAGTTGCTAAGATATTGCGTGGTAAATACAAACCGTGCTATACTCCTCATGTAGATTGCGGTGATAACGTGATTATCATCAACGCTGACAAAGTGCAATTGACGGGTAAAAAATGGACTGATCGGGTTTATCTGAACTTTACGGGCTATCCCGGTGGTCAGAGAGAGCTCTCTCCTGCTGTTCTGATGAAAAAAGGAGAATCGAAATTATTCAAACGTGTGCTGAAAGGTATGCTTCCCAAAAACAAACTGGGCGCTCAACTGCTGAGAAATGTATATATCTATGCAGGTAGCGAGCATCCCCACGCTGCACAAACCCCCAAAACAATTGATATTAACACCCTTAAATAAGTAATATGGAAGTAGTTAATGCATTAGGCAGACGTAAAGCCGCAGTAGCACGAGTATTTGTGAGCGAAGGTACGGGTGTAGTAACCATAAACAAAAGAGAGTTGGCCGTTTACTTCCCCTCTTCGATACTTCAATACATTGTAAAGCAACCGCTCGAAAAACTGGGCGTTGCCGAGAAATATGATATCAAAGTAAACCTGAACGGTGGTGGTTTCAAAGGCCAGGCCGAAGCTCTGCGCTTGGCTATCTCGCGTGCTTTGGTAAAAATCAACCCCGAAGACAAGTCGGCCCTCAAAGCCGAAGGCTTCATGACTCGCGACCCGCGTGCTGTTGAGCGTAAGAAACCGGGACGTCCCAAAGCTCGTAAGAGATTCCAGTTCAGTAAACGTTAATATGCGACGGCTCTGTGCCGAAGATATATTTGTGTTTAGTATCCAAACCGCAAGGACTTTACTCTATTGTGGGGTAAGCTACCTTGAGGTTGTATAAGTAGAATGTAAACAAATTAAAATCAAACCAATGTCTATTACAACTTTTGACCAATTATTGGAAGCCGGTGTTCACTTCGGACACTTGAAAAGAAAATGGAATCCCGCTATGGCTCCTTACATCTTCATGGAGCGTAACGGTATCCACATCATCGACTTGTACAAAACCGTAGCCAAAATCGACGAGGCCGCTGCTGCCTTGAAATCGATTGCCAAATCGGGCAAGAAAATCCTGTTCGTAGCTACGAAGAAACAAGCTAAACAAGTGGTTGCCGACAAGGCTTCTGCCGTAAATATGCCGTATGTGATCGAGCGTTGGCCGGGTGGTATGTTGACCAACTTCCCCACAATCCGCAAGGCTGTGAAGAAGATGTCGACCATCGACAAGATGGAAAAAGACGGTACGTTTGACAACCTGTCGAAACGTGAGAAACTGCAAATCTCTCGTCAACGTGCCAAATTGGAGAAGACGCTGGGTAGCATTGCCGACCTGAACCGTCTGCCGTCGGCCCTGTTTGTTGTCGATGTTCTCAAAGAGCACATCGCCGTACGCGAGGCCAACCGTCTGGGTATCCCCGTATTTGCCATGGTCGATACCAACTCCAACCCCAATGACGTAGATTTCGTAATTCCTGCCAACGACGATGCTTCGAAATCGATCGAAGTTATCCTCGACGCCGTTTGCGGTGCTATTGCCGAGGGTCTGGAAGAGCGTAAAGCTATGAAAGAAGATGCTCCTGCCGAAGGCGAGGAGGCTCCTGTAAAGAAAGAGCGCAAAGCTCGTATCTCGCGCAAGAAAGCCGATGATGCCGAGGTTGCCGATGCCGAGGAAGCTCCTGAAGCCGAAGCTAAAGAAGTAGAAGAATAAAAATAATCAAAAGACAAAGAGTGAAGTCAAAGAACCGACTCCACTCTTTGTTTGTTTCTAATTTAAAGAATAGGAGATTAAGTATATGGCTGTTACAATGGCTGAAATCAGCAAGCTGCGTAAACTGACGGGTGCCGGTATGATGGATTGCAAAAATGCATTGACCGAGACCAACGGTGATATTGAAGCTGCAAAAGAGATTATTCGTAAAAAAGGTCAGGCCGTCGCTGCAAAACGCGAAGACCGCGAAGCCTCTGAAGGTTGTGTTTTGGCTGCCGCTAAAGGCGATTTCGCTGCTATCGTTGCCTTGAAGTGCGAAACGGACTTCGTGGCTAAGAACGAATCGTTCGTAGAGTTGACCCGTGCTATCCTCAACGCTGCCATCGATGCAAAAGCTGCCAATATGGACGCTGTAAAGGCTTTGGAAATCAACGGTACTCCCGTTGCCAACCTGATTGTTGACGAGATTGGTAAAACGGGCGAGAAGATGGAACTCGGTTACTACGAGGCTATCTCGGCTCCCTATACCACGGCATACGTTCACCCGGGTAACAAACTGGCTACCATCGTAGGTTTCAATTTGGCTGATACCGACTATCAAGTTGCTCACGACGTAGCCATGCAGGCTGCCGCTATGAGTCCTCTGGCTGTTCGTCGCGAGGATGTTCCTGCCGACGTGGTAGCTAAAGAGCTCGAAATCGCTAAAGAGAAAGCTCGTCAAGAGGGTAAGAAGGAAGAGATGCTCGACAAGATTGCTCAAGGTCGTCTGAACAAATTCTATCAAGAGGTTTGTCTACTCGAGCAATCGTTCGTAAAAGATCCGAAGCACAACATTCAACAATATCTCCAAACCAGCAACAAAGAGCTTACGGCTGTTGCCTTCAAGCGTGTTACTCTGAACGAGGAGTAATCAAGAGATAGGGTTACCGAATATAGAAAACGCCACATCATGCGATGTGGCGTTTTTTTGTATTTGAATTTCGAATCGATTGCATCGACAAACAAGTTGGCGTACTATCGCACCACCACCTTCACGGTGCTGGTCGGTGTCGATACCAGGTAGAAGCCCGCAGGGAGTGGCAGGGAGCCGTGGCCGGCGATATGTTGCTCGCTTACGAGAGTACCGTCGAGGGTATGGATGCGGAGGTTGACAGGCTGTGAGGCTTCGAAACAGAGAGTGCCTTGGGTACCCCACAGGCGAGTTGTGGCCTCGGTAGAGGTAGCTGTAACGGCCGACGGGGTGTAGTAGTCGCTGATGTGTATGTTGTCGATGTTTATGCCGTTGGTCGACGGGTCGGTCTTGGCAATCTTGATGCGCCAGGTGCCGGGGCGCATAATCTTGAACTGGTATTCGGTGAGCTCTTTCTCGATGGCGATGTCGGTTTGCACGGTTTCCCAGCTCTCCCCTTGGTCGTTGGAGAGGAAGATGCCGAACGAGGCGGCTCCTTTGTCCTCTTTGTAGCGGGCGGTCCACAGTCGTATGTAGCCTATGCCGTCGGTCTTGTCGTCGAGCATGCAGATATAGCCCGGTTCGCCGCTGGTCGATTGGGTGAGGCGCAGGTGAGCAGCGGCGTTGTCCCACTTCATGTCGTTGGAACTGTCGCCGTAGGTAGCACCCGTAAATTCCCATCGGCAGGTCTCGCTGCTGGTGTAGGTGCCGCCGCTGTACATTTGCTCTCCGGCGGGAGTATAGGCTTTTTTCGTCTCGAAAGTCTCGTAGAAATTCCAGTATTGCGACTCGTCGTCGAGCGGTTCGGCCGGGGCAATCCAGTCGGTAAGGTTCTTGATGCCCGGCAGTGTGAAGTAGTCGGTGAGCGTACCTTTCACGGTGAGCTGCTTGCGCCAGTATTGCGGGTTTTCGTCGAGGTTGTAGTTGTCGACATAGTCTTTTATCTGTACGGGCATCATTCGGCTCAGGTCCATCTCGTCTACATCGTCGGCAATCAGGTAGGCCGAAGTACCGTCGAAGGGCGGAGCCAGGTAGTAGAAATGCTTGTTGTTGGAGTAGTCGCGATATTCGCCTACGATATATCCGCTCACGTAGTAGCTTTTCTGGTCGTTTTTCTTGGCGAGGGCCTGCGATACGGTGAGGGGCGATTGGGCCGAACTGCCGTCACCGGCCATAACCGGGAGAATAGAAACGAGTAAGATGATAAACGATAATAGACGAAGTTTCATGGGAAATCGAGTTTTGGTTTAGGTGGGGCAAAGGTACGAAAACCCCTCGATTCCGGCGCAAAAGGTTTAAAACAAAAAAATTGATTGTCATCACGACAACCAATCTTTGTTAACCTTAATTCTAATACCATGAAAAACACATTGCAAATGTACGCATATAATTTTATATGCAAGCAAAAAGTAGAAAAAAATCGCTGGTATTTAACATTATTTTTACAATCAGGGGTTTTTGTGGCAATATGACAGGCGATTGTTACAAACGTGTTACAAAATGCTTTGCTCTTTGTGCTCTTTCGAGCTAAAATTTTGCATAAAAAGATGACCCATTACCCTCTAATATTGTTATGATGCTGTATAGTCATTCATTCAAAAAAGAGTCTTATGAAGAAAATCTTGTGCAGTTTTATGGTTTTGTTCGCTTGGGTAGCGATGAGTTCTTGCGACGATGACAAGCGGGTAGACTATCAGCATCTGCCGGCTGCCATTCACCAGTTTGTCGACAATTACTTTGCCGATGTGCAGGTGCTCAAGGCCGAAGAGGAGGATGATGAGCCCCGCTATAAATTGTGGTTGAGCAACGGTTTTGAGTTGAAGTTTTACCGCGACGGCGGTTGGCAAGAGGTCGACGGCAATCTGCAGGTGTTGCCTTCGGCGTTGCAGATAGGCATCCTGCCGGGCAATCTGCTCACCTATACGGCTACGCAGTACCCCGATGCCGGCATCGTAGAGGTGTCGCGCTACAGTTGGGGATACCAGATTGAACTGAATACGGCGCCCGTCACCGAAGTGAAGTTCAACAACGACGGCGAGGTGACCACGACCGGCGGAGGTCGTTGACCCCCTCTCTTTCGGGCAATTCCTTTGCAGGTTTACCGTTTGCGTCGATAAGTGACAAAGGTGTAGGGGTAGGCGTGCCGTTCGTCGGCAGGCATCTCCTGCACCTCTTCTTTTGTCCAGAGGGCCTCGTCGATTGGGGGGAAGAAGGTATCGGCGTCGGCAAAGGTGTGGTGTATGTGGGTGATGTAGAGGGTGTCGGCCCGATTGATCGTCTCGTTGTAGAGGGTGGCCCCGCCGATGATGAAGATACGTTCGTCGGGCGACAGGGGAGCCACCTCGTCGAGGCTGTGCACCACCTCGATCCCCGGCCACGAGAGCCCGGGATTGTGGGTGAGCACGATGTTGCGTCGGTTGGGCAGAGCCCCTTTGGGCAGCGATTCGAAGGTGCGGCGCCCCATCACCACGGTGTGGCCCGAGGTGAGGGTTTTGAAATGTTTCAGGTCGTTGGGCAGATGGCACAGCAACTGCTGGTTGCGACCGATGGCACCGTTGTCGGCTACGGCGGCGATGAGGGCTATCGGGGTCATGGGCGTCATACAGATACTTTTCCCGCAATGTGGGGGTGCGGATTATAATCGGTGAGTTCGAAATCTTCGTATTTGAAATCAAAAATGCTCTTCACGTCGGGGTTCAGCTTCATCTTGGGGAGCGGACGCGGCTCGCGGGTGAGCTGCTCGTGTACCTGCTCCAGATGGTTGTTGTAGATGTGGGCATCGCCCAGCGTGTGGACAAACTCGCCCGGCTCGAGCCCCGTAACCTGGGCTACCATCAGAAGCAGCAGGGCATACGAGGCGATGTTGAAGGGTACACCCAGGAAGATGTCGGCGCTGCGCTGGTAGAGTTGCAGGCTCAGTTTGCCGCCGGCCACGTAGAACTGGAAGAAGGCGTGGCAGGGGGGCAGATTCATCTGGGGCAGGTCGGCGACGTTCCAGGCGCTCACGATGATGCGTCGCGAGTCGGGATTGTGCTTGATGGTCTCGATGGCCTCGGTTATCTGGTCGATGTGCCCGCCGTTATAGTCGGGCCACGAACGCCACTGGTAACCGTAGATGTGGCCCAGGTCGCCGTTCTCGTCGGCCCATTCGTTCCAGATGCGTACGCCGTGCTCCTGCAGATATTTCACATTGGTGTCGCCTTTGAGAAACCACAGCAGTTCGTAAATAATCGACTTGAGGTGCAGTTTCTTGGTGGTGAGCAGGGGGAACCCGTCGTGCAGGTCGAATCGCATCTGGTAGCCGAATACGCTATGGGTGCCGGTGCCGGTGCGGTCCTCCTTGAGCAGGCCGTGGTCGAGCACATGTTGCAGTAGGTCGAGGTATTGTTTCATGTCGTGTATCTATGCTTATTGAATTTGCAGCAGGCGGCTGAAGCCGAGGCACGAGATGGAGAATCCCAGTTTGCAGCCCCGAATCATGTCGCCTTGTATGGCATTGAAATTCTTGAATTGTTCGCGGTTGATAAAGATTTTGGTCCGAATCGACGCAGTGAATATCTCGCGGTGTCCGCGCCAGAACGAGGGAACCATCGATATGGTGTTGGAGAAGCGGTAGTCGAAGCAGATGCCCGCCGTCCAGTTGAAGTTGGCGTAGGCCAGTGTAGCCCGTTCGTTGCTGCCTTCGGGGATTTTCACCTGATCGGAGTAGCCCGACCAGATGCAGCCGGCGTAGGGCATGAGGGCGAAGTATTTGGTCGAAATCAGTTGCTGGCCCAGACTGAGCGAAATCGAGGTGTAGGAGTTGTGTCCGTTGCGCAGCCACACGTCGTGGATGTTGCCCTTTTGTACCCGTATGTCGCGACGCGTGCGGGCCATACCGGCCGAGAAGTCGCACAACAGGTGGGTATTGATGTAGCCCAGGTCGAAGCCGAAGTGTATCTGCCAGGCGGGGTCCCAATAGTGTTCGATGTCGCCCACGGGCCACGATGCCCCCGTACCCAGGTAGAAGCCGTAGCCGAACCGGCGGGGCGAGATGCGGGGTATCGACGGGGCGGGATTCTCGATGAGCTCTTTGGTTACGTAAAACTCCCACTCTTGCAGTTTCTCCTCGTTTTGTCCGTGCTCGGTCTCCTCTTCGGCCTTCTGGCTTTGCTCCTTGTAGAGGTCCATATACTGGCGGGTGCGGTTGTCGGCCTCAATGCCCACCACGCCCAGGTTCAGCTCGGTCTGCAACCGGCGGCGATAAAGCTCGAGCAGGTCGTATTTGAGCTGGAAGAAACGCAGTTGATTGTCGGTGCGCATCGTCGAGTCGGCAAAGGAGTGCCGACGGTCGAAACAGGCTTGGGCCTCGTTGCGTACCGTGCTGGTGTTTCCGTCGCGGTTTTTGGTCTTCTCGATGCGCAGGAAGGCGGTGAAAGCCGCGGGTACGCTTTTGAGACTGAGCGTATCCTGAAAGTCGTCCCAGGTCAGTTTGCCCTCGTTCCAGAACTTATAGTCGGCAAATTCTTCGGCCCGGGTGTATGCCGGGAGCAAGAGCGCTATCAAAAGGAGAATCAAAAACCGTTTCATAGGAGTAGAATTTATTGATTAAAGAGATTCGAGTATGCGTTTCAAAACGACCTCGGCCGAGATTTCGCGGTTGGCCGCTTCGGGGATAACCAGCGACTGCGGGCTCTCGATGACGTCGTCGGTCACGATCATGTTGCGCCGCACCGGCAGGCAGTGCATGAAGTAGGCATGGTTCGTGAGGGCCATCTTTTCGCTGTCGACCGTCCAACTGCGGTCGGTGCTCAGCACCTCGCCGTAGTGCGGGTCGGCATAGGCCGCCCAGTTTTTGGCGTAGATGAAGTCGGCACCTTCGAAGGCTTTGCGCTGGTCATACTCCACGCGGGCCTTCCCCACGAAGCGCGGGTCGAGTTCGTATCCCTTGGGATGGGTGATGACAAACTCGTAGTCGGTCTCGTTCATCCACTCGGCAAACGAGTTGGGTACCGCTTGCGGTAGCGCCTTGGGGTGAGGCGCCCAGGTCAGCACCACCTTGGGGCGTTCGGTCTGCTTGTGCTCCTCGATGGTGATGAGGTCGGCAAAGCTCTGCAACGGGTGGCGGGTAGCCGCCTCCATGCTGAAGACGGGGCGTCCCGAGTATTGGATAAACTGGTTGAGAATCTTCTCTTCGTAGTCGTCGCGCTTGTTTTCGAAGCGGGCAAAGGAGCGTACCCCGATGACGTCGCAGTAGCAGCCCATCACGGGGATAGCCTCGAGCAGATGCTCGGGTTTGTCGCCGTCCATCACCACGCCGCGTTCGGTCTCGAGTTTCCAGGCGCCCTGGTTCACGTCGAGCACCATCACGTTCATGCCCAGATTCATCGCAGCCTTCTGGGTACTCAACCGGGTGCGGAGGCTCGAGTTGAAGAAGATCATTATCAGGGTCTTGTCCTGTCCCAGGTGTTTGTAGGCGAAGCGGTTGGCCTTCACTTCGAGGGCCTCGCGGACGGCAGTTTTCAAATCGCCTATGTCGTGTACGTTGGTGAAGTGTCTCATAATCGTAGTTTATTCGCGGGTTTGTCCGTTGCCGGAAATGATGTATTTATAGGTCGTCAGCTCGGGTAGCGCCATGGGCCCCCGGGCGTGCAGTTTCTGGGTGCTGATGCCTATCTCGGCGCCGAAGCCGAATTGACCGCCGTCGGTGAAGGCCGTGGATACGTTGGTGTAGACGCAGGCGGCATCGACCTGCCGGGTAAAGCGGCGCTTGTGTTCCTCGTCCTCGGTTACGATACACTCGCTGTGTTTCGACGAGTAGCGGGCAATGTGTGCCAGAGCTTCGTCGAACGAGGCGACGGTCTTGACGGCCATCTTGTAGTCGAGAAATTCGGTGCCGAAGCTCTCGGCCGTAGCCGGTTGCAACAGTTCGTCGGGGTATTGTCCGGCGAGGGCCTCGTAGGCTTGTGGGTCGGCATAGATGATGACGTGCTTCTCGGCCAGCGGAGCGCAGAGTGCGGGCAGGTCGGTCAGCCGTTTTTGATGGACGATGAGGCAGTCGAGGGCGTTGCACACACTCACCCGGCGGGTCTTGGCGTTGCACACGATGCGGCGTCCCTTCTCCAGGTCGCCCGCCTCGTCGAAGTAGGTGTGGCATATCCCTGCTCCGGTCTCGATGACCGGCACGAGGGCATGCTCGCGCACATAGTTGATAAGTCGGCTGCTGCCCCGGGGGATAACCAGGTCGACTTTACCCACAGCTGTTAACAACTGGTCGGTATAACGGTGGTCGTTGGGTAGTAAAACGGCTGTATTAGAGTCTATTCCATGACTTATCAACACCCTGTTGATAATGTTGATAAGTGCGGTGTTGGAGTCGTGGGCGTCGCTGCCACCCTTCAGGACGCAGACGTTTCCCGACTTCATGCAGAGGGCGAAGACGTCGAACGTCACGTTGGGCCGGGCCTCGTAGATGATGCCGATGACGCCGAACGGAACGGACACCTTGTCGATGTGCATGCCGTTGGGCCGGTCGTACGAGGCCAGCGTGCGTCCCAGCGGCGAGGGCAGCGAGGCCACGCGTCGCATATCGGCAGTGATGCCTGCCAGCCGTTCGCGGGTCAGCATCAGCCGGTCGTACTTGGGGTCACTCTTCGACATCCGTTCCAGATCGCGGCGGTTTGCCTGCAGAATGTAGTCGACCTGCCGGTCGGCCTCGTCGGCCACGGCACAGAGCACACGGGCTATCGTGGCATCGTCGATGAGGTTCAGCTTGTTGGCGGCCACCCGGGCATTGTCGAGAATATGTGACAGATCGGTAGTCATGGCTGTGATATGTGTATTTGAACAAAAGTAATCTTTTTTTTCGAGTACGGGAATAAGATTGCCGTTAAAGTTGCTCGAGGTAGAGATAATCGCAGTGGACGAGCGGTCGGGCTCCCTGCTTGCCGATGAGCTGGCGGGCCGACTCGCTGTCGAACGCGACACGTCCCACCCCTATGGTGTGGCCGTCGGCATCGACAATGCGCACGATGTCGTCGCGCTCGAAGTCGCCTTCGACCCGGGTCACCCCGATGGGCAGAATGCTGGTCGCCTGTTGTGAGTGAATGGCCTCGACGGCCCCCGCGTTGAGGTGCAGCCGCCCTTTGGCAAACCCCTCGGAGTGGGCTATCCACCGCTTGATGCTCGAGATGGGCGTGGACGAGGGGATGAATCGGGTGCACACCTCGGTGCTCCCCTCACACAGCAGGAGGGGCAGGATGTTCTCGCGCTTGCCGTTGGCGATGATTACCTCGATACCCTCGTCGGCTACCTTGCGGGCAATGTGGCTTTTGGTCGTCATGCCGCCCCGCCCGAACGACGAGCGGCCCGACTGGATGTATTGCGACAGCTCCTCGCCCGGTCGCACCTCGGTGATGACCCGGCTGCCCGGCTCGCCCGGTGTGCCGTTGTAGATGCCATCGATGTTGCTGAGGATGACGAGCGTCTCGACGTCCATCATGGCCGAGATGAGGCCCGACAGTTCGTCGTTGTCGGTAAACATGAGTTCGGTCACCGATATGGTGTCGTTCTCGTTGACGATGGGGATGACGCGGTTTTCGAGCATCACCTCCATGCACTGCTTTTGGGTGAGGTACTGTTGCCGGGTCGAGAAGTTCTCCTTGGTGGTGAGCACCTGTCCGCAGGCGATGTGGTGCTCGCGGAAGAGCTCGTAGTAGCGGTTGATGAGCTTCGCCTGCCCCACGGCCGAGAAGAGCTGCCGGGCCGATACCGAGTCGAGCCTGCGGTCGATGTGCAGCTCGCTGCGGCCCGAGGCCACGGCCCCCGACGAGACGACAATCACCTCGAGGCCGGCCTTGTGCAGGTCGGCAATCTGGTCGGTGAGGGCCGACATGCGGGTGATGTCGAGCGTGCCGTCGGGGCGGGTGAGCACGTTGCTGCCTATCTTTACGGCAATGCGTTTGCGGTTGTACCTCATGGCTGTATGGCAAATTGTTGTACGGTCTCGATATAGCTCTTCCACTCGGGGTCGCTCTCGGCTCCTATCCGTATGGGCAGGGGCGGATATTGGGCGAAGGTCTCTTCGACGATGCGGCCGAACTCCTCGGCCGACGTGCCGTAGTATTCGTAACGGGCAGCCCGGTTGCCGATGAAGATGGCGGTGAGTATGGCCGCCTCTTCATCTTCGAGCTTCTGGCGCAACTGCTCGTTGAGCAGGTCGAGCCCCCGGGTCTCCTTGTCGGTCGGCAGCCCCTTGCCGTCGCCGCCGTATGGCCACACGAGGGCGATGCGGGTGGTATACCGCCCCGACTGCCTGAGGGCGTCGAGAAACAGCCGGCCCCGTACGATGAGGGGCATCCCCTCGCTTTCGGCATCGGCCACGAACCATTCGTTGCTTGCTTGCATGGTCTCGGTTTTTATGGGGTTATTGAGCTTTTTCCTTATTGTCCTTGTCGCGAATCTCTACCCGGCGTATCTTGCCGCTGATGGTCTTGGGCAATTCGTCGACAAACTCGATCACACGGGGATACTTGTAGGGAGCGGTCACCCGTTTTACGTGGTCCTGTATCTCCTTGACGAGGGCCTCGCCGGCCTTCTCCTTATAGGCGGCCGAGAGCACGATGGTGGCCTTGACCACCTGTCCGCGTATCTCGTCGGGTACACCGGTGACGGCGCACTCCACTACGGCGGGGTGTGTCATCAGGGCACTCTCTACCTCGAACGGGCCGATGCGGTAGCCCGACGATTTGATAACATCGTCGGCACGGCCTACGAACCAGAAGTAGCCGTCCTCGTCGCGCCAGGCCACATCGCCCGTGTAGTAGATGTTGTCGTGATAGACCTCGCGAGTTTTTTCGGGGTCGCGGTAATACTCCTTGAAGAGGCCCAGCGGCTTGCCGTGGTCGGTACGGATAACGATTTGTCCCTGCTCGCCATCCTCGGCGGGGCGACCGTCGGCCGTGAGCAGGTCGATGTCGTACTGCGGGTTGCGTATGCCCATCGAGCCCGGTTTGGGTTCTACCCAGGGGTAGGTGGCGATGGTGAGGGTGGTCTCGGTCTGGCCGAAACCCTCCATCAGCTTGATGCCCGTGAGGCGCAGCCACTCTTCGTATACCTTGGGGTTGAGGGCTTCGCCGGCGATGGTGCAGTATTGCAGCGACGAGAGGTCGTATTTCGTAAGGTCTTCGCGGATGAGGAAGCGGAAGACGGTGGGCGGCGCGCAGAACGAGGTGATATGGTAGTTGTGTATCATGTCGAGCACGTCGGCCGGTTTGAACTTCTCGAAATCATAGACGAAGACGTTGGCTCCGGCAATCCACTGTCCGTAGAGCTTGCCCCACACGGCCTTGCCCCAACCCGTATCGGCCAGGGTGAGGTGCAGGCTGCCTTCGTGCAGGTTGTGCCAGAAGGAGCCGGTGATGATGTGACCCAGCGGATAGGTGAAGTCGTGGGCTACCATTTTGGGTTCGCCGGTGGTTCCCGAGGTGAAGTAGAGCAGCGAGATGTCGTCGTTGCTGTTGGGGTGCTCGGGGCGCACGAAGGGGGCAGCCGCCTCGATACCCTTGTGGAAGTCGTCCCACCCTTCGGGGATAATCGGGCCTATCGAGATGCGGTGCTGCAACGAGGGCGAAGCAGGAAGTGCCCGGTCGATATGGCCGAGTACAATCTCGTCGCCGCAGGCTACGATGGCCTTGATGTCGGCGGCGTTGCAACGGTAGATGATGTCTTTTTCGGTCAACAGGTGGGTAGCCGGTATACACACCGCACCCAGCTTGTGGAGGGCGATAATCGAGAACCAAAACTCGAAACGGCGTTTGAGGATGAGCATCACCATGTCGCCGTGGCCGATGCCCAGCGATTGGAAGTAGGCGGCCGTTTTGTCGCTCTCGCGTTTGATGTCGGCAAAGGTAAAGTCGATGCGTTCGCCCCGGTCGTTGGTCCAGAGCAGGGCCTGCTTGTCGGGCTCGATGCGGGCCCATTCGTCTACGACGTCATACCCGAAGTTGAAATTCTCGGGTACCTTTACCTTGAAATTCTGCATGAAGTCTTCCTGCGATGAGAAAGAGGTCTTATCTAAAAAGCGTTCTAACATAATCGTGTATATGAGAGAGGAATGTCCCCTTCGATTTCGTTTTGATGTTTATAAATAAATAGGTCGTTTCGTGGACCGTCAGAAGATGATGGCCAGAAACTTGACCGGCTTTTCGCCAATAGCTTTCATGCCGTGTGGCCGGGTGGAGTCGAAAATAATGCTGTCGCCCTCGTGGAGTACCAGCTCTTTTTCACCGATGCGCAGGTGCATGCTCCCCTCCATCACGATGTTGAACTCCTGTCCCGGGTGGGTGTTGAGGGTGAAAGGCGCTTCGGGAGCCGTAGGCTCTACGGTCACCATGAAGGGGTCGGCCTTGCGGTTGGCAAACCCGGCTGCCAGCGACTGGTACTTGTAGGCTTTGGTGCGCTCGATGGCTACCCCTTTGTCTTTACGGGTGAGGAAATAGGCGTTCATGCGGGGCTCGTATCCAAACATGAGTGCCGGCAATTCCACGCCGTAGTGGCGGGCTATCTGGTGCAGAAAACTCACGGGAATATCTTTTTCGCCCGACTCGTAACCGCGGTAGGTCTCCACGTCGACGTGGCAGGCGGCGGCTATCTCTTCGGGCGTGAGGTCGAGTGCATCTCGCAGCCCTACCAGCCGTTCGGCTATCTGTTTTATCTCTTCGCTCATAGTGCAAATGTTTAAAAGAGGATTAAATAACTCTTACAAAATTAGCAAAATGAGAGAGCAAAAAAGAAAAATGCAACAAAAAATAGAAAAGACGATTCTATTTTGTAACTTTTATTAAGAAAAGGTAGACAAGGTAATAACCTGGGTTGCGCATTTGCAAAACCGGTGTGCAGGTTCTACTCCTGAGGCTCGGCCTGGGGCACATACTGGTAGGCTCCGATGTCGACCCGGTCGGTACGAAGGTTGCCATACATGTCTTTGTCGAGGGGGGGTACGGCAAATGCCGGGTCGCCCTTGCCGATAGCCTGCGACTCTTCGGAGCCCAGCTCGTAGTTGTAGTAGTAATGCTCTTCGCCGGTGGCCTTGAAGAGAGGCATGCCGCCCCACACGGTGTTGATGAAGTTGTCGTCGTCGGTACCCATGGAGTTGAAGAGGCACGAGCGGAAGAAGACGTGGCTGCCCATGAAGTCGATGCCCGACACCTCGGAGGTCTTGCCGCAGAGAATCGAGTTGTTGAAGCTGGCCCGCAGCAGGGGCAGACCGCCGTCGATCGAGTCGGCTGCGGCGCAGTAGTTCACCGTGACGATGGGCGAGGAGATGACGTCGTAGAAGTAGTAGTTGACGATGGTGCAGTGGGTGAAGTCGGCTATGCCGCCCGTGAGCGAGAGTACAGCCCCGGCAGCATCGGACAGCTCGCTGTTCCAGCAGTAGAGGCGGCTGTAGTTCGAGGTGATGAGGTTGCCCGACGAGTTGCGTATGCGCGAGTTGGCAATCTCGAGGCGCATCTCTTCAGTGGCACACGAGTCGAGCACGATGCCCGAACTCATGCCCCTCACATAGGCATGGGAGATGACATTGCCCGTGCTTTCGGGGTAGAAGTGTATGCCGCCCCACTGTCCGCCCAGATTGTCGTAGGGCAGGTCGGCAAAGAGGCGGTCGAGCCGGTCGCCCCGTATCTGTATGGGAGCCTGCTGAGTACCCTCGGCCTGCAGGCGTCCCTGCACCAGCAGCGAGGCCCGGTTGTGGAAGTGCAGCCGGGTGCCCGGGTCGAGTTGCAGCGTGGCACCGGGAGCCACCACCAGACTGTCGTAGATGAGGTAGGGGCGGTCGGCCGTGAGCCGGGTGTCGGTAGTGAGGGTCTCACCCCGCTTGATGATGACGTCCTGTCCGTAGGCGGTGAGCTTCACATCCTGCTGCACGCCGTTGGTGAGGAAGACGATGGAGTCGACGATAAAGATGGGGTTGTCCTGGTTGGTGGGGTCAATGTTGGCCTCGACAAAGACATAGAGGCTGTCCTTGCCCCGGATTTCGACATCGGTAAAGTAGTCGCCCGACATGCCGTCGACATTGATATGGAATCCCGAGTGCTCGGCGTCGGCCAGCTTGATGCTCGAGATGTTGAGCGATTTCTTGTTGGGGTTGTAGATGCGGAACGAGCGGGTCGAGGTGCCTATCGTGGTGAATACCGTGTCGAAGGCGACCGTGTCGGTCGAGAACGCGAGCACGTGCGACGGGCTCGTGGTGAAGTCGTCGTCGATGCAGCCGGTCAGCAGCGTGGCCGCCAGCAGGCATAACGAAGTGATGGCAACGGTTATCGCTCTCATAGTATTATAAAAACGGGCTTTGTGCGGCTTTATTGCAGGGGCCGGCCTATTTCTTTGAATGGCTCCTGTTTTCGGCCGCAGGCAAAATTCAAATTCGGAAACTTGGTTTCCTGCTGTTTTTTCGCTATATTTACCACATGGATATTTCTGTTTCGAAACAGAGGGGATAAGGGAAAAATCATTTCTATTTTACGGACTGGTTGCACAAGGAGCATAGGAGATAACAGGCTTTGGCAAGAAGGGGCGCGAGACGCTCCGCTGTGGCATTCGGTGTGTGGCTGCAAGGGGGAATCGGGGAGAGGACGAAACGGATAGCCAGTGTAAAATGTAAAACGAATATGTGATGAAAAGTGTATGTTATGGAGCGACCGATGTGGGGCGTTGTCGACAGAACAACGAGGATACCTATCTTCTTCAGCCTGTGGGTGACGACAGTCATCTGTTGGCTGTCGTGGTCGATGGCCTGGGTGGGCACGAAGGGGGCGAAATAGCCGCAGCTCTGGCCGCCAAGTGTATGGTAGACTATCTGGAGGGGCTGTCGGTCGAGGAGTTGGGACTCGATGCATTGAAGCAATCGGTGATATATGCCAATAATTCGATTGTGTCGCAACAGGTCAATCCCCGGTGGTATAACATGGGGTGTGTGCTTACGGCCCTCCTGTTCGACTTCGGGCAGGCGGTCGCCTACCTGTGCCATGTGGGGGATACGCGTTGTTACCAATTCAGAGAGGGGGCATTGACCAAACTGTCGCGTGACCATTCGCTGGTGGGTATCGAGGAGGACGAGGGCCGCCTGACCGAAGAGGAGGCCATGCACCATCCCCGGCGCAATGTGATTACGCGGGCCTTGGGACTGGGGCGGCTGGACTGGACGACCGACTACTTCTGGACGGCCACTATTCCCGTAGAGCCGGACGCGCAATATCTGCTCTGTTCCGACGGGCTGTACGACATGCTCCCTACCAGGGCCATCGCACAGGTGCTTGCCGAACAGCCCACCGCGAAGCAGCGGGTCGAGACCCTGATACGGCAGGCCAACGAGGCCGGCGGGAAGGACAACGTCACCGTGGTTCTGGTAGAGACTCGCCCGTGAGGCGAGGATGGATGCTTGCCGAAACTTGTACATTGTATATCCATGTTCCCGCAATCAGATAACCGGCACGTCCTGCCCGAGAGTTCTCTTTTTCATATCTGCGGGTGTTTTGTTTGTGTTGTTGCAAAAGAGCACTATTTTTGTAGAAGATAATTCTAAAAACAGAGATTATGCTACTGACGACAACGCCCACGGTAGAGGGGCGGCGAATTGTGACCTATTACGGGGTGGTAACCGGCGAGACCATTATCGGTGCCAATGTGATGCGTGACTTCCTGGCCGGCATACGCGACTTTTTCGGCGGCCGCTCGGGCGCCTATGAAGAGGTGCTGCGCGAGGCCAAGAACACGGCGCTCGAGGAGATGTCGCGCGAGGCGCAGAGACTGGGAGCCAATGCCGTGGTGGGTATCGACCTCGACTACGAAACGGTGGGCGGTTCGGGCAGCATGCTGATGGTGACGTGCAGCGGTACGGCCGTGCGCATCGAGTAGAAACAATTATGCTATCGGTTTGTCTATGAAATACTATCTGATTGCCGGTGAGGCTTCGGGCGACTTGCATGCCTCGAATTTGATGAAGGCGTTGAAGCGGGAGGACCCCGCCGCCGAGTTCCGTTACTTCGGGGGCGACCTCATGGCCGCTTGCGGCGGTACGCTGGTGAAGCACTACCGCGACATGGCCTACATGGGTTTTATCCCGGTACTGATGAATCTCGACAAGGTACTGGCCAACATGCGCCTGTGCAAACAGGATATTGCCGCCTGGCGTCCCGATGTGGTGATCCTGGTCGACTACCCGGGTTTCAACCTGAAGATTGCCAAGTATGTAAAGACTCACTTGAATATCCCTGTCTATTACTATATCTCACCCAAGATATGGGCCTGGAAGGAGTGGCGGGTGAAGAGCATCCGCCGCTATGTCGACCGGCTCTACTCCATCTTGCCCTTCGAGGTCGATTTCTATGCCCGCCACCACTATGCGGTGGAGTATGTGGGCAACCCCACGGTCGACGAGCTGGCGGCTCGTCCTCAGGCCGACGAGACGTTCGACGACTTTGTGACCGAGTGCGGGCTGGAGCGCAAACCCATTATCGCCTTGCTGGCCGGTAGTCGGGTCTCTGAAATCAAGGACAACCTGCCTATGATGATCGAGGCGGCCGAGGCTTATCCCGAATACCAGCTGGTGGTGGCGGGGGCTCCCGGTATCGCACCCGAGCTGTATGCGCCCTATGTGCATGGCCATCGGGTGAAGGTGGTGCAGGGCAAGACCTACCGGCTGTTGCAACAGAGCCGGGCGGCACTGGTCACCTCGGGCACGGCTACGCTCGAGACCGCCTTGCTGCGGGTGCCGCAGGTGGTCTGCTATTGGGTAGGTGGCGGCAAGCTGTTCTACAAGACGTTCGAGAAGATTTTGCGGGTGCCCTACGTGTCGCTGGTCAACCTCATTGCCGATGCTCCCGTGGTGTGCGAGCTGCTGGGCTACCGGGCTACGGTCGAGAATCTGCGTCGCGAGTTGGCTTGCCTGTTCGACGAAGAGAATCGCGAGCGCATGCTGGCCGGCTACGATCTGGTGGCCCGTCGGTTGGGTGCGCCGGGTGCGCCCGAGCAGGCTGCCCGCTCCATGGTCTCAGCTCTGCGAGGCTAAATCAATCTTGTTTTTTCAGCCCTTCGATGAGGGCGTCAAAGGTGGCGAACGGCTGCACTCCGGCAGCGGTGCGCAGGGTGAGCGTGTGCGCGTCGCTTACCGTCAGGCGGGGGAGTGAAGAGGTGTCTTCGTCGGGAGCGATGCGGCAGCCGTAGCTGTTGCGGTTGAGGGCGTTGACCGTCCAGTGGAGCAGGGTCTCGTCAGATGCTTCGACCACAATCTCCTTTTCCCATTGTACCGAGGGGTAGTAACTGCCGTGTGCGCGGTCGAAACAGATGTCGCGGCGGTCGAACAGCGTGTCGAGATCGCCGTTGAGGATGAGGTCTTCGGTCACACCGCTGCACAAGCCTTGCCCCTTGCGCAGCAACCACAGCCGGTCGGCCAGCACGAGCGCCTGCTCGATGTCGTGAGTCGACAGCAGTATCGCTTTGTGTTGCGTAGTGGCGATGCGGTGCAGCAAGGTCATGGTCTCGATGCGGCTCACGGCGTCGAGAAAGGCGGTGGGCTCGTCGAGAATCACCAGCGGGCACTCCTGGGCCAGCACCTTGGCAATCATTGCTTTTTGTCTTTCACCGTCGGAGAGTTGCGCCATGTAGGTGTCGGCCTTGTGGGCGATACCTGCGGCCTCGATGGCCTCGTCGACCACCTGGCGGTCGTGGCGGTCGAGCCGTCCGAAGAATCCGGTGTGAGGCTGCCGCCCCAGCGATACCATTTCGTAGACGGTGAGTCCGCCGGTCTGGGTCTTGTCGGTGAGCACCACCCCGATGAGGCGCGAGAGTTCCCGCTCCGAGAGTGTCGACAGGTCGCGCCCCTCGAGTGTGATTGTGCCGGCCAGAGGCGGTTGTGCCGCGGCCAGGGTGCGCAGCAGCGTCGACTTGCCCGACCCGTTGGCACCCAGCAGGCAGGTGAGCTCGCCCCGATGCAGCGCAAAGGAGAGGTCGTGGTGAATCTGCTTCACCCCGTGGTGCCCCGTGCGGTAGCCGATGCTCAACGCTTGAGCCGATAGTATGGCGGTCGTGCTCTCCATCAGTTGAAATATTGTATTTTACGTTGATTGATAATCACATAGATGATGACAGGGGCTCCCAGCACCGGCGTAATGGCGTTGATGGGCAGGATGCCCGACTCGCCGGGCAGGATGCAGATGAGGTTGCACAGCAGCGTGGTGACGGCCCCGCAGAGCAGCGTGACGGGCAGCAGGGTGTTGTGGTTCGAGGTGCCCAGCAGCAGGCGGGCGATGTGCGGCACGGCCAGCCCGATGAACGAGATGGGCCCGCAGAAGGCGGTGGTCGATGCTGTGAGCAGTCCCGTGACGATGAGCAGCAGGTTGCGGGTGAGCTTGATGTTCACCCCCAGGTTGGCGGCGTAGCGGTCGCCCAGCAGCAGGGCGTTGAGCGGTTTGATGAGTAGGATGGCGATGGCCAGCCCCACCCCCACCGAGAGGGCGAAGTAGGGCAGTTGTTCGCCGGTGACGCCGCTGAAGTTGCCCATGCCCCAGATGGTGTAGGAGTGTACCCCCTCGGCTGTGGAGAAGTAGTTGAGCAGCGAGATGACCGACGAGGTGACGTATCCCACCATGATGCCCACGATGAGTAGCATGATGTTGTTTTTGACCAGAGTCGAAAAGAAGAGTATCGTGCCCAGCACGATGATGGACCCGACGAAGGCCCCCGCGATGATGGCGGTAAAGCCCGTGAGGGTAGTCGATTGGGTGAGCCCCAGGCTTCCTCCGAAGAGGAGCATGACCAGTGCCACGCCCAAACTGGCCCCCGTGTCGATGCCCAGTATCGAGGGTCCCGCCAGCGGGTTGTTGAAGGCCGTTTGCAGCAGCAGGCCCGCCACGGCCAGCGCGGCTCCCGAGAGCAGGGCGGCCACCATTTGCGGCAGGCGCGACTCGAGTACGATGAAGCGCCATACCTCTTTTTCGCTCTCCCGGCCGCAGAGAATATCCCACACCGCCGAGGCCGGTATCTGCACCGACCCGAACCACAGGTTGGCGGCACACAGGGCGACCAGCAGTACGATGAGCAGCCCGATGAGGCGCTTGGCACGTGAGGTATGGCGAGGCTTGTTCATTCGGCTAAGGGTTGGAAGTAACGAAGTTGATAGTGGGGGAAGCGATCGGGGTGGAAGAGGGCCGCCAGCTCCTGCAAGAGCAGGTCGGGACGGAAGGGTGTCTCTTCGTAGTAGTTGCATTCGGCCGTGTTGCACCCGTAGATATTATGATTGCGGAAGGCCTTGAAACGGGCATAGGGAGCATACTCCTTCTGCAGGGCGCGGTAGGAGAGTTGTCCCACGTTGAACGACTTGATGAGCCAGATGTCGGCCTCGCCCGCCCGGTTGAATACCGTTTCGAACGAGAGGGGGATGGAGCCCGACTCGCCGTTTTCGCTCCAGGGGTACGCGCCGCCGGCGTCGGCAAAGAGGCGCGCCATGTAGCTTTTGCCGCCCGGCATGTACCAGGCCGAGCCGCTTTTCAGTTCGCTGATGACCATCGGTCTCGAGCCGCTTTGTTCCAGTTGCTCCTTCAGGGCGTTGTATCGCTGTTCGATTTGGGCAAAGAGCGAATCGGCCTCGGCCTCTTTTCCGTAGAGCAGCCCCAGCAGCTTTATCCACTCGGCGCGGCCCAGCGGAGAAGTTTCCAGATAGTCGGCACACTCGATGATGGGGATGCCCATCTTGCCGATGCGTCCATAGCCCGCATTTTCGAAGGGCGAGAGCAGAATGGCGTCGGGCGAGAGTTCCATCACCCGCTCGATGTCGGGGCTCATGGAGTTGCCGGCGTCGACCAGTTTGCCCTGGCTGGCCCGGTCGAGCAGGGCCGGAGTCTTGATGTAGGCGAGGTCGCACACACCGCCTATCCGGTCGAGCGCACCCAGCAGCTCGAGGGCACTGGCGTGAACCGACGAGTAGACCAGTGTCTTTTCGAGGGGAGTCCTCACCACCGTACCTTGCGGCAGGTTGGCAGGCAGCTCTTCGTCGCGGGGCACGAGCAGATAGCGGTGCAGCAGTCGGGTGGTGTCCCAGGGGTTGGTCACGGCCACGTCGGTAAAGCCGTCGTGACGGGTAATCGACAGCAGGTCGGCGTAGTGCACGAGGGTATCGTTGGCCGCCTCCCCGCCCGACTTTTGAGTCTTGGGGTTGTGGCACTGCACCGTGAGGAGCAGCAGGGTGGCGAGAGAAATCAGTCGAAACAGTCGGTTCATGGCGGGTATCGGTTTTTAACGGGGTTGATAACCTATGTATTTGCCGGTAAGGCCGTTGCTCATCAGGTATTGAGCCGTTTGCAATATCGAGAAGGAGTAGTCGCGCAGCGATTGGCGGGCCGCCGGGTCGGCTATGTCGCCGCTCTGTTCGATGGTCTGTTTGTGGGCGAGCAGCCACTCCTGGTTATCCTTGGGTTTATAGATGTAGAAGAGCGAATCGTTCACGCAGCCTACGGCATCGTCGGAGGTGAAGACCACCGCCGGACGCTTCTCGCGCAGCAGGTCTACGCCGAAACCGTTGTTGACGTAGTCGATTTGCAGCAGCCCCAGCAGCGTAGGAGCTATGTCGGTCTGTCCGCCCAGGTCGTCGATCTGGCGCGGCTCGATGGTCGAGGGGGCATAGATGAGCAGCGGCACGTGGTTGAAACTGAGGGGCATGTCGCTGCGAGGTGTCCCTACCAGCTTCCCGTGGTCGCCCACAAAGACAAAGATGGTGTTGTCGAACCACTCCTCCCGGCTGGCCTGGGTGATGAACTGCTCCAGAGCGTGGTCGGCAAACTCGACGATGCGCAGCTCGTCGGTGTTGTTGCGGGCCTTGAAATCTTTGGGCACCACATAGGGCGGGTGGTTGCTGATGCTCAGCAGGGCGGCAAAGAAGGGTTTACCCTCGCGGGCCGTCTGGGTGAGTACCGGCAGGGCATACTGGTAGAGGAAGTCGTCCTGCACGCCGAAGCTGTTGACCACCTTCTCCTTGGGATAATCTTCCTGGGCAAAGATGCGGTCGAAGCCGTTGGTGCGCAGGTAGCCGTTCATGTTGTCGTATTGCGACTCGTGCGTCATGAAGAAGAGGGTGCTGTATCCGTTGTCCTGCAGGATGGTGGGCAATCCGGCAAAGAAGGGGATGACGGCCCCCTTCATCGAGTTGCGTTTCATCAGAGCCGGGTAGGAGTACAGCGTGGAGTGGATGGCGTGGTTGGTGTGCGTGCCGGCCGAGAAAAATCGGTTGAAGCAGAGCGATTTCGTAGCGATGGTGTCGAGGAAGGGGGTCAGCTGCCACGGATTGCCGAAGTGCCCCATCAGCTCGGCCGACATCGATTCCATGAAGATGAGCACCACATTCTGGCGGGTCGGTTCGCCCGGGTTCTCTACCCGGCGGGCGATGGGCGACACCTCGGGCAGCGAGTCGGCGATGTGGTATTCCCGGCGCACGCGGGCGATGGCCTCCAGGTCGTCCATGAGCTCAATCTCGCGGTTCTCCGATTTCGAAGCCTCCAGCGAGCTGCGCAGCAGATTGAAGGCCGGGCTCACACCCAACTGATTCAAAAACGTATTGTTGCAATAGTAGGCCGCACTCACCTTGATGGGGTTGTAGCCCACCCGGCCCCGGATGCCGAACATGCAGCCGCCTATCAGCACGATAGAGCCCAGCAGCATGAGCAGCTCGTTGGGCCAGTGAAATTTCTCGTCCGATACCCGATGGATGTCGAGGCAGGTGCGTTGCCGCAACCAGCGGAGCAGAAAGACGAAGAGAATCGAGAGGGCGAGGAAGAGCACGAAGGCGACGATGTAGGAGAACTCGCCGAACATCAGCCCCAATGTGGTACCCGCGTAGCCGAACCAGTTGAATATCGAGGCGTTGATATGCTTGAAGAAGTAGGCAAAGTAGGGTATGTCGGCCGCCGATATGGCAAAGGCCAGCACGTAGAAGAGGGAGAAGAAGATGCCCACGCCCCGGAACAGCGCCTTCCCGTAGTACCCCAGCAGGGCACATATCGATACCACCGTGAGCGGCAGTATCATGATGTAGCAGGCCACCACATTGTCGAGCCACACGCCCCGGGCGAAAGCCTCGGCACGGGTGAGTACCGACAGGTTTTCACCCGCCAGGTAGTCGTAGCCTTGCATGAACAATATCAGGCGGAACGCGGCAAAGAAAAGAAGCCCCAGCAGATGTATCGAAACCAGATAGCGCAGGGCGTACAAATATCGTTTCATCGGTCGTATTGCTTAAACAACGCTGTAAAGATAGTGAAAGGAGAAAGCCGAGGCAAATGAAAACGGAAATTCCTGTGGTTTGTGCCGCCCCCGCACTGGCTGCAGGACCAGCTTGGGGCGTGGGGAGAAGTCTCTTTTGTTGGCACGATTCCGCATCGTAGCGTGGAACAACCGCACCCACATCCGCGTGGAATATTCGGGCAGCGGAGTCCGGCTCGGAGAGATATGCCGGTCTTACCGGGCCGTAATGTGGAAACAGCCCTGCCGAACCTCGTACTTCACATAGCATTTGTGGTTTTTGCGCAGATCGTAGAGCACCTCGCCCAGCAGCAGGCGCAGGCGGTCGGAGGGGACGAAGCAGGTCGAGTCGGTCACGTTGTAGCGGTTGTAGGCAATGTCGAAGGTGGTGCCGTAGCGGTGGGCCGAGTTTTCGCTGGCGTTGGTGTTGCGTCGGCGCAGCGAGCGGATGGACTCGTCGGAGCGGAGGGCACTGGTGAGGATGATTTGCCGTCCGCCGGCACCGCGGCTCTCGAGCGAATCGTTGAAGTTCTTCCCGATGGTCATCAGCAGCCACTTGGTTCTGGGGGTGAGGTAGGGAATCGAGTGGGTGAGCTTGTCGACCGAGTAGTATTCGCAACTGTCTATTTTGGCCAGCTTCCAGAAGCCCATGCTGCGGGCCTCGTCGAGCGACTCGAGCGGGGCGATGCCGTTTTTGCGGGCAATGGCCAGGTGCTGGTCGTTGAGGTCGTTGAAGAGTTTGCGGAAACTGGTGTACTGGATGGGGCTCTTCGGCCAACCGGTGGGGCGGGGCTGGGTCTGCTGCTTCACCTCGAAGGTGTCGATAAAGGAACTGTCGGGGTAGTCGGGCTCGACCTGCTTGCCTTTGCAGCCGGTGATGAGGAGGGCGAAGATGACGAATATCGGTAGTAAGGTGTGACGCATGAGGTGAGGCTTTTCCGGGGGATTATCGAGCCGGATAGCCGACTGTCTGTGTCAATATTACTTTCTGGCGTTCATTCAGTTTCAGTACCTGGGCCAGTTCGGCGGCATCGAACGAGCCGCGCACCACGCTGCCCAGTCCGGCCGAGGCACAATAGAGATAGATGTTCTGGGCTATGAAACCGCAATCGACAAACATCATGTCGTTGCCCGGAGCCTTGTCGAGGTCGGCCACAAAAACGATATTGAGCGGAGCCGTCTGGGCAAAAGGCTGTTTGCCGGCACTCTTGCGGAAGTCGCCGGCGGCTACCTGAGTCAGCACGTTTTGACGGGCATCGTAGCAGTAAGCCCCCTGGGCGGTGATGACATAGAGCGAAATCTCCTGCCGGTTGAGGGCCGAAGGTGCCGTGCGTTTATCCTCCCGGTTGTATCCCCAGGCGGCCCACAGGAGGTCGGCCATGGTTTGCGGATCGATGGCCCGGGTGGTATCGAACTGGCGGGTAGAGGCCCGTTGGGCGAGTACCTGCATGAGCGGTTGGCCTCCCTGTTTCTGGGGGGCGGGGAGCTCGATGTTCTGGGCCATGGCCATCATCGGGCTCGCTATGAGGAGCGACAAAAGTAAACCTTTGATTTTCATACTGCTTGGTTTTGAGTGCGACGAACAAAGATAACGATTTATTCGGTAGAGCCCTAAAATAAAAATGTAAAAATTATCAAAGTCGAAGAAAATAAAAGAGTTACCCTTCGGGTGAATCGAGCGGAAAGTTGTACTTTTACACCACATTTTTTCAGGCGATGAAATCGAGCATGTTGATAAAGGTACGATTATTCGTGGCTGCGCTGGTGGCCGCGCTGGCAATGAGTGTACAGGCCCAGGTCGAGAACCGCGACTCCCTGCAGGTGAGTCTGCTCACGTGCGGCCCCGGTACCGAGGTGTACGAGCTTTTCGGGCACACGGCCTTGCGGGTCAGGCAGTTGACTCCCGGCGGATTTGACTATGTGTTCAACTATGGCATGTTCGACTTCAATGCCCCGGCCTTTGTGTGGCGGTTTACCAAGGGCGAGACCGACTATTGCCTGGGTGTGAACGACTTCCGCACCTTCCTGTTCAACTATGTGATGCGCGAGTCGCGGGTCGACGAGCAGATTCTCAACCTCACGCCCGAGCAGAGCCAGGCACTCTTCTACGCCCTGCTGGAGAATGCCCAGCCCCAGAACCGCGTCTACCGCTATAACTTCCTCTTCGACAACTGCGCCACCCGGCCCCGCAACATGGTCGAGGCGACCCTCGGCAATCGGGTGCGCTACCACGAACCCGAGGGCGAGTTGCCCACCTTCCGCGAGGAGATCGACAGCTACGCCGAGCGTTGCCCCTGGCTCATCTTCGGCATCGACCTGGCCCTGGGTGGCAGTCTGGACCGCCCCATGACTTACCGCGAACAGATGTTCGGCCCCGAAGTGCTGAAAGAGGCCTTTGCCCGGGCCGAGATTCAACTCGCACCCGACTCGGCCGCGGTGCCGCTGGTGAGCCGTACCGAGGTGCTCTACGACCCCGAAGTCCCGGCCCGTCCCGGTGTGACCCCCTTCTACCTCACCCCCCTCTTCGTGGCCTGGTTGCTGGCGGCGATTGTGGCGGTGTGGTCGCTCTGCGACATCCGGCGGGGACGTTGCTCGCGGGTACTCGATACCGTGCTCTTTACCGCCTACGGATTGGGAGGAGTGATTGTCTTTTTCCTCATGTTCGTCTCGGTGCATCCGGCCACCTGGCCCAACTATTCGGCCTTTTGGCTTCATCCCCTGTGGTTGTTGATGGCCCTCTTCATTTGGTTTAAATCTCTTAAAAATATCGTTAGATACTATCATTTTGCTAACTTTGCGGGGCTGTTGATTTTTCTGGTGCTGTGGCACTGGATTCCCCAGCAGTTCAACCCGGCATTCATTCCGCTGGTGCTGGTGTTGATGATGCGTTCGCTCACCTGGCTGTGGGTGGAGCACGGCAAGAAGCGGAATTGAACAGATATGAAAAAAAAGGTATTAGCAACACTTCTGCTCTCTTTGCTGGTTGTACCGCTGGTACAGTCGGCCGACCAGGCACCGCGTCTGGTGGTGGGTATTACGGTCGACCAGTTGCGCACCGACTACCTGATGGCCTTGCAGCATCTTTTCGGAGAGAAGGGCTTCAAGCGATTGATGAAGGAGGGGGTGGTTTGCGAAAACTTGGTCTACGACTATCCCAATGTCGACAAAGCCTCGGCTACGGCCACGCTCTACACGGGCACGATGCCCTTTTTCCATGGCATCCCCTCGGAGCGGTTTTTCAATACTACATTCCAGCGCGAAGAGTTTATTCTGAACGACCCTTCCAAGATAGGCAACTATACGCAAGAGACCTTTTCGCCCGAACGGCTCAAGACCTCGACCATCAGCGACGAGGTAAAGATTGTGAGCGGCGGCCTGGGGCGCGTCTATGCCGTGGCTCCCGATGCCCAGCAGGCCATCATCAGTGCGGGTCATGCTGGTAACTGTGCTTTCTGGATAAACGACCGTAACGGCAAGTGGGCCACCACGACCTACTACCGCGATGTGCCGGCCTATATCGAGCAGTTCAACTACGGACGTTCGCTGTCGGCTCGCATCGATACGCTGGCCTGGACGCCGGTCTATACCCCCGACCTCTATACGGCCATACCCTACCTGACCAACGATTTTTCGTTCAAGCGCACCTTCTCGCACGACAACCGCGACCGCTTTGCCCAGTTCAAGACAACGGCGCTGGTCAACCGCGAGATTACCGATGTGGCCGTGGAGTTCCTCGACAAGGGGCTTCTGGGACGCCGGGGCGTGCTCGACATGCTCAACGTCGGCTATACGGCCGGGGTCTACCTGAACAAGACCGTGCAGGAGTACGGCCTGGAGTTGCAGGACACCTACGTGCGCCTCGATCGTGATCTGGCCCGGCTGCTCGACGAGATAGACAAGAAGGTGGGGCTCGACCATACCGTCATCTTCGTGGCCTCGACCGGCTACTTCAAGGGCGAAGCCAAGGAGTCGCCCATCTACAACATACCCTCGGGCGAGTTCTATCCGCGCCGTGCCGTGTCGCTGCTGAATGTCTACCTGATGGCTCTTTATGGCCAGGGCGACTGGGTCATCGGCTACCAGAACCGACAGATATTTCTGAATCGCAAACTCATCAAGGAGCGCGACCTCGATGCCGACGAGATGCGCGACAAGGCCGCTTCGTTCCTGATACAGATGGCCGGTGTACAGGATGTCTACACCTCGCAACGGCTGCTGTTGAGCTACGGTACCGACCGGCTCGCCGCCATGCGCAACGGCTACTGCCCCAAGCTGTCGGGCGACCTCGTGCTCGACCTTTGCCCCGGGTGGGAGGTGGTGTATGAGGACAATGCCGACACCCGCGAGTATGTGCGCATCAACGCCATACCGGCCCCTTGCTTCATCCTCGCTCCTGACGTGAAGCCGGTACACATTGCCACGCCGGTGCGGGCTACGGCCATTGCACCCACCGTTTCGCGCCTGCTGCGCATCCGTTCGCCCAACGGTTCTTCGGCCTCTCCGCTCTCCGAAATTCAATACTAATTTCTTCCTTTTTGCGGAGTTAGCAAAATTTGCACTATTTTTGCAGGGGTTCTATGGGACTCCCTGCGGGGAAGAACCTTTTATTAACGAATAAAACAGACACTTTATATGGGATTTAACGATTTATTGAAAAAGCTGTTCGGCAACAAGTCGCAGCGCGACTTGAAAGAGATAGAGCCTTATATCCAGAAAATCAAGGCTATATCGCCCGAACTCGAAAAACTGACGAACGACGAGCTGCGTCATCGCGTCGATGTGGTGAAGCAGCATATCCAGGATACGGTTGCTCCCGACCGTCAACGCATTGCCGAGCTCAAGGAGCATGTCGAGACGCTCGACTACGACAAGCGTGAATCGACTTGGGAAGAGATTGACAAAATCGAGAAAAACATTCTGAAGAAAATCGAAGATGTGCTCGACGAGTCGCTCCCCGAGGTTTTTGCCATCGTGAAGGAGACCGCCCGCCGTTTCTGCAACAACGAGACTATCGAGGTGACCGCCAACGACTTCGACCGCAACCTGGCCGTAGACCACGACTTCGTGCATATCGAGGGCGACAAGGCCATCTATGTGAACCACTGGATGGCCGGTGGCAACGAAGTGGTGTGGGACATGGTACACTACGACGTGCAGCTCATCGGTGGTGTGGTACTGCACAAGGGTAAGATTGCCGAGATGGCTACCGGTGAAGGTAAAACGCTGGTGGCCACGCTGCCGGTATTCCTCAACGCCCTGCCGGGCAACGGCGTGCACGTGGTGACGGTCAACGACTACCTGTCGAAACGTGACTCGGAGTGGATGGGCCCGCTCTACATGTTCCACGGCCTGTCGGTCGACTGTATCGACAAGCACGAGCCCAACTCCGAAGCTCGACGCAACGCCTACAATGCCGATATTACCTTCGGTACCAACAACGAATTCGGTTTCGACTACCTGCGTGACAACATGGCCAGCTCGCCCCTCGACCTGGTACAGCGCATGCACAACTACGCCATTGTCGACGAGGTCGACTCGGTGTTGATCGACGATGCCCGTACGCCGTTGATCATTTCGGGTCCCACCCCCAAGGGCGACGACCAGATGTTCGAGCAGTTCCAGCCCAAAGTCGAGGAGCTGGTGAAGATGCAGCGTACCCTGGTAACCAAGCTGCTGGCCGAGGCCAAGACCAAAATCGCCTCGGACGACAAGAAGACCCGCGACGAGGGTGCCGTTTTGCTCTACCGTTGCTTCAAGGGTCTGCCCAAGAACGGAGCCCTTATCAAATACCTCAGTGAGCCCGGTATCAAACCCCTGATGCTCGAGACCGAGGCTATCTATATGGCCGACAACAACCGCCGTATGCCCGAAATTACCGACGACCTCTACTTCGTAATCGACGAAAAGAACAACAGCATCGACCTTACCGATAAGGGTATCGATGTGATGACCGGCAAGTCGGACGACCCCAACTTCTTCGTGCTGCCCAACATCAGCGAAGAGCTCTCGGACCTCGAGAATCAAAACCTCACGCCCGAGGAGAAACAGAACCGCAAGGACGAGCTGCTGCAAAACTACGCCATCAAGGCCGAGCGGGTTCACACCGTGCATCAGTTGTTGAAAGCCTATACCCTCTTCGAGCTCAACGACCAGTATGTGGTCATCGACAACAAGGTGAAAATCGTCGACGAGCAGACCGGCCGTATCATGGAGGGGCGTCGCTACTCCGACGGTCTGCACCAGGCCATCGAGGCCAAGGAGCACGTGAAGGTCGAGGCCGCCACGCAAACCTTTGCCACCATCACGTTGCAGAACTACTTCCGCATGTATCACAAGCTGGCCGGTATGACCGGTACCGCCGAGACCGAAGCCGGTGAGTTCTGGGACATCTATAAGCTCGATGTGGTGACTATCCCCACCAACAAGCCGGTAGCCCGTATCGATATGGACGACCGGGTATACAAGACCAAGCGTGCCAAGTACAACGCCGTAATCGAAGAGATTGTGAAGATGGTCGAGGCCGGACGCCCGGTACTGGTAGGTACCACGTCGGTCGAGATTTCGGAGTTGTTGAGCCGTATGCTCACCATGCGCAAGATCAAGCACAATGTGTTGAATGCCAAATATCACCAGCGCGAGGCCGAAATCGTGGCCCAGGCCGGACAGACGGGTACCGTGACCATCGCTACCAACATGGCCGGTCGTGGTACCGATATCAAGCTGTCGCCCGCCGTGCGCGAGGCCGGAGGTCTGGCCATCATCGGTACCGAGCGTCACGAGTCGCGTCGTGTCGACCGTCAGTTGCGTGGTCGTGCCGGACGTCAGGGCGACCCGGGTTCGTCGGTATTCTTCGTATCGTTCGAAGATACGGTGATGCGTCTGTTTGCCACCGACCGCGTGGTGAAGATGCTCGACCGTCTGGGTCTCAAGGAAGACGAGATGATCGAACATCGCATGGTATCCAAGTCGATCGAGAACGCCCAGCGTCGCGTCGAAGAGAACAACTACGGTATCCGCAAACGGTTGCTCGAATACGACGACGTGATGAACGCCCAGCGTAACGTTATCTACACCAAGCGTCACCACGCCTTGATGGGCGAGCGTATCGGTATCGACATCATGAACATGTTCTACGATACCATCGAGTCGCTGGTCGAGGCCTACAACGGCTCCAACGACTACGAACCGCTGTCGATGGAGATGTTCAAGATATTTGCCGTAGAGATGCCTTTCGACGAAGAGAAATTCCGCTCGATGCGCAAGAACGAGATTATCGACAGCCTCTACGAGGCCGTGGTCGCCACCTTCAAGCGCAAGGGCGAACGCATGGCCGAGATTGCTCACATGAATATCAAGCCCTTCGTAGAGATGCGCGGTCTGTCGACCGGCATGATACGGGTGCCCATCACCGACGGCAAACGGGTGTTTGGTATCGCCTGCGACATCAACGAGGCCTACAAGAGCGAATCGCAGTCGGTGGTTAAGCAGTTCCAGAAAGCCGTATTGCTGATGACTATCGACGAGGCTTGGAAAGAGCACTTGCGCGAACTCGACCAGTTGCGCCAGTCGGTACAGAATGCCAGCTACGAGCAGAAAGACCCGCTGTTGATCTACAAGCTCGAGTCGTTCAACCTCTTCAAGTCGATGGTCGAGGCGATGAACCGCAAGGCTATCGCCATCCTCATGCGGGGTCAGATATACATCCAGGAGCCGCAGGATGTGCGCGAGGCCGCTCCCGAACGTCGCGAGGATTACAGCAAGTACCGCACCCAGAAGGACGACTACCCCGGTCAGGCCCAACAGCCGGCCCAGCAGGGTCAAGCCCAAGCTCAGGCACAGGCCGCCGCTGCACCGCAACAGCCGCGGGTTACCGAGCCTATCAAGGCTGCTCCCCGCGTAGGCCGCAACGATCCCTGTCCTTGCGGTAGCGGCAAGAAATACAAAAACTGTCACGGGAGAGGACTTTAATCTCCCTTTTGCCATACGCACGCAGCAGGCGACTCTCTTCGGAGAGCCGCCTGTTGTATTTTTGTTGAATAGCTTTTAAGGTCGGGGGGAATACCTTAGAAGGGGTAGCCGATAGCCAGGTGGAAGGCGAGGCTGTTTTTGAATGAGGTCATGTTGTAGTACCCTTTGCGGCCGGTCTCGTAGGGGGCGTGGATGCCGATACCCAGATCGCCGCGTATCACCAGCATCCCGATGTCGTAGCGCAGCCCCACGCCGGTACCCAGGGCGATGTCTTTGAGGAAGGTGCGACCGTCTAGCTCGCCACCCGGGCGGTTGGGGTCGCGCTTCAGCAGCCAGATGTTGCCGGCATCGACAAAGGCGGCGCCGTGCAGGTCGCCCCAGATGGGGAATCGGTATTCGAGGTTGGCCTCGAGCTTGAAGGTACCCGTCTGGTCGAAGTATCCGTCTACATCGTCCTGCGGCGGCAGGTAGCTGCCGGGGCCCAGCGAGCGGATGGTGAAGGCGCGTATGCTGTTGGCTCCACCGATGTAGAACTGTTCGCTGTACGGAACCTCCTGCGAGTTGCCGTAGGCATGTTCGGCCCCGATGAACAGGCGGCCTACCAGCCAGTGGTCGGGGCGGAAACGGTGGTAGTAGACCATCTCGGCGCTCCCCTTGACAAACTGGGAGAAGCTGCTGCCGAAGATGCGTTTCTCGCCGTGTTGTCCCAGCAGCGAGGTAATGCCGCTCAGGATGTTGCCGGCCGACATGCCCATCAGTTGCCATACGAAGCGATTGTCGACTTCGCGGCCGTAGGAGGTGTCGTAGGTATAGGTGTAGCTCGACGAGGGGATGAACTGGTCGCGGAAGCTGAGGGCGATGGCGGGGTTCTCCTCCATGGTCTTGTCGAACGACTCGGTGGTATTGAGCAGTTTGGTATAGACCAGTTTGAAGGGGGTGACCGAATGGCCGGCCCGCAGCGAGGTGCGGTACTCGTAACTCATCGACCCGTTGAACGACACCATGCGGAAGTAGTGCGGCCGGTTCATCAGGTTGGCACCCAACTGGAACCGCGTGTAGGCGGGGTACCGGCGGGTGCGGGGCATCTGCGGCAGGAAACCGGGCACGATGCGGGGGAAGGAGAGCGACGAGTTCAAGCCGAATTCATAGGAGTTGAAGAGCGATGCCTTGCCGTGTTGCGAGCCGCCGCCCGTCTGCCACTCGTAGCTGCCGTTGAGTTTCACCGAGAGCTTCTCGCCGCCCCCGAAAAGGTTGTTGTGGGTGATACCGAAAATCAGTCCTGGGCCTATGTAACTGTTCGACTTGGACGAGACGTTGGCCTCGATGGTGGCCTCGAGCGGCACGTCGAAAGCCGCCTGTATCGTAACGTCGAGCGAGTCTCGTTGCGCAAGCGAGTCGAGCGGGGTCACCTCGACGGCTACCGAGCGGAATATGCCCAGCCGTCCCAGATTCGACTGGGTGGTGTTCTGCGTGGCTACCGAATAGATGGTGCCCGGTCTGAAGGTGATGTTGCGGGGCAATATCCACTGCTTCAGGTGGACAGGCTTGCGGTAGACTACCGTCAGGTGGGGATACCGGATGGTGTCGGGCGTGCCGCCGCCGTCGGCCCGTTGCAGGTTCACGTGGATGTGCCCCACGTAGTAGGGTTTGAGCGCCTGGGTAGGGATACCCTTCTTGAGGGTCATGCGCAGCGCCACTTTGCCGGGCGAGAGGGTTGTATCGGCCAGATACTCGATATACTCGGGCCGGAAGTAGAAATAGCCGTTGTTGCGCAGGGCGCTGGTGATGCGGTCGCGTTCAGCCGAGAGCGAGTCGAGGCAGTAGCGGTCGCCGGGTTGCAGCAGCGTGGCACTGTTGATGCTGTCGATAAACCGGGTGAGGGGGGTGGTAGGCGCCGGCAGCTCGATGGTGTCGAGGGTGTAGGCCGGCGGCACCTCGACCTTGTACGAGATGCGGGCCTTGCGGGGGTTGCGCTTGTTGTAGATGAGTTCGTAGTCGGCCTCGGCCCCGAAGTAGCCGTTGTTTGCCAGAATGTCCTTGATTACGCTCATGCGCAGCTCGGGCTGCACGCTCGAGACGAGTACCGGCTCCTTGGCCAGTTTTTCGTAAATCCAGTGTTTCAACCCTTTGTCGCTTTTGGGTTCCAGATAGTTCCATACCCAAAGGCCCAGAGGGAAGGGGGTGCGCACGTAGGGCGAGAAGAGGGGATTGTTGGGAGCCACCGAGAGGGAGGTCTTGATTTCGGACTTCACGTTGTCGGCAATCTTCACCCCCGAGTCGGGGATAATCTCCATCTTCTTCACGCCGGTATAGAGCACCTCGTCGTCGGTGAGGCGACGGGTGGTGGAACACCCGATGAGTATCGCCGTGGCCAGCAGGGCGACAAAGAGGTAGGCAAGGGTCTGTTTCATGGTGCGGCCTCCTTTCGGCTTTTGCGGGAACGGAAGAGCTCCCAGAGGTTGACCAGCCGTTTCTTCACGACGAAGCCCACGCCGGTCTGAGTGATTTCGCCCTCGAGAATACTCTCGTAACCCGTGTGGCGGAATACCTTGATATACATGTTGTCGCGCTGGTTGAGGTAATATTCCAGCGAAATATCGTCGATAAAGTTCTCCTTGAAATTGACGTCGGCATTGTCGTCGGGGCTGAGGCTACCCCCGATGACCACCTTCACCCGGTTGTTGAAGAGGCTCTTGGCCGCCCGGTAGGAGTAGTCGGTGCGGGTGTTGATGCCCGAGGCGTCGGTGTAGGAGTCGATGCCGAACGAGAGGTCGATGCCCTTCAGCCCCTGGGCCCACTGGTTGAGCTCCTTCTCGAGGAACGAGTTGAGCGGGTTGCCCAGCAGGTCGCTCCGCGTGGTCGAGGTGCCCGGCCCGGTGTAGGTATTGTAGATGAGCAGACTCATGGCTTGCGAGGCCCGCTGCTCGGCCGTGAGCGAGGTGAGCTGGTTTTGCAGGGTGAGGTCTTCGGGGGCCGAGAGGTCGAACGAGACCGAGAGGTTTTCGAGCGAGTTCTTGATGAGGATGCTGATGTCGAAGTTGACCTGCCGCGAGTTCTTGTCGTCTTCGGTAATGGTGGTGCGCACCGTCTCGACGGCGGTAATAGACATTTGCGGGTCGGCAATGTCGCCGTTCCACGAGACGAAGCTGCCGTCCTGTATCTTGAACAGCTTCTCCGAGATGATGGGCGGGTTGTAGCGCACGAATCCGCCCGAGAGGTTGTAGCGGCCCGAGAACCGGCTGTCGCCCAGGGTATTCATCGTGTAGGTGAGGTTGCCGCCACCCTGAAGATCGATGCGGTTTTTGCCGTCGACCGAGAGGTTTACCCCCATCTTCACGGTGGGCGATATGTTGATGTTGACCAGGATGTCCATGCCCATCATGTTGCTTTTGGGCAAAGTATCGGCCTCGATTACTTCGGTGCTGTCGTTGAACGAGACGAAAGTGACGATGTTGTTCTCCTGCTGTTGCAGGGCAAAGGGCGAGTCCTGCATCACGTAGGTCACCTCGGTACCGGTGAGCAACCCCACGTTGCCGGTTATCTTCAGGCCGTCGAGGGGGCCGTTTACCCGCATGTCCATATCGGCGATGACCGAGCCGTAGAGGGTGGCCTTGGTGCTGCGGCCCGACTTCACGGGCTGGAAGGCCGAGGCGAAGATGTGCAGGTCGGTGTTGATCTTCTCCAGATTCCGGAAGTCGACGTTCCCGTCGATGTGCAGCGGGTTCTTGTTGGCACCGGCAATTTCGTAGTTGTCGAACAGCAGCACGTTCCGGTCGATGCGTATGGGGTTGGGCGAGAAGTTGAGGCTGGCCCCCATCGATTTGGAGCTGGCCGAGGCCTGCTCTATCTGCAAATAGCCGTCGAGCTGGGGAGCCGAAGTGGTGCCGCCCACGGTCATCTGCCCGTTGAGGTATCCCTGCAACTGGGCCATGTCGGCCGGCAGAAAGGGGTTGGCCGTGGCCAGGGGGAGGCTGTCGACCGACAGTTGCAGCGTCACGGGCGATTCAGCCTTGTCGTCGAGCTCTCCCGACAGAGTCAGTACCTGCACGCTGTCAATTTGCAGGGCGGCCTGAGCCTCCTGCCGACCGAGCGAATCGAGCAGGTAGTCGACCTTCAGGTCGAAGTCGCCCACCCGTCGCTTGCCGTAGTAGAATTGCGATACCTCCAGGTTGCCGGCTACCTGGGTGCCGCTCTGCGGGAAATCGACCAGAAGGTTGGCCGAGACGCTGCCTGCAATCTGCGGCGAGAAGGGTGACAGTGCCAGCCAGGGGGCAATCTCCATGCCGTTGATGTCGACCTTCAGAGGCTCCTGCCGGGCCAGGTCGTGGTCGGCGGGCGAGCCGTGCAGGGTGGTGACAATGAGGTGACGGTCGCCGTGGGTGAGGGCAATGTTGGCATCGAAGTGGTGCCGGTCGTAGTGGTAAGCCAGGAAGTTGTCGGGGTTCAGGGTCCAGGTTTCGAAGCCGATGATGGGGTTTTTGGGGAAGAGCGAGACCTTCACGAGCGAGTCGAGGAAGTCGACTTGGCTACCGATGCGGAATCCCTCCTGTCCCTGCCGGTTTTTCTGCACGCAGAAGAATTTGGTTGTATTGCCCGACAGGAACCCGT
This sequence comes from uncultured Barnesiella sp., assembly GCF_946496565.1. Classification (NCBI taxonomy): domain Bacteria; kingdom Pseudomonadati; phylum Bacteroidota; class Bacteroidia; order Bacteroidales; family Barnesiellaceae; genus Barnesiella; species uncultured Barnesiella sp. Next base: position 37,112 of record NZ_CAMMHD010000010.1, read on the forward strand.
TGAGGTTGACCGAGGCCAGTTGGTCCAGATTGCCAGGTTTGTTGCCCACCTGGAGCGAATAGTAGAGTCGCTCTTCGCGTTCGTGCCGTTCGAACAGCGAGAGCTGTATGGTGTCGATGACGATGCCGCTCGCCGAGAAGCGGTCGATCTGACTCCTGGCATTGAGCAGGGAGTCGTTGGCCGCCGTGAGGCTGAATTGCGAGAACCCCATGCCTGCCCCCTGGAGATATTGTTGCACCAGGTTGTTGCGTTTGGCACTGGCCGTGAGTTCGAAAGGGGGCAACGCCTGGTGCAGTGCCTCCATGTCGAGCCGTTTCTTCTCCTGCACCGAAGCGACGATGGGCATCGCGTCGCTAAGTTTGGCCAGGAATGGCGTGAGCCCCGTAGCCGAGGTGAAGTTCACCGCCAGGTCGCCGCTTTGCAGCGAGGCCTGTATGCGGGTCGAGTCGGTTTGAGCCGCGAGCGACAGCTTGTCGGTCTGCAGTCGCCCGGTGGGCAGCAGGAGCGACAGCTTGCTGAGGTCCAGGGTCGCCTGGTATTGCTCCTTCTCTGGTTCTACCTGCCCCGACAGCGCTATCGAGGTCGACATCTGGCAGGTCTCGGTGGTGAGTCGCAGCGCTTCGAGGTCGGTATGGATGTCGCCCGAGAGGGCTACGAGGTACTGTTGTGGAGAGATCGAGCCCGACAGGCTGAGGCCGACGAGCAGGTTGGGGTCGGTGCAGGCGATGTGGCCCGTGGCCCTCCCGCGGTTCACGCGGGCGTCGACGGTCAGTCCCGAGTAGAGATACCCCGCATATTGGGCGGTGTCTACCTCGAGGTGGGCCGTGAGTCGGGCCAGCGAGTCGAGCGGATTGTATCGCTCCCCTTCGATTCGAGCCGAAGCCGAGAGTACACCCAGCGAATCGTGCGGCAGAAAGGCCGAGAGGGGGAAGCGGTCGATGTGCAGACGCCCCCGGTATTGCTGGCTGCGGGTATCGAGTCGGGCTCGCAGTGCGATGCTGCCGTCGCCCGTTGAGAGTCGGGCCCGCGATTGGATGGTCGGGCCGGCCAGGGTGGCCCTGCCCGAGAATCGGGTAGGGGGAAGATGGAGGCGATGGCGCAGCGAGTCGGGTATGAATTGGGCGATGAGCGGCGACTCCCTGAGGGCGATGCCCCATTGCAGTTCGCCGGCCAGACGCTCGGTATCGGGCAGGTGTTGCACGCGCCCGGTGGTGCGGGCATTGAATGTGCCGGGCAGCGACAGGTCGCCCCGGGTGAGGCGCAGGTCGCCCAGCGTGCCGCCCACGGTTATGTCGGTGTGCAGCGTGTTCGAGAGGAGCACTCCCCGGGTATAGGAGTCGTATTGGGGAAAGAGTCGGATGAGGTCGCCCACGGCAATGCGGGCTTGCAGCTCGGCCTCGACGGGAGCCTGGGGCGACTGGGTGAAGATGTCGCTCCCCGCCTGCAGTTGGGCCGAAATTTCGGAAAGGGCGGTTTGCAGGAGGAAGTCGTGCAGGGCGATGCCGGTCGAGTCCATCGCAAAGACGCCTTGCGTGTGGGTGACGGCCAGCCCCGAGCGTTCGACAAAGGCAAGCTGTTTGATAGGTACCCGTATGGCACTGCCCTGGTTGTAGAGCGAGTCGATGGCAATCTCGATGCCGTTGAGCGACAGGTAACCCGGGTCGAGCCCCTTTTGTGGAATCTTCGTCGGCAGGGCATAGAGGGCGCTGTTTTGGTGCAGCCGCAGTTGTGCTATCCGCACGGTCCACGGTGGCGAGACCACCGTATCGGCAGCCTCTTCGGAGGGAGTGGTAGTTTCGCCGGTCTCGCCGCTGCCCGGGTAGTAGCGGTAGTCGCCCCGGTCGATGGTCGCCTCGGCCACATCGACCTGCTGACGATAGAGGTCGATGTATCCCTTCCGCAGGGTCGCTGTCTCAATCGAGGCGTCGAGCTGCTGGATGGTGGGCTGCATCTGCATGGCGTAGTGTATCTGCGACAAGCCTATCTCGCCGACCGAGATGCGCCAGTCGAGCGGGGCGCTGGCGGTATCGGTGGTGTCGGTCGACTCGCCCGCGATGTCGAGGGCAATGTCGCCACCCTGGAGCTGGAGCGAGGGCAGCTCGATGAGCGAACCTTTCAGGTCGACGCGGGCCTCTTGGGTAGCAAACCGTTCGACGCGAGCTGAGAAGGTGAGGGTCGAGTCGGCATTTGCAAAGCGGAAACGGGTGGCGTGCAGGGCGATTTCGGTGACATCGACCTCGCCCTTCAGCAGCCGGGCCGGGGCGATGCCTACCTGTACGTTGCCACTTTGCAGCAGGGTGTCGCCCGGAGCGGTGAGCAGCAGGATGTCGTCGATTTGCAGCTTGAAGGGGAAGCGCAGCGACAGGTCGCCGATGGTCAGTTGCATGCCGGTCGACTGGTTCACGTAGCGGCATATTTCGGTTTTCCCCCATCGTTGCACGGCCGGTATGTAGATACACAGCGGCAGGGCAAGCAGCAGCACGAAAAGCGAGGCAAGGGTGATGGCAATATATTTCAGTGCTCTTTTCATGAGGGAGGAATCTTTTTCAAGTCTCTGTATTTACACCCTATTTAACGGTTTTCCAGTGACTGGATTATAAACATTGGCTTCGAGGAATTTGTTTTGAGAATATACCGAAAACCTAAAAACCGAGGTAAATATATGAAAAATTATTTGTATCTTATCGTTTTGTTCACAACGATTGCATTAGGCATAGGGCCGAGCCGAGGCGAAAACAAAACGACCAATCGGAAAATCTCGCTGTCGGAGCTTCCACAATCGGCGCGTCAGTTGTTGCAAACCTATTTTCCAGGGGCTCGGGTATTGCAGTGTGTACACTCGCGCACGTGGGACGAATACGGGGTGAAGGTCTCGGGTGGTTACGACCTGGAGTTCGACCGCAAGGGACGTTGGGAGGAGATCGATTCGCACGACAACCCGTTGGCTCCCGAGCTGGTGAAATTGCTTCCCGCACCCGTGGGCGAATATCTCGAGCAGCATTACCCCGGTGCGAAAGTCGAGAGTATGGAGCAGCGCAAGAATCTCTATAAGCTCACACTTGTCCATCCCGAGACCCATCTCTATTTTTCGAAAGCGGGCGAGTTTGTCAAGGCCCGGAACGATTGACGATTATCGGCCCGAGTAGGTCATGCCTATCCCGATGAGCTTGTCGTAGCGTTCGCCCGGTGCGCGGTGGTATACCTTCACCAGATACTCGTTGACCGTCTGGTAATAGTTGCCCTCGACAGGAGCTGCCGTGGCCGAGCTTGCGCCGTCGGGCAGGAACAGATACTGGTAGTTGTAGGAACCCTGTTTCAGAAGCAGGGTTTTCTCGTATTGGCCCGTTTCCGGGTTATAGACCATCTCGTTGTAGGGGGTGTAGAGATGGTTGGTCATCTCGCCGTCGATATAGATTTTGCCGCCTGGTATGGGGTCGGAGTCGAGGGTGAAGTGCACCACGAAGTAGTCTGCCTCGGTGTCGCTGTCGTTGGCACCGCTCTGGCGGATGACGAAGCGTCCGTTTTGAGTCTTGTCGTAGAGGTAGCTCGTCTCGGCCCGGGGCTCCGTGGTAGTCAGAACCACGTGGTAGTAGGGGTCGAAGTGGTAAATTTTCGAGACACCCAGCCCGGCGTAGCGGGTGGCTACCATTTCGAACCGGCGGAACTCGTTGCCCGCCTCGAAGATGAGGTTGCGGTCATGGTCGAATATGACCTGGTTGCCCTGTACGCGCAACGGCCGGGTTACAATCACCTCCTGGTCGCGCCGTCCGTTGGGGGTGACGCTCACCTTCAGTTCGTTGTAGGGGTTTTGTATGCGGTAGTTGTTGGCATTGAGACTGACGCTCACCTGCTGGTGCTCGCTGTTGTAGTCGATGTCGGTACGCGAGGTGACGCTGGGGGCTACCAGAATATCGTTTTCGTAGACCGAGAAGCAGACCTGCAGCAATATCTGTTCGGGTTCGTTCTCGGGGTAGACCAGCAACACGTAGTTGCCCGATGCCTTGAACTGCACATCCTCGTTGGGGAGGGTGAGGCTGTAATGCACATAGTGGGCAAAGGTGGCGATGGAGTAGTCGAAGGTTTCGATGGGGTTGGTGTTGAAGCCGTCGAGGTATTCGAGCTCCGACAGGGCCGAGGGTCGCCAGTCGGCATTGCAGTGTATGAGACTGTATTGCAGGTACGAGGCCTCCTCGGTCATCTCGTCGAACGAGATGGTGATGTGCTCGTTGCTGTTCAACTCGATAATCGGGGGGAAGAGGTCGCGCCCCTCGACGTCGGTGCGGATGGTCTTGAAGCGGTCGCTGAAGGCGCGGGTTTCGTAGACCTCGTTCGAGAAGTTCTGGGCCAGAACGGTCAGCGGACTCCACAGGGCAATCGCGGCGAGCAGGGCGTACAGTCTGTATTTCGGTTTCATAAAGTGTCGGTTTGAAAGTTCTTAGTGGCAAATGTACGAAATTTTATGCCGGTTTCCTAATAACTGTTATACAAATGGAGCAATTATCGTGTAATATGAAAATATTGGCTATATTTGCGCGCAACTTGACATGAGAATTGAATAAGAAAGACGATATATGAATTGTAAACATTTGACTATTGCCTGCGCATTGTCCGTGGTTTCGGTGTGCGCTTGGGCCGGAGAGAACAAGAAAGATTCCGTAGGGTATCAGTTTACCGTTACGAAAGAGTTGAAAACCAATTCGGTGAAAGACCAGAGCCGCTCGGGCACGTGCTGGAGCTTCTCGACGCTGTCGTTTATCGAGGATGACCTCTTGCGCCAGGGCAAGCCGGCGGTCGACCTCTCCGAGATGTTTATCGTTCGCAACGACTATATCGAGAAGGCCATCAAGTATGTACGCATGCACGGCAGCATCTCGTTCTCGGCCGGAGGTAGCGCCTACGACGTGCTCTACATTATCGATAAATACGGTGTGGTTCCCGAGGAGGTCTATACCGGCCTGAACTACGGTACCGACAAACACCAGCACGGTGAGCTCGATGCCATTCTCAAAGGCTATGTCGATGCCGTTATCGCCAACCCCAACAAGAAGCTGTCGTCGGCCTGGCTCGACGGATTCAAGGCGGTGCTCGATACCTACCTGGGCAAGGTGCCCGAGAAGTTTACCTACAACGGGGTAGAGTACACGCCCAAGTCGTTTGCCGAGTCGCTGGGTATCAAGTCGAGCGACTACATTCCGTTGACTTCGTTTACACACCACGACTTCTACAAACCTTTTGCCATCGAGGTGCCCGACAACTGGTTGTGGTCGCAGTACTACAACATACCCCTCAACGAGCTGATGGAGACCATCGACTACTCGATTGACAAGGGGTATACGGTGATGTGGGCGTCGGACGTGAGCGAAAAGGGATTCCAATACCTCAAGGGCTTTGCCGTAGTTCCCGTCGAGAAGAAAAACGACAACCTCTCGGGTACCGAGCTGGCCCGCTGGGTGAAACTGTCGAAGGCCGAGAAAGAGGGCGAACTCTACAAATTCGAGGAGCCCGAGGAGGAGATGGTCATCGACCAGAAGGTGCGCCAGGAGGCTTTTGACAACTACGAGACAACCGACGACCACGGCATGGTGTTCGTGGGTACGGCTGTCGACCAGAACGGTACGAAGTACTACAAGGTGAAAAACTCGTGGGGGACCGAGCAGGTGTATGGCGGATTCTTCTATGCGTCGGAGGCCTTTGTCAAATACAAGACGATGGATATTCTGGTGCACAAGGATGCCGTCCCAGCCAAGATTCTGAAGAAATTGCATTTGCAGTAAAGATATGAAACGGCGCTTAGGTGCCGTTTTTCTGTTGGTGTTGTGCCTGCCGTTATTGACTATCCCCCTTTGTAACGACAAAGTGGTGGACCATTATATCGATAAGATATGGTTGCACCGGACCAATACGATAGAGAAGCTGCACGAGTTTGAAGGAGAGTATAAGAATTTCGAGTGCGATGTGCTGTTTGTACCCGAGCTGTCCGATTTCAGAACCGGGCACGACACCCCATCGTCCGAATCGCTCGGCCTCTATCTCGATTTTCTGGGCAAGAATCCCGGTCGGGAGTTGTGGATAGACCTGAAGAATCTGAACGAAGCCAACAGCCGGCAGGCCGAGTCGCTTCTGACTGCCATGCTGGGCCGCTCGGGTGCCAGCAAGGAGCAGCTCATTGTCGAGTCGCGCGACTGGAAGGCCCTGCGCCATTTCACACAAGAGGGGTATTATACCTCGTGTTACCTCGATATACCACATCTCGACGAGATGAGCGACCGCGAGCGAGGCGAACGGCTCGACTCGATTCAGCAGATAGCCCGAAGCGGAGCCGTCGAGGCTCTGTCGTTCCCCGCATCGTATTATGGATTTTTGAGAGATCTCGATTTCTCGGTCGACCTGCTCACGTGGGAGCATCGCCGTTGGGCCTGGCAACTGCCCTTCTTCTCACGCTCGAGAGCCATCCTCAAGGATGGCCGGGTGAAGGTGGTGCTGGTCAAGGAGAAGGGGCACTATCACCAGTGAAGCCGCTTGTAGAGGGCGAGCAGTACCTGGCGGTAAATCCAGGCAACAGCCAGGCACAGAGCCAGGTAGAGCAGCCCCGACCATTCGGCAGGTAGCGGCTTGGCATAGATGAGTATCTGTTGCCGTACGAAGGCGTGGGTGATGAACAGCGCGGCCGAAAGTCCGCCCAATCCCAGAGAGATTTTGTAGAGAATGCCTCTCTTGAAAAGCGGCAGAACTGCCGTGAAGGGGAAGAGCACCAGGGTCGAGCTGAATACCCACAGGTAGGGGTTGAAGAGACTCAGTACAAAGAGCACGCACCCCAGAGCCACCCAACCCCACGGGAGCCGCAGCGGATGCCGGGCTGCGAGCATGCCGATGCAGAATACCGGCAGCCACCCCACAAAGTTGTAACGGAGGGTAAAGGCGAGGTCGTTGCAGCCCAACCCTTGAAGCACAAGCAGCAGTGCCCAGGCGACGGCCGAGGCAATCCACACCGCCCGGTCACCGGCCCGGCGCAGAAACAGCACATAGATAACATAGAGTTGAAAGGCCATGCCGAAGTACCACCACGGACCGGCAATGACGAAGCGGTCGACCAGGAAGTTGGCGGTAAAGGTAAGCATCGCCAGCAGGTCGGTCCATATCTTTTGATTCTCCAGATACTGATAGGTAATGTGGGTGTGGCCCGAGTAGCGGTCGAGCAGGAGCAACAGGGCCATGGGGACTATCCACTTCCACAGTTGCGTGGCCCGGTGCAGCAGAATGCGCCACCCCGCATCGGGGCTCTGTCCGTATCGCTTGGCCAGTCCGTAACCGCTCACGAAGACAAAAACCGATACTCCGTAATGCCCTAGAAAAGAGAAAAGCGACAGCACGATGGTGCGCAGGTTGCCCCTGCCCAGGGTGTCGACAAACCGTCCCATGTTATCGGGGATATATTCAAACTCGCACTCGGGCGGGAACTCGGGGAAGGTGTGGAAAAAGTTGTGTAGGACAATGAGTAAAATGCCTATACCCTTGAGTACCTGAGAGTCGGAGCGGTCGTATTGCAGCGTGGGCATGGCGGCATCATGCTTTATCCAGCTCTTCGTTGAGCTTTTCGCCGATGAGGCGGGCTGCCGAGGCTACGTAGTTGGCACAGGGTCGGCGCTTGTAGTAGGCTTCGGTGCGAGGTTCGGGTGTAGGTTCGTCGCTCTTGTGGTCGAGCCCGAGCAATTCGCGGCAGATGATGGAGCCGTTGAGTGCTTTGGAGCGCGCCGCCAGATCCTGCACGGCCGTGTAGACCACTTTCCGTTTGGCCAGATCGCCCGGCTTGTCGTTTTTGTAGTAGAGTCCGGCAATCATGAACATGCCGCTCACGGCACCGCACACCTCGCGTAACCGGCCCATGCCGCCGCCCAGCGGGGCGCTTATCGAGGCAGCCAGTTGCTGGTCTACGTCAAACAGGTCGTTATAAGCCAGTACGACCGATTGGGCACAATTGTAGCCCTCGCAAAAAAGTTGGCGAGCCTTCTCGGCTCTCTGTTCTACATCTATCTTTTCCATGCTTGTTTTTATGATTTACCATTGAATAGGCTCGATGCCGTGGGCCACCAGATATTGGTTGGCCTGGCTGAAGTGATGGTTCCCGAAGAACCCCCGGTGAGCCGACAGGGGCGAGGGGTGGGGCGATTGCAGCACCAGGTGCCGGCTGCGGTCTATGAATTCGCCCTTGCGTTGGGCATAGGCTCCCCACAAGATGAAGACCAAGTGTTCGCGCTCCTCGGCCAGTTTGTGGATAACGGCATCGGTAAAGGTCTCCCACCCTTTGCCCTGGTGCGAAGCGGCCCGATGCGCCTCGACCGTGAGCGTGGCGTTGAGCAGCAATACCCCCTGGCGTGCCCAGCGGGTGAGGTTGCCGCTTTGAGGTATGGGAATACCCAGGTCGCTCTCGATCTCCTTGAAAATATTCTGGAGCGAAGGGGGGAAGGGCACGTGGTCGTTGACCGAGAAGCAGAGTCCGTGAGCCTGATTGGGTTCGTGGTAGGGGTCTTGTCCCAGAATCACCACCTTCACCCGGTCGAAGGGGCAGGCATCGAACGCCGCGAATATCTGGCTGCCGGGCGGGTAGACCGTTTTGGTGGCATACTCGTGACGAACGAAAGAGGTCAGTTGTTCGAAATAAGGCTTGTCAAATTCGGGTTGCAGCCGTTGTTGCCAGCTGGGTTCGATGCGAACATTCATAATCTTTGTATAAGATTTTAACCGTAACTGTTTGCAAAGCTACAAATATTTCTTACTTTTGCCACGCAATTAGGGGGAGATTCTCACCGACGAGGCGTACTTTTCCCTCGAATCGTTTAGCGGCACCCGTAGTTCAATGGATAGAATAAAGGATTCCGGTTCCTTCGATTGGGGTTCGACTCCCCACGGGTGTACAAGATGTTCCATCGGGCTCTTCCGGTGGAACATTTTTTAATATCTCTCCCTCAAGTTTGTATTGCGAGCTTCCCGATAAAATCCATACCTTTGCGGCATGGAAAGAAAGCATGTAGATTGGAGCCGTACCGACGCTCTTATTTTCGATATGGACGGCACGCTGTGGGATGCGGTCGACACCTATGCCCGCATCTGGAACGAGGTCTTTGTCCGGGCGGGCCGCGAGGTCCACGTCACCCGCGAGACACTCATCGGCAATATCGGGAAACCGATTCCTCGCATTATGGAAAATCTTTTCCCCGATATTACTCCCGGCGAGGCGGCCCGCTTCTCGGCCGAGCTGGCGCAGGAGGAACCCGCCTTGCTGTCGCGCTACGGAGGCACGCCCTATCCCGGGGTGGTCGAGGGGCTGGAACGGCTGTCGCACAAGTACAAGCTGTTTCTGGTGAGCAACTGCGACTCGCACACCCTGCCCGTGTTTATGGCTTGCATAGGCATTACGCCCTACATTACCGAGGGGCTCGCCTTTGGCAACACGCACAAGCCGAAGGGCGACAACATGCTGCTGCTCAAAGAGAAATACGGATTGCAACAACCGCTCTACATGGGCGACATCGACGCCGACGGGCAGGAGACCCACCGCGTGGGTCTGCCCTTTGTCTATGCGCGTTACGGCTTTGGACAGACCGACGACTACGAACTGGCCTTCGACTCGTTTACCGATTTTACCGAATTCTTTTTAAATTGTAAATAAGCTATGTTCTCGAGTGAATTTCATGCCGAGATTTTGCGGCGTTGTCAAAAAATACAGGCGGGCTTGCAGGCCGTGGGGGCCGATGCCGCCTTGATTCACACCAATGCAAACCTCTATTACACGTCGGGTCGGGTGTTCAACGGTTACACCTATATCCCGGCCAAGGGTGAGCCGCACTATTTCGTACGTCGTCCCGTGGGGTTGAAAGGCGACAGCGTGCACTATATCCACAAGCCCGAGCAGATACCTGCCCTGTTGACCGAACTGGGTATGCCGCAACCCCGGCGTATCGCGCTGGAGTGGGATGCCTCACATGGCGATTATGTACGTCTGGCTGCCGTATTCCCCGAGGCCGAGGTGGCGAACGCGTCGGCTGTGATGCGTGGGGCGCGGGCCGTGAAGACCGAGTATGAACTGGCCCGGTTGCGCGAGTCGGCCGTGAAGCATGCCGAGGTGTACCACCGCATCGAGTCGATTTATCGCGACGGCATGACCGACATCGAACTCCAGATCGAAATCGAGCGTCTGTTGCGTCTGCACGGCAACCTGGGGCTCTTCCGCATCAACGGGCAGAGCATGGAGATATTCATGGGCAATGTGCTTTGCGGCGACAATGCCGACACTCCTACACCTTACGATTTTGCCATGGGCGGAGCCGGCATGAGCTGCTCGATACCGGTGGGTGCCAACGGTACCCTCATGCGTCCGGGCATGGCGGTGATGGTCGACATGTGCGGCAACTTCACCGGTTACATGACCGATATGACCCGGGTCTATTCGATAGGCGAACTGCCTCAGAAAGCACTCGATGCACACCGCTGCTCTATCGAGATACACCGCCAGCTGAGCCAGATGGGCAAGCCCGGCGTGGCTGCGTCCGACCTCTACCACAAGGCGGTCGAGATAGCGCACGAGGCGGGGCTGGACGACTACTTCATGGGTCACACCCAGAAGGCGGGTTTCGTCGGTCACGGCGTGGGCATCGAGGTGAACGAGGCCCCGGTGCTGGCTCCCCGCTCGAAAGAGGTGCTGGCCGAGAACCAGGTGATTGCCATCGAGCCCAAGTTCGTGATTCCGCACGTGGGGGCCGTAGGCATCGAAGATACCTATGTGGTTACTCCCGACGGTTTGCAGGCCATCACACAGGCCCCGGTCGACATCTTCCCGCTCTTCTGATTCCTTCCCCCCCCCCCCTCTCTGGGGGTGAGCGAAACGATATTTTCCCTTTTGGGGATTCCTGTCCCGGCAGAGTTGTCTGCCGGGACAGCTTTTTCAGGAGCGGGTCGGTGTGTATAAGTTGTTCAAAAAACATCGGCCGGCGGCTTCGTTCTCTGCGAATATCTTTGTACCTTTAAGCCCACGAATCTAAATCTAGTCTCATATATGCAACCCTTTGTTCATCTGCACGTTCACTCCCAGTACTCTATTCTCGACGGACAGGCTTCCATACCGGCGCTGGTCGACAAGGCCATGAAAGACGGCATGAAGGGCTTGGCCCTGACCGACCACGGCAACATGTTCGGGATAAAAGAGTTTTTCAATCTGGTGAAGAAGAAAAACGGTGCGGTGAAGGATGACATCAAAAAGATACAAAAACGCATCGATGCCATCGAGAAGGGCGACGAAACGGTCGACGACAAGGAGGCCGAGCTGGCCTCGTTGCGCCAGCAGGTAGCCGACCTCGAAGCCAAGATATTCAAGCCCATCCTGGGTTGCGAGGTGTATGTGGCCCGCCGTCGGCTCACCGACAAGGAGGCCACTCCGCGCGAGGTGCGCAGTGCCGTGGTCAACGAGGTGAACGGCATCTCCATCCGCAAGGGTGCCATCGATGATGGCGGTTATCACTTGATTGTGCTGGCCAAGAACCTGAAGGGGTATCACAACCTCATCAAGCTGGTGTCGAAAGGGTGGACCGAGGGTTTCTACTCGCGTCCCCGTACCGACAAGTACGAACTCGAGAAATATCACGAAGGGCTCATCGTCTGCTCGGCCTGTTTGGGTGGCGAGATTCCCCGCAAAATACTGACGGGCGACCTGGCGGGAGCCGAGGAGGCCATCCTGTGGTTCAAGCGGATTTTCGGCGACGACTACTACCTGGAGTTGCAACGCCACAAGGCCACCGTGCCGCGGGCCAACCACGAGACCTTCGTCTTGCAAAACGAGGTGAATGCCCACCTTATCGAGATGTCGCGCAAGCACGGCATCAAGCTGGTATGTACCAACGACGTCCATTTTGTCGAAGAGGAGAATGCCGAGGCGCACGACCGCCTCATCTGCCTGAGCACGGGCAAGGATCTCGACGACCCCACCCGCATGCTCTATTCCAAACAGGAGTGGCTGAAGACCCAGCAGGAGATGAACGACCTCTTTGCCGATGTGCCCGAGGCGCTCGCCAATACGCTCGAGATTCTCGACAAGGTCGAGTTCTACTCGATAGACCACGCCCCGCTTATGCCTACCTTCCCCATTCCCGAGAGCTTCGGTACCGAGAAGGAGTATCGCCGCAAGTTTACCGACGAGGATATTTTCAACGAGTTTACCCGCGACGAGAACGGCAATGTGGTGATGGACGAGGAGTCGGCCCGCAAGAAAATCGAGAAGCTGGGCGGTTATGAGAAACTCTACCGTATCAAGCTCGAGGCCGACTATCTGAAGGAGCTCACCTTCAAGGGGGCACACGAGCGCTATGGCGAGGAGCTCTCGCCCGAGGTGCTGGAGCGCATCACCTTCGAGCTGCACATCATGAAAACGATGGGTTTCCCGGGTTACTTCCTCATTGTGCAGGACTTTATCAACGCCGCCCGCACCGAGCTCGACGTGTCGGTAGGCCCCGGCCGTGGTTCGGCCGCCGGTTCGGTGGTGGCCTACTGCCTGAAGATTACCCAGATAGACCCCATGAAGTACGACCTGCTGTTCGAGCGGTTCCTCAACCCCGACCGTATTTCGTTGCCCGATATCGATGTCGACTTCGATGACGATGGTCGCGGACGGGTGCTGCAGTGGGTGACCGAGAAGTATGGGGCCGAGAAGGTGGCCCACATCATCACCTACGGTACCATGGCCACCAAGTTGGCTATCAAGGATGTGGCGCGGGTGCAGAAGCTGCCGCTCTCCGAGTCGGACCGCCTGACCCGCCTCATTCCCGACCGCCTGCCCGAGAAGAACGGCAAGGCTCAAAAAATCAATCTGAAAAACTGTATCGAAAATGTTCAGGAGTTGAAAGATGCTTGCAACTCGAGCGACCAGCTCCTGGCCGATACGATGAAATATGCCCAGATGCTCGAAGGCAACGTGCGCAATACCGGCGTGCATGCCTGCGGTGTCATTATCGGCCGTGATGCCATTACCGACTGGGTGCCTGTGAGCACGGCCGACGACAAGGAGACCGGCGAGAAGATGCTCGTGACCCAGTACGAAGGGAGCGTGATCGAGGATACCGGCCTCATCAAGATGGACTTTCTGGGGCTGAAAACCCTCTCGATTATCAAGGAGGCGGTCGAGAACATCCGGCAGACCCGACATATCGACCTCGACATCGATTCGATTCCCATCGACGACCCCAAGACCTACGAGCTGTACAGCGCCGGCCGCACGACCGGTACCTTCCAGTTCGAGTCGGCCGGTATGCAGAAGTACCTGCGCGAGCTGCATCCCACCACCTTCGAAGACCTCATCGCCATGAATGCCCTCTACCGGCCGGGACCTATGGAGTATATCCCCCAGTTCATCGCCCGTAAGCAGGGCAAGGAGCCTATCGTCTACGACATCCCCATCATGGAGAAGTATCTGAAGGATACCTACGGCATCACCGTCTATCAGGAGCAGGTGATGTTGCTTTCGCGTCTGTTGGCCAACTTCACCCGCGGTCAGTCCGACGGTCTGCGTAAGGCCATGGGTAAGAAGTTGAAAGACAAGCTCGACGCCTTGAAGCCCCTCTTCATTTCGGGCGGCGAGAAGAACGGTCACAAGAAGGAGGTGCTCGAGAAGATTTGGGCCGACTGGGAGAAGTTTGCCTCCTACGCCTTCAACAAGAGCCACGCCACCTGTTACTCGTGGGTGGCTTTCCAGACCGCCTACCTCAAGGCCAATTACCCCTCGGAGTACATGGCGGCCGTGCTCAGCCGAAACCTCAACAACATCACCGAAATCACCAAATTCATGGACGAGTGCAAGGCCATGAAGATTCAGGTGCTGGGCCCCGATGTCAACGAGAGCCAGTACAAGTTCTCGGTCAACAAGAAGGGAAACATCCGCTTCGGTCTGGGGGCCATCAAAGGGGTGGGCGACTCGGCCGTGCAGGCCATCGTGCGGGAGCGCGAGGCCAACGGTCCGTACAAGGGCATTTTCGATTTCGTCGAGCGGGTCAACCTCTCGGCCTGTGGCAAGAAGACCATCGAGTCGCTGGCCATTTCGGGGGCCTTCGATTCGTTCAAGGAGATTCACCGCGAGGACTTTTCGGCCATGACCAGCAAGGGCGAGCCCTTCCTCGATACGCTGGTACGCTACGGAGTGAAGGTACAGAGCGACAAGCTGTCGCAGGTGGCTTCGCTTTTCGGCAGCGACTCCTCTATCGTGACGACTCCGCCCGAGATACCGCGGGGTGTACCTCTCTCCGACATCGAGCGGCTCGACAAGGAGCGCGAGCTCGTGGGCATGTATCTCTCGGCTCACCCTCTCGATGCCTATAAACTGGAACTGCTCTACGGTTGCAACACCCGTATGACCGACTTGAAGAACCGCGAGGCGCTGCTCGACAAGGAGCTCACTTTCGGCGGCGTGGTGGTCGACTACCGCACCGGCATCGGCAAGCGCGGCGGGCAGTATGGATTCATCAAGATCGAAGACTATTCGGGGGCCGACGACATCCCTCTCTTCGGGCAGGATTTCATCGACTACGGCAAGTTCGGTGCCAACAACGGCACCTTCGTGTGGGTGCGGGCCCGCTGTGTCCCCTCGAAGTATACCCCCGGACGCATCGACCTGAAGATACTCGAAATGAAACTGCTCTCGGAGCTGAAGGGCACGATGCTCAACTCCATCACCATCGAGATGCCGGCCCGCCTCGTGAAGAACGGTTTCATCCAGACCCTCTCCGACTTTATGCCGCCGGCTCATCAGCACAAGGCCGAACTCAACTTCAAGATTTACGATTCGGAGCTGGGCAAGTCGGTGCGGTTGCGCTCGCGGCGTCGTCCCATGATTACCGAGGAGCTCATCGATTTCCTCAACGAGAACGAAGAGGTGACCTTCAAAATAAATGAATAATCGTTTGCGACTCAACCACAGAATACCTAATTTTGTTCCGTAATACGTGATAACGATAAATTATAAACAGATAGAACTATGGCATTGAAAATCAATGATGAAAATGCAAAGGAACTGATTGCTTCGGGCAAACCCGTGGTAATCGATTTCTGGGCAGAATGGTGTGGCCCTTGCCGGGCTATCGCCCCCTCGGTCGACGAACTCGCCGAAGAGTATGAAGGTAAAGTGATTATCGGTAAATATAACGTCGACGACGATTCCGATATCAGCGCCGAGTATAGCATCCGCAATATCCCCACGTTGCTCTTCTTCAAGGAGGGTAAACTGGTAGATAAGCACGTAGGTTCTGCCTCGAAGGCCGACCTCGAAGCTAAGGTGAAGGCTCTGCTCTAAGCGTGGCAGAAAAAGCTAACACGGGCCGACTCGAAATCAATCGAGCCGGCCCGTGGTGTATTTGTGCGCGTCACTCCATACCCCGATGCGCATTGTGTTACCCCGCACTCGATGCGGGGTCCAGCTTTGGAGGTGGTAGTGGGTAGAGTAGGGACGCGCGGCTCGTGCGTCCTGAGTTATACCATGCCCGGGTATTTCTGGATTCCGCGTCGTGGCGCGGAATGACGAGAGTGTCACCCCGCACTCGATGCGGGGTCCAGCTTTTGGAGGTGGCAGTGGGAGGAGTAGGGACGCACGGCTCGTGCGTCCTGAGTTATATCTTGCCGGTATTTCTGGATTCCGCGTCGTAGCGCGGAATGACACAGACGCCGGTATTTCTGTATACCGTGTGATGCCTCGCTTACAGTTTCAGATACTCCTTGAGCGCTTCGACATATTGCTCGAAAGCCTCGCGGCCCCGCTCGGTAATCTGGCAGGTCGTGCGGGTCTTTTTCCCCACAAACTCTTTCTTTACCCGAATGTATTCGGCCGCTGCCAGTTTGTCTATCTGCACGCTCAGGTTGCCCGCCGTGGCGCCCGTCTGCTCTTTCAGGTAGACGAAGTCGGCTTCGTCTACCGAGAGAAGTATCGACACGATGGCCAGCCGCAGTTGCGAGTGTAGCAGGGGATTCAGTTCGCGCAGCATCACTTACGACATTTAGCGTTCAGGTTATGCCCGGGGATAACCATCATAATCAGAAACGAAATACCAAAGTAGAGGTGCCAGGTGGCAGGTACGTGCAGCAGGGCGGGCAGGGTCATCAGCATGTAGATGGCAAAGACCAGTCCGAAGAGCGGCAGGTAGGCCAGCACCGAGTCTTTAATCACCAGCCCCGTAATCGAGGTTCCTATGCCGCAGTAGATAAGAGCCAACGGCATCATCAGCCCGAAGTTGACACTCCCCAGGGCATAACCCAGAATCATCATCGTCAGCACGGTGATGACGAAGAGGGTGCCTATCACCTTCCACGTCTCGTCGATCATGCGGTCGGTATAGGTAATCACCGTGGGGCGGTGCTTGCGGTCATGTACCGTTGTATAGATAAAGGGGGCAAACATGAGGAACCAGGCGGCGGCCCATACCGAGCTGCCGGTTGTGCTGACCAGCGCAAAGACCACGACAGCAAGCACTACGGCCAGGTAACCGTAGAGCAGGAACCGGTTACCGCTTCCGGTCCCGATATTCTTCCGGCTCTGCCTAATCATTTGGGTGATGAGCTCCAGGCTCTCCTTTTCGTTCAGTTTTTTCTCTTCCATACGTTCAAATTTTAAGGTTTACAAATTGGTTTATTTTATAAACTATATAGCTATATGGTCTCTCCTTGGAAAGTATTGATGCTGCAAATATAAATCGGTTTATAATATAAACCAAATATTTCGGAATATTTTTTTAGTGAGTGGGTGTATTTTTTTTGAGGGAGAGGGGCGCTCTGCATTCGATGGGGGCTTTGTGTCACCCCACACGTGATGCGCACTGTGTCACCCCGCACTCGATGCGGGGTCCAGCTTCTGGAGGTGGCAGTTGGTGGAGTAGTGCCGCACGGCTCGTGCGTCTTGAGTTATACCGTGCCCGAGTATTTCTGGATTCCGCGTCGTGGCGCGGAATGACGAGATAGGCCGGTATATCTTTGGATATCGTACTGCGAAATGTCCGGGACATTTTCTGTGTAGAGTAGCGATACCCCCGCCTTTATCGGGCCGGGAGGAGGCCAGCCGGTTGAGGAATAAGGGCGAGGACTGTTTGAGCGCAGCGAGTTCCGCAGCCCCCGAGGGCGGTGCCAGCCTCCGAGCGAGATAGCCCGATAACAGCGGCGGCGCTTCTTGGTTCGTTCTTCTCGCTGCAGAGAAGAATGAACATGTCGTGTCACCCGCACTCGATGCGGGGTCCAGAGAGAGCAGGCGGGAGATTTATTCACGTAGTCTCTTGTCGGTTTCCCTGGATTCCGCGTCGTGGCGCGGAATGACCGAGTGTCGCCGTGCAAAATGCCACGGGGAGCACAAGTGGCGAGAGGAGTATAGGCAGAAAGGTGATGCCGATTTTGTTTTTTTAAGAAAAAGCACTACTTTTGCTTCGCACATCTGCAAGGTGTGCAGACATATTACGACATAAAAAGCGCATTGGCTTTTCTTTCTTACTGATGAAACTTGGCGGTTTAATTGGATAAAGAAAAAGCAAAGTTGATGCTCGCGCTGTTCATACGGCGTGGGCGTTTGCATTATCTCTTTATCCGGGTACGCCAAGACCTCATCAGTGGATATGCAAATTGTCCACGTTTTTTTGTCTAGAGTAGCACTAAGTTTAATCCTTAATATTTACTGTTATGAAGACAAAATTTTTTATGATGATGGCGTTGGCTACTTTTTTGGTAGCTGGAGTGGCTTGTACTGAAAAAGATGAGGAACCCGTTTCTTTGGTAAACTCCGATCCGGATGGTTCTTGATTTGTTTCTGTTCGTAAAGAAAATAAAGGGAAGACGATTGTTCGCCTTCCAGAGGTAGGTGATTTTTATATTGACGAAGGGGTTAATTTTGTTCCTAACAATTCTAATCTTGAATTCTGTTCAGTGGGGACTGTCAGTAGTTTGAATAATGTTTCTAAAGTTCCAAACAAAGGGTGGGCTTCTATGATTGCGGTACAAGAGGGACAAGGTTATTTTGTCCGAAACCAAAATAATAGCTATGCCCGTTTGTATGTAGAGAAATATATCTTATCGGCAAACAATGCTATATTGGGTGCTTATGTAAAATACCAGTCTCCATATATTTCTTCTGCCGGGACATCGAGCTATTTCCCGGATGAGCGGTTTAGATCATATCTTATTAAGAATTTTGATATGGATTTTAATGGGATACTAAGCCAGTCGGAAATAAATTCCATACAAGAGATTTATTGTCCATCAATGGGTATAACCTCTTTACAAGGTATAGAATTATTTACTAATATGACCCGATTGTATTGTGATGATAACCAGTTAACCTCATTGGATATTAGTAAAAACAAATCTTTGGAAATCCTTTCCTGTACAGGAAATCCAGGTAGCGGTTCTATATTTCCTATAACCGCATGGTTCGATAATTCCAATGTGCCAGCACAATTTTCGAAAGGTAATTATACATATAATGGTAGGACGGTGAATATCGTCTACAATAAGAAGAATTAGAAGAATTGTAAACACACAACAGGCGAGAGACTCTCTGGAGAACCTCCCGCCTGTTTGGCTTATTCAACAATAACTAACTGTCTGTTTGTTACAAGATGCCTTGTGCCATCATGGCCTTGGCCACTTTCATGAAGCCGGCGATGTTGGCGCCCTTCACGTAGTTGGTGTAGGTATCGCTCTCTTTGCCGTAGCGGGTACACTGCTCGTGAATGTCGTGCATGATTTGTTTCAGTTTCTGGTCCACCTCTTCGGCTGTCCAGCTTATCTTCATGGAGTTTTGCGTCATCTCCAGTCCGCTCACCGACACGCCGCCTGCGTTGGCAGCCTTGCCCGGAGCGTAGAGAATCTTGGCCGCGAGGAACTGCTCGATGGCCTCGGGGGTCGAGGGCATGTTGGCACCTTCCGACACAGCGAAGCAGCCGTTGGCCAGCAGGGTGCGGGCGTCGTCGCCGTCGAGTTCGTTCTGGGTGGCGCTGGGCATGGCGATGTCGCACTTCTCGCCCCAGGGACGTCCGCCCTCGACATATTTGCAGCCATACTCCTCGGCATATTCGCGGATGCGGCCGCGATAGAGGTTCTTGAGTTCAAAGATATAGGCCAGTTTCTTCTCGTCGATACCGTCGGGATCGTAGATGTAGCCGTCGCTGTCGGACATGGTCACTACCTTGGCGCCTAGTGCGATGAGTTTCTGCACGGTGTATTGGGCCACGTTGCCCGAGCCCGATACCGTAACCACCTTCCCTTTGAGGTCGATGCCGCGGGTCTTGAGCATCTCGAGCAGGAAGTAGACGTTGCCGTAGCCGGTGGCTTCGGGGCGGATGAGCGAGCCGCCGAACTCGAGCCCCTTGCCCGTAAAGGTTCCCGTATTTTCGCGGGCCAGCTTCTTGTACATGCCGTACATGTAGCTTACCTCGCGGCCGCCCACGCCTATATCGCCGGCAGGCACGTCGGTATCGGGGCCGATGTAGCGCCACAACTCGGTGACGAAGGCCTGGCAGAAGCGCATGATTTCCATGTCGGATTTACCCTTGGGGTTGAAGTCCGACCCTCCTTTTCCGCCACCCATGGGCAGCGTGGTGAGGGCGTTTTTGAAGGTCTGTTCGAAGGCGAGGAACTTGAGGATAGAAGGATTGACCGACGAGTGGAAACGGATACCTCCCTTGTACGGGCCGATGGCGTTGTTGTGCTGTACGCGATAGCCCATGTTGGTTTGCACGCGGCCCTGGTCGTCGACCCAGGTGACCCGGAACGAGAAGATGCGGTCGGGGATACACAGGCGTTCGATCAGGTTGTAGCGGTCGAACTCGGGGTGTTGGTTGTAGACCTCTTCGATCGTCGACAATACCTCTTCGACGGCCTGGTGGTACTCCGGCTCGTTGGGGAACCGGCGTTTCAATTCGTTCAATACTTCTGTTGTTTTCATCGATAAGTATGTTTTTTGGTTTGATGGAATGCTATTCCTGGTGTAACACGTTGCAAGCGTGATGCTTTCTTATGGTGACATCGTGTTGTGCAGTGCCTCGATTCCGTAACAAATTGTGCTGTAGAATAGCGGCTCGGCTTTATTTGTGCCGACAAAGATAGTAAAAATAAATAAAGTGAAAGCCTTTTTGGATAAAAACTTTCACTTTACAAAGAAAATTGACGGAATAATATCTTTTTGAGCGAATTATCGCTCGAAATGTGAGAAATCTCTCATAATTATACTATTTCTCGACCGGTTGCAATCCCATGGCGGCTGCGGTCTCGAGCATGAATTGGCGGGCCGGCTCGTGTTCGTTGGGAATTTTGCCGTCGAGTATGGCCTCTTTGATGGCCGAAAGCAGTTCGCCTACCGGGCGCGAGGGGGGTAGCCCGAAGGTCTCCATAATCTCTTCGCCGCGGATGGGCAGCTTCATGTTGCGGATGCTGTCCTTCTCTTCGATTTCGCGCAGTTTGGTGCGCACGAGTTCGAAGTTGTCGAGAAACCGTTTCACCTTCTCGCGATTTTTCGAGGTGATGTCCGACTCGCACAGCAGCATCAGGTCGTCTATGTCGTCGCCCGCGTCGAAGAGCAGCCGGCGCACGGCCGAGTCGGTAACCACCTCTTCGGCCAGGACGATGGGCCGCATGTGCAACCCCACGAGCTTCTGTACATACTTCATCTTGTCGTTGAGGGGCAGTTTCATACGGCGGAAGATACCGGGTATCATCTTCTCGCCCACGTAGTTGTGGTTGTGGAAGGTCCATCCCAGCCGGGCATCGTAGCGTTTGGTGCGGGGTTTGCCTATGTCGTGCAGCAGGGCGGCCCACCGCAGCCACTCGTTGCGGCTGCGCAGCGCTACGTTGTCGAGCACGGCGAGCGAGTGGTAGAAGTTGTCTTTGTGTCCGCGACCCTTGACGGTCTCTACCCCTTTGAGGGCGGCCACCTCGGGGAAGATGAGGGGCAGCAGCTTGCAGTCGTCGAGCAGGATGAATCCCTTGGAGGGGATGTCGGAGCGGATGATTTTGCCCAGTTCGTCGATGATGCGCTCTTTCGAGATGATTTCGATACGCGAGCGGTTGCGCTCGATGGCGGCGAAGGTCTCGGTCTCGATGCGGAAGTTGAGCTGCGTGGCGAACCGTATGGCCCGCATCATGCGCAGGGGGTCGTCGCTGAAGGTGATGTCGGGGTCGAGCGGGGTGCGGATAATCCCTTTTTCGAGGTCGTCCATACCGCCGAAGGGGTCGACCAGTTCGCCCCAGCGGTCACGGTTCAGACACAGGGCCAGGGCGTTGATGGTGAAGTCGCGCCGGTTCTGGTCGTCCTGCAGGGTGCCGTCCTCGACTACCGGCTTGCGCGAGTCGTGGCTGTACGACTCCTTGCGGGCGCCGACGAACTCGATTTCGAAATTCTCGCCCCGGCGGTTATATTTCACCTGAGCCGTGCCGAAGTTGCGGAAGGTCGAGAGGTGAGCCCGTTTGCCCAGCCGGGCGGTGAGGGCCTCGGCCAGTTCGATGCCGCTGCCCAGGGTGACGATGTCGATGTCCTTGGAGGGGCGGTTCAGAAAGATGTCGCGCACATAGCCGCCGATGACGAAGCAGGGGCGGTTCATCGCGTCGGCCACCTCGCCGATGAGGTGGAATATGGGTTGATCGAGATGATCGAGAATAAGCTGATTGTCGGCTTGCATAATCGTGGGGTTGAATTGACGGTAAAAATACGACTTTTTCGCCATTGTGGCAAATGCCGCCCGCCGTTAATACCAGTCGAGGCGGTCGTAGGAGTTGCCCCGCTTGTCGTACTTGAGGTCTTGCAGCAGCGACGACTTCACGCTGATGTGGAAGTTGTACGACTTATAGGGTCCCACGGGCACGAAGCTGGCACTCATCGACCAGCAGTGCATGTCGCGGGTGACGTTGCAGTTCATGTAGGCAATCTTCTTGGCATCGAAATCGTAGCTGGCCGAGAAGTTGAACGACCAGTTTTTCGTGAGGCTTATGTTGCCCGAGAGGCTGAGGTTCTGGGTGAACTTGCCGTTGTACTCCATCTTCTTTTTGTTGAAGGTGCCGTAGCCGTAGTTGACCGAGTAGTTGATCGAGAGGCTCCACGGCACTTCCCAGATGGCATATCCGTCGGGGCCGAACTGCACATCGTCGTCGCCCGACGAGCTCTCCTCCTCGTCGTTGCTCATGTTGGGGTCGGGTGGCATGTTGTTCTGTGGCAGGTTTTGCTGCGTCTTCTTGGTGTCGGAGCCCTTGTCCTTCTTCTTGAACGTATCGTTGTTGAAGGTGTAGGAGAACGAGGTACCGGTACTCGAGAGGCGTCCCAGACCCTTGCCTACGGTCCAGCGGGGCTTGTTCACCCGCACGGGGTTGCCGTAGCTGTCGAGCTGGTAGGTATAGGTATCCCAGGTGGCGCTCATCTGCAGGTTGAAGTTCTTGGTGAGCTTGATGAGAATCGAGGTATTCAGGTTACTCCACTTCATCGAGTCGGCAGCCATGTTGTAGCTCATGTTGGCCGAGAGGTTCTCGATGAGCGAGATTTTGCGCACGCCGGTCGAGTCGCGGTCCGACTTGACCTTCATCTCCAGGTTGTTCGATACGGCAAACGAAACGGTTCCCTGCTTGCCCTGCGACACGGTGCCGTAGATACCGTTCGAGAAGGGGGAGTATTTGGTGGTTACCGTTTCGCCCAGCGAGTTGACGTAGGAGTAGGAGTCCCAGAATCCGTAGCGGGGCGAACTGAAGTCGGGCGCTGCGCTGAACGATACCGAGGGGGTGAAGATGTGGCGGATGGCCTGCACCTTGTCGCCGAAGATTTTCCACGGGGTGTAGAAACCGTAGAGTTTGGTATCGGCGCTCAACGAACCGTAGTAGTTGTAGACGTTGTAGAAGCCGTAGACCGTGTCCTGCACGACGCGGGCCTGCTGGGTGTCCCACGACTGCATCACCTTGTTGGAGTACATGCGGTCGGTGAAGTTGAAGCTGGCGGTGAGGTTGAGGTATTTGAATACGTTGAACGTGGCCGAGATAGGTATGTTGTGATACATGCCGTTGCGCCAGTCCTTGATGAGGTTCGATTTGAGTATCTGGTCCTGCTTGGTGAGAATCGAGTTCTGGAACCGGCCGCTGTACGACACCTGTATCTTTTCGTACCAGCGCTCGTTGCCTACCACGGTTTTACGCTTGAAGGGGTAGATCTGGCCCATCGAGATGGTGAGGTTGGGGAACGAGACATTCAGCGTAGAGTCCTGTGTACGCTGGGTGACGTTGGCCGTAGCCGAGAAACTCCACACCGAGTTGGGGATGCGGTAGGTCATGTTTACCGTCGAACTCTTGGTGTTCTCGGTGAAGCTGTTGGCGTTGTAGTAGCTGTTCAGGTCGTTGCGGGTGTAGCCGCTGGTGGTGTAGTTCACACTGGCCGAGAGCGACATGTTGGGGTTGTTCTTGGTGTCCTGGGTGTGGGTCCAGGCCACTTTGAAGTTCTTCATCTTGGTGTAGTCGGGCAATCCCTTGTCGCCCGTGATGGTGGTGATGAAGCTCAGGTCTACGTTACCCGAGTATTTGTATCGCTTGATATAGGCCGACTTGGCATTGACACCCCACGAGCCTTTGGTGTAGATTTCGCCCGTGAGAGCCAGGTCGACGTAGTCGTTGATGGCAAAGTAGTAACCGCCGTCGCGCAGGTAGTAACCGCGCGCCAGCTCGTCGCCGAAGGTGGGCATGATGATACCCGACGAATACTTCTCGGTAAAGGGGAAGAAGCCGAAGGGGATAGCCAGCGGCAGGGGCACGTCGGCCAGCACCATGTAGGCGGGGCCGGTGACGATGTTCTTTTTGGGGCGCACCTTGGCCTGGGTCAGTTGCAGGTAGAAGTGGGGGTGTTCGTGGTTGTCGCAGGTGGTGTATTTACCGTCCTTCATGTAGAACTCGTCGTTCTCCATTTTCTTGGTCTTGCCGCCGGTGAGGTAGCCTTCGCCCTGCTGGGTGACGATGTTGGTGATGTATCCCTTCTTGGTCTTGAAGTTGTAGTGCATGGTCTCCGACTCGTATTCGCCGCTCTTGTCCTTGAACACGGGTCGACCCACGATGTCGCCTACCGAGTCGGGGCGGCCTACGGCATAGACCAGGCTGCTGTCCATGTTCATCTCTATCTGGTCGGCGTTCAACTCCATGCCGTCGAACTGTACCACGCCTTGGCCATACATGTACACCTCGTTGCCGTGGGTGAATACAATCGAGTCGTTGGCCTTGTAGTCGACGACCGAGGTAAGTCCGGCTTTCTTCTTTTTGGGAGCTACCGAATCGGTAGCCAGCGAATCGGCCGCCAATGAGTCGGTGAGCAGCGAGTCGACCCCGAGCGAGTCGATGCCGAGGCTGTCGGGCAGTGCCGGCAAGGTGAGTCGGGCTGCCCCGGTGCTGTCGCCGCCGGGTGTAGTGTCGGATGCAGCCGGTTGATTATAAGAGGGATGCCTGTCTTGCGCTATGAGCGACACAAACAGGGAAGAGAATAGCAGCGATAGAAGTATGGCGTATTTCTTGCTCACTTTCGGCATCGGGGTGTCCATCTGTAATCAACGTGCAAAAATACACATTTTCTACGACTTATCGGCTTTTGGACTTTATTTAATATATTTTATTCTCTGTTGGGTAGAGCGGCCGGCGGGCTTGAACGACAGTCGGTCAGAGGAACAGGGCGGCCATCTCTTCGAACCGACGCAGTGAATCTTCGCCATACCGGGCTACGCTTTTGCGTACCTTGTCGAGTGGTTTTTCGCGATCGGGGTTCGACTTGGAGTAGAACTTGTCGGCAAAGCAGACGAGCTTCTCCTCGAGGCTCACGGGGCACATGTCGCGGTGGGGCAGCGGCAGGTTCTGGGCGATGATGTCGGCCACGGTGAGGCCCGTGCCGGTGTGGCGTTCGCACACGAGGGCGTGGCGGGGATAGCCGTCGGCCCGCATCAGTTCGGCTCCCAGTACGCCGTGGCAGATGTAGGGCTGGTCGCCCGTGCAGTAGATGGAGGGGGCGTTGGTGAGGAATACCCCGATGTCGTGAATCATGGCGGCCTCGTAGACGAAGTCGAGGTCTATCTCGAGCTCGGGATGAGCCTGGGCCAGCTGCAGGGCCTTGTCGGCCACCAGGCGGCTGTGCGACCACACGCTGTTGTATAGCGGGGTGCCGGGTTGGTAGTATTTGTTGAAAACGGCTTGAACGTCCATGGTGATGTGTGGTTATAAAAGCAGCAGCCCGAAGCGGATGCCTTCGAGCTGCCTGAATATGAAGCGGGTTTGTAATTACTCGACGATGGTTACCCAGTTGTGGGTATCGGGCTCGTCGCCATATTGGATGGCACGCAGCTTGTGATAGAGCTTTTCGCAGATGGGGCCGGGTTTGCCGTCTTTGGAAAACACATACGACTTGTTCTCGTCGAGGTCGTCGATGCGGGCGATGGGGCTGATGACAGCGGCCGTACCGCAAGCACCGGCTTCGTCGAACGTGGCGAGTTCTTCCTCGGGTACCTGACGTACTTCGACCGTCATGCCCAGGTCTTCGGCCAGTTGCATGAGGCTCTTGTTGGTTATCGAGGGGAGAATCGAGCTCGATTTCGGCGTGATGTAGCTGTTGCCCCGGATGCCGAAGAAGTTGGCCGGACCGCATTCGTCGATATATTTCTTCTCTTTGGCGTCGAGGTAGAGCACGGCCGAGTAGCCCATGGCGTGAGCCTTTTCGCCCGATACCAGGCTGGCTGCATAGTTACCGCCCACTTTGTAGCGGCCGGTACCGAGCGGTGCGGCACGGTCGTATTGACGCAAGATGACCATCGGGGTGGGTTTGAATCCCTCTTTGAAGTAGGGACCTACCGGCGAAACGAAAACGATGAAGAGGTACTCTTTGGCCGGTTTCACACCTACCTGGGCCGATGTACCGATGAGCAGCGGGCGGATGTAGAGCGAAGCGCCGCTTTCGTAGGGAGGCACGAAGCGCTCGTTTTTCTTGACAACCGTCAGGATAGCCTCGTTAAATTTTTCGGTGGGCAACTCGGGCATCATGATGCCGCGGCACGAGCTTTGCAGGCGGGCGGCATTCTCGTCCATGCGGAAGATGCGGATTTTGCCGTCTTTCCCCCGGAAGGCCTTCATACCCTCGAAAGCCTCTTGTCCATAGTGCAGACAGGTGGCTGCCATGTGTATTTCGAATGTTTGAGAGCTGGTAACCGTGATGTCGCCCCATTTTCCGTCCTTGTAGGTGCATCGTACGTTGTAGTCAGTGGGCATATAGCCGAATGACAGGTTTGACCAATCGATACTTTCCATAGTTTCGTTGTTTTTGTGTTTGACTTTATAGGGACAAAGATAACGATAAAAGCCGAAAATTAAAATTTGAGACCGATTAGTTTGGTCTGACTTTTCAGCTATTTTTCAACGAAACTCAGACTCTTCATGCCGGGCGTGGAGCTGGTTGGTGTTTACAGGGGGGCAGGGGCTGCGCAGTCGGGGGGACAATTACAAGGCCACTTTCTGGGTCTTGCCTTCGATCTTGACCAGATAGATGCCGCGGGTACCGATTTTCAGCTCCGATATGCCGGGGTTGATGGTGCGCTCGGTAACAATCTGTCCCAGAATGGTATATACCGTTACTTTCACCCGGCGAGGTGTGCGTATGTAGATATTCCCCTCTTTGCTCGAGACTTCGATTTCGGGGGCTCGGCTGGAGCCGTCGGTGCGGTCGTCGTCGCTGAGGGCCCATGCCGATTGGCTCGTCCAATCTTGAGCGAATGCCTGTGGGGCGGCCGAGCAACCGAGTGCCAATGCAATGAGAATAGCGTATAGATGTTTCATGACGACGACAATATCTTTTGCAAAGATAACCTTTTTTTGCGGAATGGTGCAGGATAAGTCGTTAAATGTGGCCCCTTTGTCCCTAAAATTTGTAGGTACGCTTGGGATTTTTGGGGAACCACCCCTTTTGCACCCGCTTCTCCTGGTCGAAGAGCTCTTTGATGGTCCAGAACGACGAGAAGGCAAACACCCCCGACAGCGACGAGAACATGACGTTTTCGAGGTACAGCGAGGCGGCGATACCGGCCAGTCCCAGCAGCAGGAATATCCACCAGCAGCGGGTGCCCCAGTGGTACTCGGCTTTGACTACAATCGGGTGAAACAGCCCGATGATGAGAAAGGTGCAGACTCCGATAACGAGTCCTTGCAGGTGGTTGTCGATGATGAAGTCCATAACGAAACGGTAAAAAAGGTTGTCTACGGTTTTTGTAGCCTCGCAAGCTGTGCCGGTCGTGCCGGGGTATTTGTTTGCGGGGTGTGCAAAAATAAAAATTCCCGTTGAAAGTAAAACTCTCGAACGGGAACTTAGTTCGCTTAAAATCTATAATTCTTTGAAACAGCTCCGGGGTGCCTGGCATACCGGGCATTTGTAGTCGTCGGGCAATTCTCCTTCGTGTATGTATCCGCACACTTCGCACACATACCGTTTGGTCGAGGTTGTGGTTTGGGGTGCTTCGGTAGCGGGGGCTTTCTCCTCCTCGACATAGGTAGGGGCGTTTTTGGGAGCCCGACCTTTAATCACCTGGTGATAGTAGGTATAGGTCATGGGGGTGCCGTCGTCGGGCAGGGTGTCGATTACGCGGGCAAAGAAGACGTCGTGTGTCTCGTTGTCGGCCACATGCAGCAGCTCGCATACGATGTGGCCCGAGAATTTACCCTTGAGGATGGGCACGTCGTGTTGCCACGTGTAGTCGCGTCCGTCGTATTTGTTGCGGTCGCGTCCGCTCTGGAACCCGAAGGTGGTGATGAGGCTCGTGTCGCTCTCTTCGGCCAGGATGGCCAGGCTGAACCGGCGGTGGCTTACGATGGCATCGTGGGTATAGTTGTTTTTGTTCATCGAGATGGCCACGATGGGATTTTCGCTGGTCACCTGAAAGCAGGTGTTGATGATGCAGCCGGTGGGCCGACCCTTGTCGCTGGTCCCCACTACGTAGAGGCCGTAAGTTATTTTTTGCAGGGGTGTTATGTTCATAGGAGGTAGCGTGGTGGTAAACAGCATCGGCCTGCCCCGACAG
This sequence comes from uncultured Barnesiella sp., assembly GCF_946496565.1. Taxonomy (NCBI): domain Bacteria; kingdom Pseudomonadati; phylum Bacteroidota; class Bacteroidia; order Bacteroidales; family Barnesiellaceae; genus Barnesiella; species uncultured Barnesiella sp. Next base: position 65,173 of record NZ_CAMMHD010000010.1, read on the forward strand.
AGCAGGCCGATGGTAGTTTACGGGGGATTGATACTGAATTAGTAGTTGTTCTTTTTGCGTTCGAAATAGGCGCGCGGGTGTGCACAGGCGGGGCAGGCTTCGGGAGCCGTTTTGCCGCGGTACACATATCCGCAGTTGCGGCATTGCCATTCGATCTCTTCGCTGTCGGAGAATACGGTGCCGTTCTCGACATTCTCGAGCAGTTTGCGGTAACGCTTCTCGTGCTCGGCCTCTACCTTGGCCACGTTGCGGAAGGTGAGGGCAACGGCGGGGAAGCCTTCCTGTTCGGCCACGTCGGCAAAGTGGGGATAGAGGTCTACCCACTCTTCGTTCTCACCCTCGGCGGCAGCCTTCAGGTTTTCGGCTGTGGTGCCGATGACACCGGCGGGGAACGATGCGGTAATCTCGACCATACCGCCTTCGAGGTATTTGAAGAATTTCTTGGCGTGCTCCTTCTCCTGTTCGGCCGTCTCCATGAAGATGGCACTAATCTGTTCAAAACCCTCTTTCTTGGCCACGCTGGCAAAGAAGGTGTAGCGAGTGCGGGCTTGAGATTCGCCGGCAAAAGATTTCAGCAGGTTCTGCTCGGTTTGGGTTCCTTTGATACTTTTCATGACGTTTCGTTTTTGTTGATGTGTTTGTTATTTCTGGTGCAAATATAATTAGAATGATTCTAAAACTAAAATTATTATAGATAAAAATGGCCAGATTTAAGATAATTTCAGATTCGGGGGTAAAGATAGTCGCTTTGTGGAAAGAAAAAAATAGTTGGAGCAATTTAACAAATTCTTACTATCGTTCTCGGGCGGTAAGGATAGCGGTGTGCTGCTCAACTTGTGCCTCGACTATATCCGCCGCCGGCAGCCGGGGCGTCGACTGGGAGTGTTTCATATCGATTACGAGATGCAGTATCGCGAGACAATCGACTATGTAGACCGGGTATTGGCCTCCAATGCCGATGTATTGGATGTCTATCGGGTGTGTGTGCCTTGCAAGGTCTCTACCTGTACTTCGATGTTTCAGAACTACTGGCGGCCCTGGGAGCCGTCGAAACGGGAGTTGTGGGTACGCCCGTTACCCGCGGAGGCTTATACTCAGGACGATTTCGATTTCTTCGACGATACCCTGTGGGACTATGAGTTTCAAATCAGGTTTACCGAGTGGCTGCACAGGCGCAACCGGGCCGGTCGCACTTGTTGCCTGATAGGCATACGTTCCCAGGAGAGTCTGAACCGATGGCGCACCGTGCACAGCGACCGCAACTACAAAAAGAATAAAGGGCTCCAGTGGATTCGCGAGATGAAGCATGGCATTTTCAATGCCTACCCCATACACGACTGGCTCACGACCGATATTTGGGTGGCCAACGGACGTTTCGGGTGGGATTACAACCGCCTTTACGATCTCTACTATCGGGCGGGTGTACCTCTCGAGAAGCAGCGGGTGGCCAGCCCCTTCATTTCGCAGGCGCTCTCGAGCCTGCATCTCTACCGGGCTATCGACCCCGACATGTGGGGCAAGATGGTGAGCCGGGTCAACGGGGTCAATTTCGCCGGGCTGTACGGCCGGTCGTCGATGATGGGCTGGTACTCCATCAAGCTGCCGCCCGGCATGACGTGGGAGGGGTATCTCGACTTCCTGCTGAAGACGTTGCCCGAGCCGACTCGCCGCAACTACCAGCGAAAACTGGCGGTGAGTGTCAACTTCTGGCGGGAGAAAGGGGGGTGTCTCTCCGATGAGACCATCAAGAAGTTGGAGGCGCTGGGTATCCCTATTGTCGTGGGCGACCACTCCAACTACAAGACCAACAAGCGGCCGGTGCGGATGGAGTATCTCGACGACATAGACCTGCCCGAGTTCAAAGAGCTGCCTACCTTCAAGCGCATGTGCATCTGCATACTCAAGAGCGATCATACCTGCAAGTACATGGGTTTCTCGCTCAACAAGGTCGAGAAGAAGCTGAAAGATCAAGTGATGGAAAAATATAAAGCGTTGAAGTAGAAAATGAAAGAGTATAAAAGTCCGGTGTATCAGGTCCGGGCGGTACCTGTAGAAAAGGTGGTGGCCAATACCTATAATCCCAATGTGGTGGCTCCGCCCGAGATGAAACTGCTCGAGCTCTCGATTTGGGAAGATGGCTATACGATGCCCTGTGTCTGCTACTATTTGCCCGAGACCGACCAGTACGAACTGGTGGACGGGTTTCACCGCTACAAGGTGATGCTCACCTCGCCGCGCATCTACGAGCGGGAGAAGGGGATGCTGCCGGTGGTGGTCATCGACAAGGATATTTCGAACCGCATGGCCTCGACCATACGCCACAACCGGGCACGGGGTACGCATTGTGTCGAACTCATGTGCAAGATTGTCTCCGAACTGACCAAGGCGGGCATGTCGGATGGCTGGATTATGAAGAATATCGGGATGGACAAGGACGAGCTGCTGCGCTATAAACAGATTTCGGGTCTGGCCGAGCTCTTTGCCGACAAGGAGTTCAGCCTTACGAAAGAGATATAGAGCAGAGCGCAACATACAACAAAGGGAGCTCCGTCTGGGGCTCCCTTCGTTGTATGTAAACCGGTTGAGGTGTCATTTCGCATGACCTGCCGGCTGGTGCATGCCGGCCAACAGCAGGTGGTTCTGGCGGGCATAGTCGAGGTAATAGCGGCGTTGCTTGATGGCCGATTGCGGGTCCATGTCGTAGGCGGCGCAAATCTCGGGGTGGGCCAACTGCAGGGCGGCGCCATGCACAAGGTCGCCCACGATGAGGAACTTGCCGGCCCGGTAGGCGGTGTGTCCCGGGGTGTGCCCCACGCAGCCGAGGGCTACCACGCCGCAGGGCAGCGTGTCGCCGTAGGCCACGAGGTGAAGCCGGTCTTTATAGGCCTCCATCGTAGCGGCTACTTGAGTCTTTTTGTCGTCGGGCATCTGCATCCAGGCGTCGTACTCCTGTTGGGCGGCATAGACCTCGGCCTTGGGGAAGACGACCGTATCGCCCTTCATCATGCCGCCGATGTGGTCGCCGTGGAAGTGGGTCAGGTAGAGGTAGTCGATGTCGGCGGGAGTGACTCCGGCGGCCGACAGGTTGGTGAGCAGACGGCTGTCGGGTGCTCCCATACCGGTGTCGAACAAGATGCGTTTACCGTCGATCTCCAGCAGGAAGGCACTCACCGAGGCGGGCACTCCCTGGCCGATGTTCAGGCTGTCGATGAGCGTTTGCGGCAGTTCGCCGAAGAGGCTCAACTGCATCAGCCGCTCCTGGGCATTGTCTCTGATTTGGGTTAGTTTCACTCCGTCACACTCGGTGGTGACGCTGTCGGTACAGGCAAATACGGCCTCCGTTTCGTCGGTAGCCGATGCCTGCTTTTGCGACGAGCTGCAACCGGCTCCGCACAGCGAAGCCACCAGCATGCTCGAAAGCAGGAATATACTTTTTCTCATCATCGTATGATTGGTTTTGTGGGTTGTCGATGAGGCAAAAATAAAACATTCCGTGCGGTTTGTTAAGAGAAATTTCTCTCGTTTTTTGTCGAGGGCAAGAGCCGTGACACAACGGAGCGGTTGGTCAGGGGGGCGTGCCTGTCGCTACGAAACAAAAGCAAAGCGAGACCGGCCGGAGCCCGTCTCGCTTTGTATGGGATTGTCGCAAGGAGGCCGATTACATGATGCCTCTTTCGCGCAGTTTCAGTTGCCATTTCCACGCCGAAGCCAGCGTATCTTCGATGCTCTCTTGAGCCGTCCAGCCCAGCACCTTGTTGGCCTTTTCGGGGTTGGCCCACACCTGCTCGATGTCGCCTTCGCGGCGGCCTACGATCTTGTGGGGAACTTTCACACCCGTAGCCTTTTCGAAGGCAGCGATGAGTTCGAGCACCGATACGCCGCGGCCCGTGCCCAGGTTGAAGATTTCGATAGCCTCGGGCGATTTCTTTTCGAGCATGCGGTTCATGGCGATGACGTGAGCCTTGGCCAGGTCGACTACGTTGATATAGTCGCGGATGCACGAACCATCGGGCGTGTTGTAGTCGTCGCCGAATACACTCAACTCCTTGCGGATACCCATAGCCGTCTGGGTGAGGTAGGGGATGAGGTTTTGAGGCACGCCGTTGGGCAGTTCGCCGATTTCGGCACTGGGGTGAGCACCGATGGGGTTGAAGTAGCGGAGGATAATCGATTTGAACGGAGCGTTGGCATGAATCGTATCCTTGATAATCTCTTCGCTTATCTGTTTGGTATTGCCATAGGGCGACAGAGCCGGTTTGATAGGAGCCGTTTCGTCGACCGGCAGCACGTCGGGCTGACCGTAGACGGTGCACGACGACGAGAATACGATACCCTCTACACCATACTCGGGCATGAGTGTGAGCAGGTTGATGAGCGACAACAGGTTGTTGCGGTAGTAGAGCAGCGGTTTCTGTACCGATTCGCCCACGGCCTTGCTGGCGGCAAAGTGGATGATACCCTTGATACCCGGATTCTCCTCGAAGAGTTTACGCAACGCCGCGATGTCGGTACAGTCGGCCTGTACGAAGGTGGGGCGTACACCCGTGATGCGTTCGATACCGTCGAGAACCTCGATATTCGAGTTAGACAGATTGTCGATGATAACAACTTCGTAGCCTGCATTCTGCAGCTCTACGGTCGAGTGGGAGCCGATATAACCCGTCCCCCCGGTAACCAAAATTTTTCCCTTCATGACGATTGGTCTGTTATTAAGTTTCTTACTGAGCTACAAAGATAGTGAAAGGCGAGAGCAAAAAAAATTAAGTTTGCTTGAATTTTTTTTGCCAAGCCGCATCCTCTCTTCTGGAAAGAAGTGAAAGGCGAGAGCAAAAAAAATCAAGTTTGCTTGAATTTTTTCCCGGGGAGAGAAGAAAACTTCTTTTTCAGTGAACGCGTATCATCTCCTTAGAACTGCGAATAGATGAAGGGCACCAGTTCGCTCGAACGCACCTGCAACACAAAGAAGAGCACCAGGGCCAGGATGGCGGCCTTGACCACCAGCGGCGACCACGAGAGCTCGCGTTGCAGCCATTGCGACCAGCGGTGCGGGGCAAAGTGCAGCAGGTATCCGGCTACGAGGGCGACGAAGATAACGGCATATCCCGAGACGAAGGCGGGGATGGCTTCGGGGCGGAAGTTGGTGAATATCTGGGTCAGTATCTGCCAGGCGATGTCGAGCGAAGGGGCGCGGAAGAATATCCACCCGGCGGCTACCACATGGAAGGTGAGCAGCACGTTGAGGAAGTGGCGGAAGTGCCCGGCCCGATAGTCCTTGGCCACGGGGAAGATACGCCGGTAGAGTTTGTGGATGATGAGCATCAGGCCGTGCCAGGCTCCCCAGATGACAAAGAGCCACGAGGCACCGTGCCACAGACCGCCCAGCACCATGGTGATGAAGAGGTTGAGATAGGTGCGCACCGTACCCCGCCGGTTGCCGCCCAGCGAGATGTAGAGGTAGTCGCGCAGCCAGCTCGACAGGGAGATGTGCCATCGCCGCCAGAACTCGGTAATGGAGCCCGACTTGTAGGGCGAGTCGAAGTTGATTTTGAACCGGTAGCCCATGAGCAGGGCGATGCCGATGGCCATATCGGAGTAGCCCGAGAAGTCGCAATAGATCTGCAGCGTGTAGCCGTAGACGCCCATCAGGTTCTCGAACCCGGTATAGAGCATGGGGTTGTCGAAGATGCGGTCAACGAAGTTGACGCTGATGTAGTCGGAGATGACTACCTTCTTAATCAATCCGCACATGACCAGGAAGAGCCCTTCGCCCAACAGCGCCGGGGTGATGTCGAGCGGCCGGTGTATCTGCGGCACGAAGTCCTTGGCCCGCACCACGGGGCCGGCGGCCAACGGCGGGAAGAACGAGAGGTAGAAGAGGTAGTCGCGGAAGCTGGTGACCGGGGCCATCTGCCGGCGATAGAGGTCGATGATGTAGCTCAGCGAACGGAATGTGAAGAACGAGATGCCGATGGGCAGCACGATGTCGAGCGGTTCGAACGGCTGGTGCGTCAGGTCGGCAAAAGTCCCCAGCAGCAGATTGGTATACTTGAAGTAGCAGAGCATGCCCAGGTTCACCACCATGCTCGCCAACACGCAGAGCTGCCGCAGCCCCTTTCGCGAGAGCCGCCCCAACAGCCGCCCCAGCGAGTAGTCCGAGAGGGCCACCACGACCAGCAACAGGAAGCAGAGTCCGCTCGACTTGTAGTAGAAATAGAGCGAGAAGAGGATGACAAACCCGATGCGCAGGGCCTCGCGATGGGCCAGCAGACGGTATATCCACATGAACCCGATGAAGAGAAAGAGGAAGAGCCCGGTATTGAACATGAGGGGATTCTGCCCGTCGTAGACGAACAGCGAAGCCACCTTCGACCAATCGATACTCTCCGCAAAGGCGGCCACGTCGGCCACCCGATTATTGAGCCACTCCATTATCCACATAATCTTGATAAGCATTCATAAGTGTGCGATACAACATTTCGCCCTGTATGCGATAGCCGGTCTCGGTACAGTGCGTGCGGTCATAAGCCATGAGCCCCGCCTTGCGCCACGCCGTCGATGAGCCCTTGCCACCCGATACCTCGTACCAGTCCCAGCAGGCCAGATGGTGGTCGGCGGCATAAGCCTTCAGGGTCTCCCGCACCAGCGTGACCCGCGAGTTGGGCGAATAGTAGACCCGGCGGCGCTTCTTCACCCAGCGGGTACGCCGGCGGGCACACTCGGCCGGGGTCGTAAGCAGAATCAGGGCCTGCGGGCAACTCGCTTGTAGCGGAGCCACCACGGCATCGATCTGTTTATAGAGTTCGTCGCGGGTCAGCGAGGTCGAAAACGATTCGTTGGTGCCGAGCGAAATGACGATGAGCCGCGGTGCCAGGGCGGCCACCTGCTCGGCAAAGTGAGGTATGGCGGCGTAGCTGCTGTAAAAGGCGCCGTTGTTGCCGATGGTATGGTAGAGGATACCGCTCTCGCCCGTCTCGAGACTCGCCCCGTAGATGGCCAGCCGTTCCTCGCCGGGAGCAATCTGTCCCGAGAAGTGGATGCTGCACACCGGGTCGTTCCACGAATAGCAGGTGAGGAAGGGGCTGCGAGCCTCGCCCGTGACCCGATAGGGTTCGGAGATGACTGCCGGGAACGAGTCGGTAGGCTCGTGGAAGAGGCGCACCCGTCGGAACCCCTCGCAATCGTCGGTCTTGCTGAGGGTCGAGACCGTGAGGTCTATGCGGTTGGTACGAGGCACGATGGCTATCCCCCCGATGCCCGGGGTATAGGCGCTGTATTTGCGACCCACACAGCGGGCGAAATTCCAGGCACCGTCGGCCACCACCGAGTAGTCGTGCGGCTCGTTGGTCTTGGCCAGTTTCAGTGGCACCACCAGCCCGCGTCCGGCATCGCCGAAACGCCGTTGCAGCGGCAACCGCACCGCCTCGGTGAGGTAACCCGCCTGGATGTGCGAGTCGCCTATGTGTACGATAGAGACCACGCGGGCCGTCGAGTCGGAGCCGTTTTGCAACGAATCCATCTCGGCAAAGAGCGGCGACCAGTCGGCCCCGTTGAAGTCGATGAGGTTCTTCTCCTTGTTCAGGAAAGCCGGCACCGATACGGTGTCGCCCACCCATTGCGCGCGCAGCGGTGCGGCACACATCAGCAGCAGAAGAGATGCTATGAGGTGACGTATTTTCATAACCCGTTTCGGTTCAAGCTGTATTCCAGCGATTTGACAAACTCGCCCGCCAACCGTCGGCCCCCTTTGTGGTTGATGTGCGTATAATCCTTGTTGGCCTGTTTCTGGGCTACATAGTCGGCCATGCCGTTGAGGCCGCCCATGGCGGCAAAGGTATCCCAGAAGACTACGCCGGCATTTTTGGCCGCCAGCCGTTGCGCCCGCGAGAGAGCCAGTACGGCCGGCATGGTGGTAAACGACCCGTTGAGCTTGCGGCTGCGGTCGCCCACACCCATCAAGATGATGTCGGTATTCGGGTAGCAGGCCTTCAGGTGGTTGATAACCGCCACCATCTTGCGGGCATACGATTCATAATGTAGTATCTCGGGGGTCATTACATTCAAGCCATATTGCAGCACGATGGCATCGTAGGGGACGATAGCCTCCATCTGCGTGCAGCGAGCGGCCGGGATAGATACCAGCGACAGACCCGAATAGCCGCGCGTCGAAATGTTGTCGACGGCAATGCCCTGCGTATCGTCGAGCCATACGCCTATGGCTGTAAAGCCGGCAATGGCGCCGGTGCGCACGTCGAAGCGGTTGGTCTTGCCCTCCACCTCGAGCGCCTGGATGTCGGGCGAGCCGGTTACGGCATAGCTCTGCCAACTGCCATCGCCTGTCTTAAGGTCGACCGAACAGTCGTTGCGCGCCACGAAGAGGAATCGCGAGACGGTCCAGCTGTCGGCCCGTTCGATGCGTGTGGTTCCCCGGTATTGTGCCCGGGCCCCCTCCAGCGGCACGAAATATTGTTGTTGCAGCGGCATCAGGCTCCAGTCGGCCTCCCGGGGCTTGAGCACGCTATGCACCTCCCAGCCGTTGCCCGACTGGACCACCGAGCGGCGGAAGCCCGGGAAGTCGGAGTGCATCGACACGTAGCCGACCCCGCATCCGCCATACTGCTTTTGCAACTGGCTGCGGACATCCTGCGTGAAGATGTCGGCCTCGATAAACGAGTCGCCCAGAAAGGCAATACGGACCGGGCGCCCCAAGGTAGCGCGTTGCTCCATGGCTGTGAGCAGATGCGACAGGCCGTTCCCGTCGGGCGAGAAGTCCTCGAACAGCACCACCTCGCCATCCTTGCGGGGCGGCGCGTCGACCATCGAGGTGTCGAGCCGGGCCGGTGCCGCCACGGCTGCCCGCGGGGGCGTGAGGCTGTCGCCCGGTGTCACTGATTTCTCCACCACCGAGTCGGCCGGCTGTTCCTGAGCCGCAAAGAGCGAGTCGCTCTCGGCATCGTGCCACACGGCATCGCCCGGCAACTCGAGCATGGACTCGTCTACCCGAATATCAGAAAAGAGATCGATAGGTTTTGTCGTGAAACCGCCCCATTCCATCACAGGCAGTTTTGTCAGGAGGAATAGAAAAACTACAGCTATCACCAACAGGGCCACCACATGCCCGCTTGTATGTTTGGGGGAGTTGCTCCCCGCTTTCTTTTTTTTCACTTTGGCTTTCAATGAGAGCACAAAGATAAACAAAGCATCTCACGATAGGAGCGGTCGAGCCGAAAAAATAACGGTGCCACCGTCCCGGATTTGTTTTTTTCGGAATATTTTTATAATTTAGCTTTTACTTATGTTTACACTCGCCTTGATGCCCTTTACCGACTGGGTCTATCTCGTAGTCTATACGATATATGCCATCACCATACTGGGAACGATTGTGATTGTCATCACCGAAAATCGTAACCCGGTAAAGAGTCTGGCGTGGGTCATCGTGCTCACTTTCCTTCCCGTGGTGGGGTTGGTCTTTTATATCTTTTTCGGACAGAATTTCAAGGCCAAGCGCATGGTGTCGCGACGCATCAAGCGCAAATTGCGCAAGCGCGACTACCACTCGATTGTCAATATCGACGAGCTGCCGTTGAACGAGGAGAGCAAGCAGGAGATCAAGCTCTGTCACAGCCTGTGCAGCATGCCCTACTACTCGGGCAACCGGGTGAAAATCTTCACCACGGGGCAGAGCAAGTTCGACCAGTATCTGCAAGACCTGGAGGCAGCCCGCGAGTACATACACATACAATACTATATCTTCGAAGACGACAAGCTGGGTTCCCGCGTGAAAGAGGTGTTGCTGCGATGTGCCCGCCGGGGGGTACAGATACGGGTGCTCTACGACGACGTGGGGTGCTGGTCGGTCAAGAAGCGTTTTTTCAAGGAGATGCAGGAGGCCGGCATCGTCGTGCGTCCCTTCCTCGAGATAACCTTCCCCCAACTGGCCAGCCGCATCAACTACCGCAACCATCGCAAGATAACCATCATCGACGGCCACATCGGCTACATCGGCGGCATGAACATCGCCGACCGCTACATCGAGGGGCTCAAGTGGGGCATCTGGCGCGACACGCATCTGCGCATCGAGGGGCCGGCCGTGCAGGGACTGCAACTGCTCTTTGCCGTCGACTGGAGTTTCGAGTGCAAAGAGGTGTTGTCGGCGCCGCACTTCTTCCCGCCGATAGAAGATCGGGGAGAGAGTGGTATCCAGATTGCGCCGGGTGGACCCATAGGCGAGTGGTCCAACATTGCCATGCTCTTCCTGAAAGCCATTACCAACGCTAAAAAGGCGGTCTACATACAGACTCCCTACTTCCTGCCCACCGACAGTCTGGCCAAGGCATTGCAGACGGCAGCGCTGGCCAAGGTCGACGTGCGGGTGATGATACCCGAGCGGTCCGACTCGCAGATACTGCGCTTCGCCTCGTTCTCCTACATCGCCGAGATGTTGAAGGCGGGAGTGAAGGTCTACTTCTACCAACCGGGACTGCTCCATGCCAAGACCGTCATTATCGACGACGAACTCTGCACGGTGGGGTCGACCAACTTCGACTTCCGCAGCTTCGAACACAACTTCGAGGCCAACGCCTTCATCTACGACCGCGAGGTCAACAGCGAGATGAAGCGCATTTTCATCGACGACCAGCAGCACTGCCGGCGCATCATCCTGCACTACTGGCGTCACCGCCCGTTGTGGCAAAAGGGACTGGAGTCGATCATGCGGCTGTTGAGCCCGGTATTATAGCGGTTGTTCCAGAAACTGTTCGCTCACATTGACGAGCCACACCTTCTCGGTGGCCCGGGTAAAGGCGGTATAGAGCCAACGGTAGAAGTCGAGCGAGAGAGCCGCCCCCTGCTGAATATACCCCATGTCGATATAGACGTGTTTCCACTGGCCGCCCTGCGCCTTGTGGCAGGTAACTCCGTAGGCATATTTCACCTGCAGAGCGTTGAACCACGGGTCGGTCTTGAGGCGTTTGAACTTCTCGCGCCGGGTGGTGAGGTCGTAGTAGTCGGCCATGACCTGCGTGAACAGCGCCTCCTGCTGTTCGCGGGTGAGCGAGGGGGAGTCGCTCGAGAGGGTATCGAGCAGAATCCTGGCATCCATCTCGACCTCGCGATCGGGGAAATAGAGCAGTACATCGGCAAAATGAAATCCGTACAGCTCGGTGCGTCGGGCCACCCGCACCACCCGGGCCACGTCGCCGTTGGCAATGAAATCGAGCTCCTTGTACTCCTTGCCCCAGAAGTAGTTGTTCTTGGCCACCAGCAGCAGGTCGCCGGCGGTGAGCTCCTCCTCGCGATAGAGAATCTGGTTGCGGATACCCTGGTTGAAGATGTTGGCCCGCTTGTTGGAGCGGGTGATGACGATGGTCTCGTCGAGCCCCACCCGGTCGTACGAGTCGGAGATGCGCTCCACCAGATACTCGCCGCTGAGGGCCTCGACGTCGGGGAATCCCTTGACCCGGAGGCGGGGCATGGGCAGTGGTACCTGCTCCATCTCCTCGCGCAGACGGGTGGCGTTGCTGAGGATACCCGACTCGGCCGCCTGCCGCGCCACCTCGCGCAGCTCATATTCCCACACGGTGAGACCATACCCCTTCAGCACCGCAGCGTCGAGGGCCGGGCTGCGCTCCTGACCTACCGGCGGCAACTGGGCCGTATCGCCCAGCAGAATCAGGCGGCAATGTTCGCCCGAATAGACATACTCCACCAGGTCGTCGAGCAGCCGGCCGGTACCATACACCGCACCCTCGCCCGACGAGTTGGCAATCATCGAGGCCTCATCGACGATAAAGAGGGTGTGTTTGGCCAGATTCTCGCCCACGAGGAACCCCTCCATGTCGGGCGAATAGCTCTTCTGCCGGTAGATGCGGCGGTGTATCGTATAGGCGGGATGGCCGGCGTAGCGGGCAAAGACCTTGGCCGCCCGTCCCGTAGGGGCAAGCAGCACCACCTTGCTCTGCAACTGGGCGAGGGCCTTGACCAGTGCTCCCACCAGCGAAGTCTTGCCCGTGCCGGCATAGCCTCGCAGCAAAAAGAGCGTGTCGTTGTGCTCGTCGAGCACAAAAGTGGCCAGCATCTGCAGCAATTCGCACTGCTGCCGGTTGGGGGCGTAGGGCAGATAACTCTCTATCTGTTGAACAAGCAGGTCGGTAATCATGGACGAATGCGATAAAGTGTATCACAAAAATAGTGTTTCCCGTTTTCTTTTCTTACATTTGTACGATTTAAATGGCGAAAATGTCTGTGCCCCTCTTCGCCGGGAGTGTGCGATACCCCCGTGCCGGAACGTGGCCCAGACCTCAAAAAAACAGAATAGCAAAGATGGAACCGATAGCGGCATTGAACCAGTTGATGAAAGAGAGTCACAAGTACATCCTCACGATGTATGCCGACGGTTCGTACCTGCACATCTTGTTGCAGCACACCGAGAATCGCGACTCGATTGTGACCGAACGGCTGCCCATCGGGTCCACTCAACAGTCGCTCGAGGAGGCAGTTTTTTCCCAACCCGTCCTCACCCGGGCCTTCGAGAAGGTCTTCTTTCTGGTCGACTCGCCCCGCTATACCTTCATCCCCAACGCTTTCGCCTCGGCCGACGACAACCCGCTCTACTTCAATTTCTGTTTCCCCGACAGCGACGGCACCGCCGTAGCGGCCGAGCTGCCTCATACCGGAGCGCAGATGCTCTTTGAGGTAGATACCGAGCGGCTTTCGTTCATCCGGCGCACCTTCGACCGCCCCGTCGTGCTGCACCGGCTGGCTCCCGTGTGCGAATACTTCTACCGCAAGAGCCGGCTGGGCTACAACGCCAAACTCTACGTGCACTGGGGCAACGACTCGATCGACCTGTTTGCCTTCAACCAACAGGGATTCCTGCTGGCCAACAGCTTTGCCATACACCACGTGAACGACGGCATCTACTACATTCTGAATGCCTGGAAACAATTGGGATTCAGCCCCACCGACGACGAGCTCTCGCTCTCGGGCGACCACCAGGAGCTGCGACAGCACATCATTCCGCTCATTCGCAAGCATCTGGCTTTTATCACCCTCACGAAATTCCCCTCTCACCTGCCGGCCGGCGACGAGAGTCTACCCTTGCCGCTGCGGCTCATCACCGCTTATACTCGATAGAGTGGGGCTTCAATCCCCTCTCTGCCTGCGGTATTGCGAAGGGGTACAACCATATTTTTTCTGGAAAGAGCGGCGGAAGGTCGAGACCGAATTGAACCCGCTCAAGAGGGCTGTCTCTTCGATACTGCCCCCGAAAGCCGCATCGCCGAGAAGCGACTTGGCCCGTTCGAGCCGGAACGAGTTGATGAAGTCGTAGAAGGTCACCCCCAACTCGTTGTTCAGGCAGTTGGAGAGGTAGCTGCGGTTGGTCCCCATCTCGGTGGCCAGGTCGTTGAGCGACAGCTTGGCGTTGAGAAACAACTCCTTTTCGCGGATATACTCCTCGAGTTTCTGACTCATTGGCGACGAGCCGTTACGCAACGGTTCCAAGGCCTCGGCTTCGGGTGCTGGGGCGTTTTGCGGCACATCGGGTATCCACTCTTGTCGCAGACTGTAGTAGAGCACTACCGACCACAGCAGGGTCGAGGTGGTATAGTAGACGAGGTCGCCCAGATGGCTGATGTGGGTACAGGTATAGAGCCAAAGCAACAGACAGAGGGCCAGAATAATCATGCTGTTGATGAGCCAGCGCACATTCACCCGCTCGGTGTAGGAGTAGTTCTCGCGCATGAACCGGTTGTAGTTTCTCACCTTGGAGACGATGAAGAGTACCACGACCAGACAGAAGAGGGCCATATAGATCACACTCCCTACGTAAAAAGCCGATGCACCCGTTGTGGCAAATCCGGCGGTGAGGAGTACCAACGGCAATTCGAACTGCACCACCCGCTTGAGGCTGAAGAAGCCGGGGTAGAGAATCTCGAGCAGGAAGAGGGCGCAAAACGGTACTGCCCACATGTCGAACGACAGCAACAGGGTAGAGTAGTAGTACGACTCGCTCACCGAGTCGACGTAGAGCAACAGGTCTTTTACATTCTGTACACCCCACAGGCAAAACAGGTATCCCAGTACCTGCAATGGTCGGTTGGTGCCCCGAAAGAAGGCCAGATTGATTCCAAAGTAGATGAAAAAGGCCGATGACAAACCGTGTGCAAAATTGGACAGACTTTCGATAAACAGCGTGTTTAGAACCATTCCCCCGTGGTGTTTGATTATGATATTTTCATAGACTCAATGGAATTGCAAATATAGTGTGCCACGCTATAAAAATCAAGAGAACTTGACTTTATGCTCTCACCTTTCGCTATCTTTTCAGAAGAGAGGATGCGGCTCGGCATAGCCAAATTTGAAAAACAAGTTTTCCCGTTTGCCTCTGCCCTCACCTTTCACTATCTTTGCAAAAGGAAATCCAAAAGCGAGTTACTGTATGCGAATCATCAGCGGTAAATACGGGCGTCGGCGGTTCGATGTCCCCACCAATATCAAGGCCCGGCCCACAACCGACTTTGCCCGGGAGAATATTTTCAACGTGTTGGAAAACCTCATCGACTTCGAGGGCATCGAGGCGCTCGACCTCTTTGCCGGTACGGGGGCCATCAGTTTCGAACTGCTCTCGCGGGAATGTGCCCGGGTGGTGTGCGTAGAGATTTACCCGACGCAGTACAACTTTATCCGCAAAGTGCAACAGCAACTCGGCGACCGCAACCTCACTCCAATCAAGGGCGATGTATTCAAGTTCCTGCAAAGCTGCCGCCAGCAGTTCGATCTGGTGTTTGCCGACCCTCCCTACGACCTGCCCACGCTCGAGACACTGCCGCACGAGGTCTTGTCGAGGAATATCGTGAAACCGGGGGGCTTCTTCGTACTCGAACACTCCAAGAACAACGACTTCTCGTCGCACCCGCTCTTCGACCAGCACCGCAGCTACGGCAGCGTGAACTTCTCGATTTTCCGTCAGCCCGAGGCCGAGGCCTCCGGGGCGACCGACTCCCCGGACCTCTAACCGGGAGCGAAGCGGCTCGGCCCGCATCGTTATCTCCAGCCCTTTACACGAAAACAGAAGGGCTTCGCCCGGCCCGACGGCCACAGGCAAAGCCCCTTTGAAAGAAAGAAAATAAGAAACTCGTGTTATTTGGTGCGCGTAACCGTGTGCAGCACATGGCCGGTCTTGTCGAGCATGTAGAGGCTCAACTCCTGGTCCGATACCGATACGACTGAGAATCCCGGTTCGGGGCTGCAATATTGCGTTCCCTCGATGGGGCTCACCTTGCGGCTCAGCGAGGCCGACGAGTTGACCACGTAGTCGACCGGGCTGTCGGGCATCTGTATGTGCTGGAAGTTGTGAATGTGCCCGGCGATATACATGTCGACACCATATTTCCTCAACAGCGGGTCGAGACGCTCCTGCAGGTTCTCGCGCTCGATTTCGTCCTTGGGAGTCTGAGCATAGACGGGGTGATGGCCGATGACCACCTTCCAGGTGTCGTGCGAGGCATTCAGCACCGAGTCGATCCAGTGAAGCTGGGCCTGCATGTCTTGGGCGGCCACGTCGCGATACGACTCTTCCGACTCCTTGTGGTATTTGTCGATAAGCGGTGCCGTGTCGATAAAGACCACCTTGAGCGTAGAGCTGTCGCCCACCTCGAAGGTCTTGTCGTAGTAGCGGGCCGGCATGCACCAGCGGCGGCTTACGCCCGAATAGTCGAGTACGGCCTGGGTGTTGCCCCGGTATTCGTGGTTACCCAGCACGGGATACCAGTCGAGCATCAGCTCGGGGTGCGAATAGATGTATTCGTAGTTGGTATTCCACAGAGGGTCGTCGACGCTGGCCACCCCCTCGAAGTGGTGAATGTCGCCGGCGGCGGCTACAAACTCGATGCCTATCTCGCCGGCCGTCTCGCCCATCTGCTCGGCAATGGGCTTCTGGTCGTAATAGCCGTTACGTCCCATATCGTTGGCTACGATAAAGTTGAAGTTATCGTCGATCGACTCGGGGAAGGTGCTGTTTTGCGTGTCGTTGGTCTGGCGGCACGACCAGCCGCACAGGATAATCCCCACCAGCAGCAAGGCCGAAAAGGTGCGGACATGTCTCAATAAGAATCTAACGGATTTTTTCATTTCGCTTCGTTTATTTGTTTTTATCATTTACTTGTTTTTTAGAACTCCCATTTTACACCGATGTCGAAGGTCGACTTGTAATACTCGAGCTGTGCCATGTACTGCTTGGAGCCCTGGTAGTAGCGCAGCGGCTGGTTGGTGAGGTTGTTGGCCTCGGCAAAGATGCGCAGGCCGTCGGCAATGCGATACGAGGCGTTGGCGTCGAGGAAGAGCTGCCCGTCGTAATAGCGGTCTTCAAAAGCCGTGCTGGCCACCTCGTCGAGATACCCGGCGGTGTAGTTCAAAGAAACACGTGCCGAGAAGCGATTGTTCTCCCAAGCCAGCGAGGCGTTGAACATGTGCGGAGCCGTGCCCGGGAAGCTCACGTCGGTACGCTCCTCGCCGTCCTCGTTGTAGATACCTTTGGTAATCGAGTGGGTATAGGTGTAGTTGAGCATCACGCTGAAGTTGCGCATGAAACTCGAGGCAAAGAAGTCGAGCTTGCGCTGGAAGGCCAGCTCCACACCGAAGAGGTGTACCTGGTCGCCGTTCAGGGGGCGCAGGAACTGCCACTGCTCACCGGCCGGGATGGGGTTGGGCAGGTTGGGGAAATCGGCGGCAAACTTCTCGGTCGTATAGTTGGCATCGAGGTAGTTGTAGATGAAGTTGTCGAGATTTTTGTAGAAGAGCCCGGCCGAAACGATACCCACCGACTGGAAGTAGTATTCGCCGATGAGGTCGGCGTTGTAGGAGTAGGTGGCCTTCAGGTCGGGGTTACCGGCCGAGATTTCGCGGTCTTCCGATTTTACATCGGCAAAGGGAATCAGGGCGTAGTAGTTGGGGCGGGCGAGTGCCGTCGAGAAGACACCGCGGAGCACCATATTCTTTCGGGGTGTGTAACAGATGGTCACGTTGGGCAGCACGTTGGTGTAGCTGTTTTTCACGTTGCGCAGGTCGGCGTTGGCATAGTCTTCGTCGAGCACATAGTTGCCCTCGTAGTCGACCCGGGTATGCTCGATGCGGGCCCCCACGATAAAGGTGAGGTCGGGGGTAATGTCCTGGTCCCAACGCAGATAACCGGCGTAGATTTGCTCCTTGGCCTTGTAGTTGTTGACCAGATACTCCGACGGGTCGGCCTCTTTCTCGAAGAGTGCGGCGTTGTTGAGGTCGACATTGCCCAGCCATTTTTTGGAGACGAACGAGCCCGGTATGTAGCGGTCGCCCTGCGTCAGAGGCGAGTTGTAGGTGACCGGTTCCATGTCGCCCAGCGAGGGGAGACCGTCGATGGGGGTATATTCATAAAAGTTGTTGTTGCGCTCCTTGCTCTTGATGCGGGCTTTCAATCCGAAGTGGAGACGACCCTTTTGCGATGCGATGGCCGAGAGAGGCACCCGGGCGTTGATTTTGGCCGAGTATTCATCCTCGTCGGTATAGTCGTGTTGTTCGGTGAGCTTGTCGAAGGCAAAGAGACTCAAGTCTTGCCCGGGAGCCGAGATAAAGGGCAGTCGCGGGTTGGTCAGATCTTGTGTGAGCGAAAGTCCCTCTTGCGTATACTCGATGTAGCGTTCGTGCGGACGGTCTTCCTGAGCCTTGGCATAGCTGAGGTTCCAGTCGAGGTCGAACCGGGGCGAGAGCAGGTGCGTACCCGTGAGCGAATAGGATTGCACCCGCTGGTCTTCGAGACGGGCGTTCTTGTTGCGGCAGTTGTCTATACCGCCTTTGGTCTCGCGGGTGATGTTACCCGTGTATCCGGTAATCGCCTGCGTAGCCTCGTCGTATACGGGTTCCACATCCTTGAACTGGGTGCGGAAGCGGTTCTCCCTGTCGTCGCGCCAGTTGTACATCAGGTCGGCAGCCAGCGTGTTGTTGGCATCGATTTTCCAGTCGGTATTGAGCGAGATGCTGCGGCGGATGCGTTGCACGTCGTATTTGCGAATATCCATCTCTTCGAGGAAAATATTCTGGGCGTCGTCCTTGCCCCACACCCCTTCGATATTGTCCGAACCGTAGCTCTTGTTCATGTACGAGGCGCTGAGTACCACGCCCACCTTATCGTCGGCAAAGCGGTTGGAGTAGACAAACGAGCCCGACCCGGTAGCCCCGTTGCGGATGGGGTTGAAACCGCCCAGTGCCGTGAGCGAGATGCGCTGCCGGCCCGATGCGGCGCGAGTCACCAGGTCGACCGAGCCGCCTATGGCATCGCCATCCATGTCGGGAGTAAGGGTTTTGTTTACCCGTATGGTCTGTATCATGTCCGAGGGAATCAGGTCCATCTGCACCTTGCGGTTGTCGCCCTCGGCCGAGGGGATGCGGTTCCCGTTCAGAGTCACCGAGTTCAACTCCGAAGCCAGACCCCGCACGATGATGTTGCGGGCCTCGCCCTGGTCGTTCTGCATGGTGATACCCGGTACCCGTTTCAGCGCATCGCCTATGTTCGAGTCGGGGAAACGGCCCACCTGGTCGGCCGAAATCACGTTGGTTACATTGCGGTTGGTCTTCTGCTGGTTGAATGCCTTGGCCTGTCCGCGAGCCTGGTCGCCCATGACAACCACCTCGTTCAAGACTTTCGAATCTTCCTGCAACTGAAACTCGATGACCGAGTTTCCTCCCTCTTTTACCGTGACGTCCTGATACGCCGTCGTATATCCTAAGTAAGTGACTTCGACCCGATACTCCCCGTCGGGAACATTCAGGAACTCGAAGTAACCGTTTTTGTCCGAGACTGTGTAGCGGTTAAATTTGTCCAGTCGCAGTACGGCGCCCGGCAACGTGTGGTGCTCGGTCCCCTCTTTCACCGTACCCGAAATAAGTCCTGCTGCTTGTGCAACAGTAATTTGCACGAGAATAAAAATCAATGTGAATGTCCTTTTCATACTGTTTTTTCCGTTGGTTATATGCTGCGCCAAAATTATCGGGCCCGTGCAACATTTGTGTTACAACTGTTTTAAGCCTAAGCAACATTCGTTATACATTGATGCTACAACTCGTTTATTATCAGTGAGGTTGGCTAAACGAGAGAAGGGTATGAGCCGGGGGGACAAAAAAATCCCCAGGCCCGAAAACAATCGGGTCTGGGGATACTATCGGTCACGACGGGCGGCCTGCCCGCCGGATACATTTTTCGGTTACAACAATTTCTGCAGAAGCTCGGGCACCTGGATGTCGCAACATTGCAACCGGGCGAGGCAATCGGCTCCCTCGGGCGAAAGCGAGAAGTACATCTGCCGCTTGTCGTCATCGCCCAGGCTGCGCTGAATGAGCCCCTTTTTCTCGGCCGAGCGAATCACCTTCGAGGCGTTCGACTGGGAGAGGTTCAACTGTCTGGCAATATCGCCCGACGACAGTTTGGGGCAATCGCTCAAGGCACACAGCAGGGAGCCCTCGTTGAGCCCGAGGCCGTAGCGCTTTTCAAACCGGGCTTCAAACTCGGTGATGGCCCGGTATACATCGCGTATCTTGCAAAACGATTCCATACGCTTACTTGATTTCATACATGGCCTGTTTGAAACACGAACGCACACACTTGCCGCACTCTATACACTTGTCTGCATCGATTTGCGGCAACCCGAACCCCACCTGGCTGATGGCCTGCCGGGGGCAAAGGTCGATGAGCGGGCAGCGATGGTTCTGCGGACAACGGTCTTTGTCTACTACGATTGGCATATCTTTTTTTCCTCCTTTCTTTACACAAAAGTCGAACCTGCTGTGGGCCTCTCTGCCCCGGTCGATACGACTTTTGTATCGGTTTACAAAATTACATTTTCTTTTCCAATGCAGAACAAGACCGGGAGTCGCTTTTGCCTGCGGGCAAAACGAAGGGGGAATCTCCCCGTGCGGGAGACTCCCCCTCGCCGATAGGTTCTGCGTTATTTGATAAACTTGGTTTGCAGCACTTGTCCGTCGGCCATGGCCCGAACCAGATAAACGCCGCTCGACAAGTGGTCGACATCGAGGGTCGATTGATTTTCACAACCGGCTACCTGACGTCCGCTGGCATCGAAGACCACGATGCGGTCTACCTGCTCGGCCGAGCATACTACCTGACCGGCACTTACCCACAAGCGGCCGTCGGCTGCAACCGACTCTACGGACGAACCGCCTTTGACTATATCGCCATAGAACCCGATGTTGTCGATCGAGAGCATGTAGCCGTCGGTCGTCGTCAGACGGATGGCTACGTAGATGTTCTGTCCCTTATAGGCGCCCAGGTCTACACCGCGGGTGCTGGGATTGTGACCGTGGCACCGTCTTCGGCTCTCAACGTCAGCTCTTCGGGAACGGTTCCCGTTTCGAAGTCGTAGTACATGACCGGGTTCTTCACTACGGTGAACTCGACTTCGAGAGTATTGTTTTCGAGATTCTCGTCGCCCTCGTTCTCGATGGTAATCGTCAGCGTGTGACCGCCGGACGAGAGGCTGGCCAGGGCTTGCTCGCATACGTAGTTTTTAGTCTCCTGAGGTTCGATGCTCTCGATGTCGAAGGTCTCGACAACCGTACCGTCGACGGCAACTTCGACCGAGGCATTGGTAATCGTGTTGACCGAATTGTTGACTATCGAGAAGGAGATGTCTTGCGACTGTTGCGACGATACATATTCGTTGACCGGCGAGGTGAGGTTGGTCACAGCCAGGTCGTTGCCGAGCCTGTCGATCTCTTCGAGCGAAATGTCGTCGATGCAAATCACATTCTTGTTAGCATCGCTGAAGGCATGGAAGCCAAAGTAGTAAACCCCGTCCTCCTCGATGTGGACTACACTGGCCGACTCCATATATTCGTCGGTATTGAAGGGGGCATACTCTACCACCTTCGTGGTCATGGCTTCGGGCGTAGCCTCGGTACCATAGTATACGGCAAATTTCTCGTCGTAAGAGAAGGAAGAGTACCAGAACTTGAGACTGTAGTAACCGGCTTTCAGTTGAATGGGCTCCAAGATGAACCAGTCGTCGCCCACGTTGTTGCTGCTGTACCAATATATCATGGCATAGTCGCCGGTACGGGAGAACGAAGAGAACCACGAGTTGGCCTCGATTGCCCAGCAACCGTTACCGCCGTCGGCTTCGTCGAAGTTCAGGTCGAAGTATTTGATGGCTTCGCGGCTGTATGCATCTTCAAAACCGTTGAAGTAGGGTACTTTGGCCGGACCGAAGTGACGCACGCTCACCGTGCTGGTATCGTTGTCGGCAATATCGTCGTTCTCCAGATTGCTCCAGGCCTTGATGGTATACGAACCCGATTCCGAAAGGTCGGCCTTGGTCTCGAAGGTATAGATATACGACTCACCTGCACCGATGGTTTCGGCAATCGTCTCGGTTACGGCCGGTTGCTGGTCGATCTGATTCAATTAGTTATCATAGGGTAAATCCATCCGATACCAGGGCCGCCGATTTTTTTCTTGTATCTGTCCCGTCGCAGCAAACGATATTCATCTCCACGGCAACGGTAGAAGCCGTGGAGATGAAAAAGCGACACCTCTCTCGCAGTCCCCGTTCGGGAGAACGTGGCTTCATGGGGTTATTTCTTCAGCAATACCTTGTCGATAGCCTCCTTGAACGAACTTTTGGGCATGGCTCCCGTAGTCATCTGCGGCTGCTCGCCCATGGGGATAAAGAGTATCGAGGGGATGCTTCGTATCCCGAACAGACCGGCCAGCTCCTGTTCCTCTTCGGTATTCACCTTATAGATATAGATTTGTCCGTCGTACTCTTCGGCCAGTTCCTCGAGTATGGGTGCTACCATTTTGCAGGGGCCGCACCACGAGGCGTAGAAGTCGATGATGGCCGGCTTGTCGCCCAGGTATTTCCACTCATTGGGATTGGTTTCATAATCCATCACTTTTTTCAAGAAATCGGCTTTGGTCAATTCAATCGTTTTCATCTTGTTCTCCTTTTTATTATTTTTATCATTGTTCGTCGCTTGGGTTTCACAGGCGGCCAGCAGAAGCGCAACCAGACTCACCGCCCAAATCATCAGTCGTTTATTCATAGCTTTTCTCTTTTTTAAATGAACTCATCAATAATCCGCCTATGGCTGCTCCCCACACCGTGCTGGTCCAGGGCGATGCCGTGATGGGGCAGGTGCCGCTGGCGCAACCTACATACCGCCAGTAAAGGTATCCGCCTACGGCTCCCAATATCAAGCCCAGAGCCAACAATCCGTATCGCTTCATCCAGCTCTTCATCACTTGCTTTTTGTCCTTTATCTCTATATTTGTTTTCATAAGAAAAATATTCCATTAGAAATTACTTTGCAAAGATGTATATTGTTTTCCATATAAACAATATTCCTATGGAAAATATTTATGGATATAATATCTTTTAACACTCTCGGCTATTCCGGGACATCTGCAGGGAGGGTATCTGGGAGACTGTCGAATAAAAAAATCCTCCGCACCGGGTGAGGCGCGAAGGATTCTGTTACAAGGTTTTAGCGGTAATCTTACAATTCGAATTTGTACATGCGGGCCAACCGCAACTGGTATTCATACTCGAGCGAGAGCCGGTTGTCAAACGCCTCGTAGAGCTGGGTCGCATCTACCAGATATTCGACCATCGATATTTGTCCGGCCGTGAGGGCCTTTTGCAGCAGCCCCAGGTTGTTCTGGCGCATCAGCAGGTCGTAGCGGGCGTGGTCGCGTTGCAACGATACGGCTTCGTCGTAGGCGGTCTGCAGCTCGGCCAATGCCTGTTGCTCGCGATTGTTCACGGCAAAGCTCCCGGCCAGAGCCTGGGCCTTGGCCATCTTCACCTTCTTGCGATTGGCAAAGAGGGGGATGGAGATACCTACCGAAAGACCGTTGAACCGCTCGCCCAACTCATAGGCATGGCGGTAGCCCAACTCAAACTTGGGCAGCCACCCGGCCCGGTTGAGGGCCACCGACTTGTCGGCGATGAGGCTCTCCTGGCGCAGCAGCTGCAGCTCGGGGTCGGCCTGCAGGGCCTGGGCTTTCAGGTCGTCGAACGAGGCGGGCATCGCTGCCTGCGGGTAGTCGGCCAACGTCTCGAGGCCCTCTTCGAAGGGTTCGCCGCCGTTCAGCGCCCGCAGTTGGGCCAGACAGGCCGAACGGTCGTTGCGCAGCCGCGTGTTGGCGGTGGTGACGTTGAGCTGTTCGATTTCGATTTTGTTCACGTCGAGTATGGCGGCATCGCCCGTCGCGAGTCGTTCGCGATAGAGGGCGGCCAGCCGGTCGGCAGCCGCCTGCCGCTCCTCGCCCAACTGAATGCAGCGGTTCAGATAGACGATGCGCAGGCACAACTCCTTGGCCTGCAACAGCACCTGCTGCCGCAACAGTGCCTGCTGCCCGTCGTAGAGGCTGCGCTTGAGGTTGCCCATCTGGTTGCGCTGCACGTAGAGCGAGGGGAAATCGAATGCCTGCGACACGGTGATGTCGTATTTGCGGTCGCCGGCATTCTGGGCACCCCACAGGTGCTCCAGTTCGAAGGTGGGGTCGGCGAGCGAGTTTTGCGACGACACCTCGGCCTTCTGGCTCAGCACCATCTGGGCCCCGGCCTTCAGCTGGGGATTGTTGGTCTCGATACTCGACAGAATATCGGCCATCTTATTTTGAGCTCCCGCACCCGCAACGGCGAGTGCGCAGAGCAGGAAAAGCGTTTTTCTCATCGGTTTTCTTTTTTACGGTTCATAATCCAATAAACGACCGGCACCACAAAGGCGTTGAGGAAGGTCGAAGTAATCAATCCGCCCAGAATCACTTTGGCCATCGGGCTCTGTATCTCGTTGCCCGGCAGGTCGCCGCCCAGAGCCAGCGGGATAAGGGCCAGGGCCGAGGTGAGCGCCGTCATCAGGATAGGGTTCAACCGGTCGAGCGAGCCGTGCAATACGGTATCGTGCAGCGTATGCCCCTCGGCCAGCATGGTGTTGTAGTGCGACACGAGCAGCATGCCGTTGCGGGTGGCGATACCGAAGAGCGAGATGAAGCCGATGATGGCGGGGATACTGATTTCGCCCGTGGTGAAGCGCAGGATAAAGACGCCGCCGATGAGGGCCAGCGGCAGGTTGAGCAGGATGACGGCCGACTGCGACGCGCTGCGGAACTGGTTGTACAACAGCAGGAATACCACCAGCAGCGAGAAGAGCGACACAATCGAGAGGGTGCGCGAGGCGGCGGCTTCGCTCTCGAACTGTCCGCCATACTCGATGAAGTAACCCTCGGGCAGGGTGATGGTCTCGTCGATGCGTTCCCGGATGTCGTCGACTACGCTGCGCAGGTCGCGGTCGCTCACGTTGGCCGAGATGACGATTTTACGTTTCACATTCTCGCGGTTGATGGTGTTGGGACCGGTAGCCGACTCAATCTCGGCCAGCGTGCTCAACGGCACTTTGCCCATCTGCGTGTCGATCATCAGGTCGCCGATGCGGGAGGCGGTGGCCCGTTCGTCGTCTTTCACCTTGACCGTGAGGTCGAAGGTACGGCTACCCTCGTAGACCTGCGAGACTACCTCGCCGGCCAGGGCCACGTCGATAAACTCCGAGAACTCGGACAGCGTTACCCCGTAGCGGGCCAGCATCTCGCGCCGCGGCGTAATCTTCAGTTGCGGCCGTTCGATTTGCTGCTCGACATTCAGGTCTACCACGCCATCAATGGTCGAGATGTTTTTCTTGATCTGGTTGCCCAACATGAACATGCGGTTGAGGTCGTCGCCGAAGAGCTTGATGGCGATGCGGGCTTGTGTACCCGAGAGCATGGCGTCGATGCGGTGCGAGATGGGCTGCCCGATTTCGATGTTGACACCGGGCAGAATCGAGAGTTTCTTGCGCACATCGGCTACCACCTCGGCATGCGAGCGGTCTTTCAGTTCGAAGGGGGCTTCGATTTCCGAGGTGTTCACACCCAGCGCGTGCTCGTCGAGCTCGGCACGTCCCGTCTTGCGGGCCACGGTCTTGATTTCGGGCACCTCGAGCAGCAGTTGCTCGGCCCGGCGGCCGATGTTGTCCGACTCCTCGAGCGAGATGCCCGGCAGGGTGCTCACGTTGATGGTGAACGACCCTTCGTTGAACGACGGCAGGAAGCTGCGGCCCAGGGTAAAGAAGGTAATCAGTGCCGCTACAAAGAGCACGATGGTGCCGCCCAGTACCTCGCGGCGGTGGCGCAGCGACCACTCGAGGGCCCGCTGGTAATACTTCTTGAGGGTGCGGGCCACGATGGGTTCGCGGCTCATCTTGTCGTCGCCACCCTTACCCAACAGGTAGCTGCAGAGTACCGGCGTGAGGGTGAGGGCCACGATGGTCGAGGCAAACAGCGCCACGATGAAGGCGATACCCAGCGGTACCAGCATGCGCCCCTCCATACCGGTGAGGAAGAAGAGGGGGATGAAGGTGACGATAATGATGAGCGTCGAGTTGAGGATAGGCATACGCACCTCGCGCGAAGCCTCGAATACCACGTCGATAACCCGCTTGCGCTCGCCGGGCGGCAGCTTGCGGTTTTCGCGCAGGTGCTTGTAGACATTTTCCACGTCGACAATGGCATCGTCGACCAGCGACCCGATGGAGATGGCCATACCGCCCAGACTCATGGTGTTGATGGTGAAGCCCATGAAGTGCAGGGCCAATATCGAGAAGAGCAGCGAGAACGGCAGGGCAACCAGCGAGATGATGGTGGTGCGCACGTTCATCAGGAAGAAGAAGAGCACGATGACCACGAAGAAGGCCCCTTCGTAGAGCGACTTCTTCACGTTGTCGATAGAGCTCTCGATGAAGTGCGACTGGCGGAAGATGTCGGTCGATACGGTCACGTCGGCCGGCATGTTCTTTTTCAGCTCGTCGACCGACTCCAGCAGCTTGTCGGTCAAGTCGAGCGTGCTGGTGTTGGGCTGCTTGGTGACGGTGAGCAGCACGGCCGGATGAGCCTCGACCGAAGCGCACCCCAGCTTGGGCGCCTTGTCGCCAATCTTCACCTCGGCGATGTCGCCCATCAGGATGGGGACACCGTCGACGCGTTTCACCACACCCTTGGCAATGGCGTCGACATCGGTCGTAGCCACGGCACCGCGTATGATGTATTCGTTGCCATATTCATAGAGGATGCCGCCGTTGGCATTGCGGTTCATCTGGCGGGCAGCGGTCAGCACCTCGTCGAGCGAAACCCCGTATTGTTTCATGCGGGGCAGGTCGAGCAGAATCTGGTACTCCTTCATCTCGCCGCCGATGACGGTAACCTGTGCCACCCCACCGATGGAGAGGAGGCGGGGACGAATGGTCCAGTCGGCCAGCGTGCGCAAGTCGCGCATCGAGGTCGAGTCGGCCGTGAGGCCGATAATCATCATCTCGCCCAGAATGGACGACTGCGGGCCCAGCGTAGGGGTACCTACCCCCTGGGGCAGGCTCTCGCCCACGACGGCCAGTTTTTCGGAGGTTATCTGGCGGGCCCGATAAATATCGGTACTCCAGTCAAACTCGACCCACACGACCGAGAAGCCGGTGGTCGACGACGAGCGCACCCGACGCACGTCGGTGGCACCGTTGAGGGCCGTCTCTACCGGGAAGGTAACCAGGCGCTCCACCTCTTCGGGGGCCATGCCCGGAGCCTCGGTCATCACCACGACGGTGGGGGCGTTCAGGTCGGGGAATACGTCGACATCCATCTTGAGCGACGTATAGATGCCTGCAAACATCAACAGTATCGAAGCAACCAGCACGAGCAGCCGATTGTTCAGCGAATATCGGATAATCTTGTTCAACATGGCTGCGGCGGATTAGTGGTTGTGGGAATGACCTTCGGGAATGACACCGCTGTGTGCGGCCAGTTTCACCTGATAGACACCGCGGGTAACCACCCGGTCGCCCTCGTGCAGACCCGAGAGGATGCGCACGTTGGCCCCGTCGGTATCGCCCAGCGTGACCTCTTGCTTCTTATATCCCTCTTCGTCGAGACGCAGGTAGACGAAGTAGAGTCCCTGCTCCTCGGTGAGGGCCGAGACGGGTACCACCAGGGCATTGTCGACCGGCGTAGAGAGCAGATAGACCTCGACACAGGCACCGGGCACTACATCGCCCCGGTTGTCGAGTTCGAAGACCACCGGCACGTAGGCACCGCCGGCCAGGGAGCCGCGGCCGTAGCTCAGCAGCTTGCCGTTCAGTTGGTCGAGGCTGTATACCTGGTCGTCATACGAGGTCTTGAAGTGGGCCGATGCGATGGTAGGCAGTGCCTTGTAGTAGCGTTGCGGCACCTCGGCCCGCAACTGCAACCGGCGGTTTTGCGAGAGGGTCATCAGCGGTTGTCCCATCTCCACGAAGTCGCCGTCGTTCACCAGAATGTTTTTCAGGTAGCCGCTCATGGGAGCCTGCACGGCACTGCCCGTCCCGTTTCCGCCGATAGCCTCGTAGGCCAGCCGGGCGGTCTCGTAATCCTTGGCTATCCGTTCGTACTCCTGGCGCGAGATAATCTGGTCTTTCACCAGTTCGCTGGCCCGGTCGTAGGCCTTGCGAGCCGTCTCGTAGTCGATATGGGCGCGTTGTGCCGGGTCGCCTGCGGCCAGCTTTTGGGCCGAGAGGCGCAGCAGCACGCTCCCTTTCGATACTTGACTGCCGTCGGTGATATGCCGTCCGGCCAGCGAGACCACGCCCGACACGGGGGCTACGACCGTCATCTCGTCGCCCTGGGCGGCCGAGAGAGTACCCGAGCAGGGAATCACGCTGTGAAACTTCTCGGGCTTTATGGTTTTGGTGGTCAGGCCGATGGCTTCGGCCTCGGCTTTTTTCAGGATGATTTCGTCGCCATGGCCTTCGGCTTCGTGGTCGTGACCTTCGTGCTCGCTGTGCTCATGGTCGTGCTCTTCGATGTGGTCGCTGTGTTCGTGGGCTTCGCCATCGGTGTGCGACGAGCCCGAGCAGCTCCACAGAATATACGATAAGATTGTGATTGTCAATAATATGTTTCGTTTCATAGGTATTGCTTTAATATTGAATAAACAGATGTTTCAATCGTTACGGCCATGTCGGTGGCCGCACGTACGCATGGCTCGGCAGTGCATGATGCTTTGCGAGACAACACGATTTCAAAACTATATACCTATGCTACGGGAGGGGCCCTCAGAGCGAGGGTCTGGAGAAAGACGGCCGTATGCAGCCGTTCGACATAGATGCCATACGTGGGCGACTCGTCGGGGATGTCGACGACCCAGTCGGCCAATACGGCCCAGGTACCCAGCAATATCTTGACCGGGGCAAACCGAAGGGTTAGGTGCTGATGCAACGATGCCAGATCGACCGGTATCTTGTAGGCAAACCAGTTGCAGCCGGTGCAATCGTCGGTCTCTTCTTCGGCGCTTTTGGCGTGGGAGTCGTCGCTGCCGAGCAGGTTGAACTCGAGGCATATCATGCCGTTGGCGTGGTGATGATGCGGAAGTGTCGTAGAGAGCACTCCCAGGCAACCGGCCAGCAACAGACATACTATTTTCAGCTTCTTAGCCCACATAAAAGATAGATTTGCAACGGCAAAGGTAAGGCACAATCCCCGGGAACGGGATATTACCCCTGCAGTTTCAATCGAGTTTTAAATTTATTTAATATTATTCCTCGTCCAGGTCGTCGTCGAAATCGAAGTCAAAATCGAATCCGTCGTCGGCATACTGCGACTCGAGGAACTGTGCCATCTGTCGGCCGTCGCGTTTCGTGGGGCGTCCCAGCCCCTTCTGCCGGTTGACAAAGCCGCTGATGCGCACCATGTCGAGCAGTTCGTATTGCTCGGGTGGGGTGACATTCTCGAGGTAGCCCGGCACCAGTTTGGCCCCCATGCGGTTCTCGGCCAGAGCCAGAATCTTGAACGAGTAGGTCACGGGCGGCTTGCGCACCTGTATCGTGTCGCCCACCTTGACCGTGCGCGAGGGCTTCACCCCTACGCCGTCGACCATCACCCGGCCCTTTTTGCAGGCCTCGGTAGCGATGGTGCGGGTTTTGAAGATGCGGGTGGCCCACATGAACTTGTCGATTCGTACCTCTTCTTTTGCCATAGTTGCTACTTGTTGTTATACTGGTTCATGGTCTGCTGTACACCGGCCAGACAGAAACTCTTGATAATTTCGCCGGCCCGTTCCAGCTTCTCGGGCAGTTGTGCCTCTTGTTCCGGGGGGAAGGCCCCCAGCACGAAATCGATCTGCCCGCCACGCGGAAAGTCGTTGCCGATGCCGAACCGCAACCTCGAATAGACCTGCGTGCCCAATGTCTCGCAAATGTGCTTCAGTCCGTTGTGACCGGCATCGCTGCCTTTGGGTTTCAGCCGCAAGGTGCCGAAGGGGAGAGCCAAATCGTCGACCACGACGAGCAGATTTTCTACGGGGATATTCTCCTTCTGCAACCAGTAGCGCACGGCGTTCCCGCTCAGGTTCATATAGGTCGAGGGCTTGAGCAGCACGAGGGTACGTCCCTTGATGCGCAGCTCGCAGGTAGCTCCGTAACGGCCGTCGGTAAAAACGAGATTGGACGCCTTAGCCAAGGCGTCCAATACTCTGAATCCTATGTTATGCCGGGTATTCTCGTATTCGTAACCGATATTCCCCAGCCCTACAATCAGATATTTCATCTACAAAAAGATGGTGTTTGATTAGTCTTGTTTAGCTTGAGCACCACGAGCGGCACGCGTCAGGTTAACGGCGCAAACCACAGCATTCTTGGCGTTCATCAGTTCCAGACCCTCGAAGTGGAGCTCGCCTACTTGCAGCGTCTTGCCCAGACCCAGGTTGTCGATGTTGATAACCAGACGTTCGGGGATGTTGGTGTAGATGGCTTTCACTTTGAGTTTTCTCATCGAGAGGCTCAGTTTACCACCGGCACGTACACCTTCGGAGTGACCTTCGAGTTGAACGGGAACTTCCATAACCACCGGTTTCTTGTCGGTAACTTCGAGGAAGTCCATGTGCAGAATAGCGTCGGTTACGGGGTGGAATTGCAGGTCTTTCAAGATGGCCATTTTCTTCTCACCGTCGATGTTCAGTTCTACGGCAAAGATATCGGGAGTGTAAACCAGTTTGCGAACAGCGTCTTTGGTTACAGTGAAATCGGTAACGATAATACCTTTTTTACCACCCGTGAGTTCTACCAGTTTTTCGCAGGGTTTCAGGGTGCCGGTGTAAGGCAGGTCTACCAGTTCGCCACCGTTGAGAACGGCAGGAATCAGGTTTTGTTTACGCAGGCCTTTTACAGCTTTCTTGCCCAGATCGGTACGGGCCGTACCATTCAGTTGAAATGTTTTCATTGTTTTGTTGTTTTGTGTTACTCAAAATTAAGTGATTTCTCTTGCTCCTTAATTTCCCATCACACGGAATTTTCAAAAAGCGGGGCAAAGATACGATATTATTTTCTAATGTACAATAGCTTAGTTGATAATTCACTGTGCTTATGTGGCGGTTGTCGTGGGCCATCGTGGCCATTGCGCGGGGGCAGTCGGTGGTGTGGTGACGGTCTCGGGGTGGCGGTTAAGGCAGGTCGTCGAAAGGGAGCCGCAGTTGTACGCCGTCAAGACCTGCCTCGAGCGAGTTGCCTACGCCTGCGCCGATAAGTCTGATTTTGTGTCCCCCGAAGTCGCAGGCCGTGAGCAGCTCCTGCGCCACGCGGTAGAGTGTGGCCAACGAGTCGACCGGGGTCGGTAGCGTCTTCGAGCGGGTGATCTGTTTGAAATTGTCGAATTTGAGTTTCAGCACCACCGTCTTCCCCTTGAAACGGTGGCGTTGAAGCCGTCCCCATACCTCGTCGCACACCTCGCCCAGGTCGGCCGCCAGCCGGGCGCGGTCGTCGGTATCTTCGATAAAGGTGGTCTCGGCGCTGATCGATTTGCGTATGCGGTTGGGCACCACCTCGCGGTCGTCGATGCCGCGGGCATAGCCGTAGTAGAGAAGTCCCGCCTTGCCAAACTGGCGCATGAGCGAGGCGCGGTCCCACTGCCGCAGGTCGGCCCCGGTGAGGATACCCAGCGCGTGCATCTTCTGGGCCGTCACTTCACCGATACCGAAGAACCGTTCGATGGGCAGGGTGGCGACAAACGCCTCGATTTGAGCAGGAGCGATGGTAAAGAGCCCGTTGGGCTTGCGGTAGTCCGAGGCGATTTTGGCCAGCATCTTGTTGACCGACACCCCGGCCGATGCCGTGAGCTGCGTCTCGGCCAGAATGCGGCGTTTGATTTCGCGGGCTACCAGCGTAGCCGACCGCTCGTGCGACACGTCGAGAAAAGCTTCGTCGAGCGACAGCGGCTCAATCAGGTCGGTATAGTCGGCAAAGATGCTGCGTATCTGCATCGACACCGCCTTGTAGACCTCGTGCCGCGGTTCCACGAAGATAAGCTGAGGGCAGAGCCTCCGGGCCTGAGCCGACGAGAGAGCCGAGTGCACGCCATAAGGACGAGCCTCGTAGCTGGCCGTAGCCACTACGCCCCGCGGGCCGCTATGCCCCACGGCGATAGGCTTGCCCCGATAGACCGGGTTGTCGCGCTGCTCGACCGAGGCATAGAAGGCATCCATGTCGATGTGTATGATTTTCCGCATAATGCAAAGATAGTGAAAGGCGAGAGCAGAGGCAAATGAAAACTTGTTTTCAAATTTGACCATGCCGAGCCGCCTCCTGTCTTCTGAAAAGATGGCAAAAGGCGAGAGCAGAGGCAAGTCGATACGCGGGTCCGAAAATTTTTCGCAAGAAATATCAGAAGAGATGGCTTGTCAAATAAACTTAAAAATTGTGATAATTTTGAGAAAATAAGAAATATTCCCCCTGTTTTTGCCGCTTTTGTCGGGAATTATCTATATTTGTATAGAATTTGGTGAGATAATGGCCGGAAATTCGAAAGATATAATAGAATCGCTTATCGCTAAGTTTCACGCTATTAGCGATTTATGTAAGTCTCTCGAAGAGGAGAACGGGTCACTCAAAGACCGCTTGGCGCAATGCGGGCAAGATATGCAGGCATTGCAGCAACGATACGACGAGCTGGAGAAGAGGTATAACAATCTGAAACTCTCGCGATCGATTACGGCACAAGAGGGGTCGAGTGTCGCCGAAACAAAGGCCAGATTTGCCAGGTTGGTGCGGGAAATCGATAAGTGCATCTCACTCTTGAACGAATAGGATGCTATGAACGATGATAAATTAAAGATAACTCTGAGAATTGCCGACCTGAAAAACCCGTTAGCCTTGCGGGTCGATTACGGTGCGGACGAAAAATATTGGAGAGATGCCGCCGACTTGTTCAACAAGCGATGGGCTTTTTACCGGGACAAGTACAAAGACGGACTGATGGATTCGGAATCGGTAATGGCGATGGTCGCCGTCGAGATAGCTCGACTCTACTGCGAGATGGTACAAGATCGCAAGAACCTGCTGGCCGATTTGAAGAGACTCGAAGTCGAGGCGGAACAGATATTAAACGAGCATACCGTATAGAATAGCGGTATCGAAAAGAGAGATAATTCCTGCACTGCAGCAGCTCCGGAGGTGGGCGGCTGGTAGTGCTTTTTTTATAATTATAATTTAGAAACGATGAATTACATACTACTAATCTCCGCAAGCGTAGGCGGTCTCGTGATAGGCGGTCTCGTTGTATTTCTGGTGAACCGCTACCTGTTGGCGGCTCGCTCCAAGACCATCCTCGAAGAGGCCGAGAAAGAGGCCGAGGTCATCAAGAAAAACAAACTGCTCGAGGTGAAAGAGAAGTTTATCCACATGAAGGCCGAAATGGAGAAGCAGGCCAATGCCCGCAATGCCAAGATACAGTCGGCCGAGTCGAAACTCAAGCAACGCGAAATGCAGCTCTCGCAGCAACAACAGGAGTTGCAACGCAAGAAAAGCGAGACCGAGGCCGTGCGTGCCAACCTCGACAGCCAGCTCGAACTGGTAGAGAAGAGGAAACAGGAGCTCGAGAAACTCCACAAGTCGGAAGTAGAGCGTCTGGAGCACCTCTCGGGTATCTCGGCCGAAGAGGCTAAGGAGCGTCTCGTCGAGTCGCTCAAGGAGGAGGCCAAAACGCAGGCTGCCTCGTATATCAACGACATCATGGACGATGCCAAGATGACCGCCAACAAAGAGGCCAAGCGCATCGTGATACAAAGTATCCAACGGGTAGCCACCGAAACCGCTATCGAAAACTCGGTAACGGTATTCCATATCGAATCGGACGAAATCAAAGGCCGCATCATCGGTCGCGAAGGCCGCAACATCCGTGCCCTCGAGGCTGCTACCGGGGTCGAGATTATCGTCGACGATACCCCCGAGGCCATCGTGCTCTCGGCCTTCGACCCCGTGCGTCGCGAGATTGCCCGTCTGGCCCTGCACCAGCTGGTAACCGACGGCCGCATCCACCCTGCCCGTATCGAAGAGGTGGTAGCCAAGGTGCGCAAACAGATTGAAGAGGAGATAATCGAGACCGGTAAACGTACCGCCATCGACCTGGGTATACACGGTCTGCACCCCGAGCTTATCCGCCTGGTGGGCAAGATGAAATACCGCTCGTCTTACGGTCAGAACCTGCTGCAACACTCGCGCGAGACGGCCAACCTCTGTGCCGTCATGGCTTCGGAGCTGGGTCTCAATCCCAAGAAAGCCCGTCGCGCCGGTCTGCTGCACGATATAGGCAAGGTGCCCGACGAGGAGCCCGAATTGCCGCACGCCCTGCTGGGTATGAAACTGGCCGAGAAGTACAAGGAGAAACCCGATATCTGCAACGCCATCGGCGCTCACCACGACGAGACCGAAATGACCAGCCTGCTGGCTCCCATCGTACAGGTGTGCGATGCCATTTCGGGTGCACGTCCCGGCGCCCGTCGCGAAATCGTCGAGGCCTACATCAAGCGGTTGAACGACCTTGAGCAACTGGCCCTCTCGTATCCCGGCGTATTGAAGACCTACGCCATACAGGCCGGCCGCGAGTTGCGCGTGATTGTGGGTGCCGACAAGATCGACGATGCCGAAACCGAAAATCTGTCGACCGAAATCGCCAAACGTATTCAGGACGAGATGACCTATCCCGGACAGGTGAAGATTACCGTCATCCGCGAGACGCGGGCCGTAAGCTTCGCCAAATAAGCCGGGCGACGCCATACCGCTCCATTCCCCCATTTATCAACCAACGACGAGGCCGTAGGGCGTTACCCGAACCGCTGTTTCGAGTACGGTCTGGGGCCTTGTCGGTGTTAACGATTTACCCAACATGGACCATACAAACGACAATCATACTACAAACCCGTCGGAGAAGCCGCAGCTTACCTCGGCCAACTGCCGCCGCAAGGGGGCGAAGCTCGAGGTCTACGACTGGCTGGCCGACATTCCCGAGTCGCACGACGACACCGACCTGGTCGAGGTGCGGTTCAAGAATACCCGCAAAGGGTACTACCGCAACACGACTCACATCCGGCTCGTGCCGGGCGATCTGGTAGCCGTCGAGGCTTCGCCGGGGCACGACATCGGCGAGGTGACCCTTACCGGCCGGCTGGTGTTGCTGCAGATGAAGAAGAACAACGTCAAGATCGACAATCCCGAGCTCAAGCGGGTCTACCGCAAGGCCAAGCCCAACGACCTCGAGAAGTTCGAAGAGGCCAAGGCCAAGGAGCACGACACCATGATCAGGGCCCGCAAGATTGCCGAGGACCTGCACCTCGACATGAAAATCGGCGACGTCGAGTATCAGGGCGATGGCAACAAGGCCATCTTCTACTACATCGCCGACGAACGGGTCGACTTCCGCCAGCTCATCAAGGTGCTGGCCGAGGTCTTCAGGGTGCGTATCGAGATGAAGCAGATCGGTGCCCGTCAGGAGGCCGGACGCATTGGCGGTCTGGGTCCCTGCGGCCGTCAGTTGTGCTGCTCGGGCTGGATGACCAATTTCGTGTCGGTAGCCACCAGTGCCGCCCGCTATCAGGACATTGCCCTCAATCCGCAGAAACTGGCCGGGCAGTGTGCCAAACTGAAGTGCTGCCTCAATTACGAGGCCGATGCCTACGTAGAGGCGCAGAAGCGGCTCCCCTCGCGCGAGATTCCGCTCGAGACGAAACTCAACACCTACTACCATTTCAAGACCGATATTTTCAAACGCGAGATGTCCTACTCGACCGACAAGTCGATGGCGGCCAATCTGGTGACCGTGAGTGCCGAGCGGGTGTTCGAAATCATCGCCCTCAACAAGCGGGGCATCAAACCCGATACCCTCGAGGCCGAGGCCGGAGCTCGT
Source organism: uncultured Barnesiella sp. (assembly GCF_946496565.1). NCBI lineage: Bacteria > Pseudomonadati > Bacteroidota > Bacteroidia > Bacteroidales > Barnesiellaceae > Barnesiella > uncultured Barnesiella sp. The sequence goes on from NZ_CAMMHD010000010.1 coordinate 100,442, forward strand.
GCTCCCGAACGCCGCGACTTCGAAGATGTGGTAGGACAGGACAGCCTTACCCGCTTCGACAAGGCCAAGAAGAAGAAAAAAGGCAACGGCGGCGGAAACAACGGCAACAATGGCGGCGGCAACAACAACGGACGTCGTCAGCAGGGTGGCGGTGAGCCGCGCAACAAGTCGGGCAACGGTAATAACAACGGCGGCAACCGCGGGCAGAACAAGCCTCCGCGCAACGGCAAGAAGGGGGGCGGAGGCAAAGAGTCCAACGCTCAGCAGCCCAACGGCCAGCAACCCCGTAAAGAGGGGGGCGAGAATGCCGCACCCAAGCAACAGGGAGCACCCAAACAGCAAGGGGCGCCCAAGCGGCCGGCACCCAAACCGGCCGCTCCCGAAAAGCGCGAAGAGAAAAAAGAGTAAGACCGAGGCAAACGATGAAACGAAACGGGTTGTATATAGGATGTGCCGCGCTGTGGCTGGCGAGCTTGCTTTCGTGTGGACAGAACGATGTCTACAACGAGTTCAATACGCTGCCCAAGAACGGTTGGTTCAAACGCGACGTACAGCGGTTCACCCCCGAGTCGCCCGACTCGACGGGGCGTTACGACCTCTTCCTCACGCTGCGCCATAATGGCGACTATGCCTACCGCAACCTGTGGCTCTTCGTTTCCTATACCGGGGCCGACGGCCGGCAGAAGACCGATACCGTCAACTGCGAACTGGCCGATGAGTTCGGTCGCTGGTCGGGTGGTGGCTGGGGCTCGTACTACCAGCAGGAGCTGTTGCTCGACAATCGTTTCCGTTTCGGTCGCGACCAGGTAGTGACTATCCAGCAGGCCATGCGCGACGACCGCATCCGCGGCATCTCCGACATAGGTATCCGCATTGCCCCGCATAAACCCTGATTGTAAACTCGAACAGCCTCGTCACCACGAGGTTGTACAAATACCACCAGAGAGGTGTGTCGACCGGTTCTCCGGCAGGCACACCTCTCTCGCATGTAGTGGCATACTCTTTTTGAACCGGATTCAAAAAGGGATAGGCCGCCCTTTGCTCTCGCAAGAGGCGGCCCGAGTTCTCAAAAATTAAAAGATGCAAATTGAGACTTGTATATTATTGATTCTCTTCCTGGAATTTTTGGTTCATCTTCAGCAGGTTGATGGTGTAGGCCACCACGTTCTGCGACTCTTGGATGACGGTGAGGTAGACGATGCCCACCTTGATGTAAGACACCTGTTCACGCATGTTGCGAATCTCCTCCCGCTTGAGCACACCCAGCTGGTTGATGAGCTGGTTGCCCCGGTTGTAGAGTGTGGAGTACTGGCTTGAGTTGTTCTCTTCGACAAGCTCCCGACTCTTCTCCAGGAAGCCGACAATCTCGGGAGCAATGGCACCGAAGTTCTCCTTCTGGCTCTTGTCGAGCGGGTTGAAGTTGTTGTCGGTGTGCTCCAGACACGGCTCACACATGCGCTTGATGGCGTGGATAATGTCGTAGGAGAAGTCGTTGCCCTGGAAGTAGTAGAGACCCTTTTCCAGACCAACCTGATCGTTCAGGTGCGATACGCCTATGGTCCCCAACCGTTTCACCTGTTTGAAGTAGCTGCGCTCGGTCTCGATGTCGCCCATGGCCTTACGCAAGGTGCGGTAGCTCTCGTGCAGAAATCCCGTAGTTACCCGGTTGTAGAGGTCGGCGCTCCACTCCAGCACTTTGGTGTACTCTTCGCGGCTGAACTGGCGCAGCAGCACCAGCGCCTCTTCCTTGTCTTTGTTGGCCACCAGCTGTTGGGCTAGCGAGCTCTTTTTCTCTTGTTTCAGTTTCTTGTTATAGGTGATTTGGCTGTGGATAAGCATGTAGGCGGCGAGGGCGCTCAGCAGGATGATGGCGATGGTACCACCGTAGTAGACAATCATCGTAACGATGAAGCAGATGAGGAAGGCTGCACCAGCCGTGATGAACCATCCGCCCACTACCGAGATGACACCCGTAATGCGGTATACGGCGCTGTCGCGTCCCCAGGCCCGGTCGGCGAGCGAGGTACCCATGGCCACCATGAAGGTAACGTAGGTGGTCGAGAGGGGCAATTTCAGCGAAGTACCCAGGGCGATGAGCAGACTGGCCAGCACCAGGTTGACCGAGGCCCGCACCAGGTCGAAGGCGGCGCCGTGCTCGAGTATCACTTCGTCCTTGTCGAACCGGCTGTTGAGCCAGGCCCGGGCTTTGGGCGGTATGCTGTTGATGATGTACGACGAGGTGTTGGTGGTCATGCGCACCAGTTTACGGGCGATAGGCGAGGTACCGAAGTTCTCTTCGCCGGTCTCCTGACGCGAGAGGTCGACCGAAGTCTTGATGACGTTCTGTGCCTTTTTCGAGGTGAACAGGGCGATAACCATGATGATACCCGAACCGATGAGGAATACCGGCGGTGTCTTGGCCGAGTCGAGCAGCGTGGTCATCAGGTATTGGTCGGGGGCTGCGCCGCCGCCATTGGCCACATAGTCGGTGTAGGCCGAGAAGCCGGCCAGAGGCACACCGATGAAGTTCACCAGGTCGTTGCCGGCGAAGGCCAGAGCCAGGGCAAAGGTACCCAGCAGCACAACCACTTTCAGCACATTCACGCGGCACCATGTGAGTATCTGCATCAGCACCGTAGTGGCCACGAAGCAGCAGCCCAGCAGCATCGTGGTGTTTTCGTGAATCCATTGCCGGGTATCGGCGGTCATCAGGGTCGACTCTTTCAACCCTTTGAAAAGGATGAAATAGATAATCGTCGTGGCTGCAAAACCGCCGAACAGCGCACCGAAATATTTAAGTTGCCGCCGATAGTTGAACTTGAAAATCAGTCGGGCAATATACTGTACGATAACACCGAAGAAGAAGGCGATGGCCACCGACACGAATATGGCGACAATCACTTGCAGCGCCTTGTCGGTGTTGATGAGGTCGCCCATCTGCAGCAGTCCGTTGCTGTTTATCGTTTTGATGATGGCCAGCGCAAAGGTACCGCCCAGCAACTCGAATACCATCGAAACCGTGGTCGAGGTGGGTAGACCCATGGTGTTGAAGACATCGAGCAGCACCACATCGGTGAGCATGACCGCCAGCGATATACACATGATTTCGTTCAGGTAGAAGTACTGTGGCTGGTATATGCCGTGTCGGGCAATATCCATCATGCCGTTCGACATGGAGGCTCCCACAAAAATACCTACGGCAGCTATGGCCATAATCATTTTGAACGAAGCGGCTTTCGACCCGATGGCCGAGTTGAGGAAGTTGACGGCATCGTTGCTCACGCCGACCGACAGGTCAAAGACGGCGATGAAGAAAATAAAGATGACGATAATCAGATAGAATGTTTCCATAATCTCCAATTTGCATGTTTTTTGGCATCGCAAAGGAACGATTTTCATGTTACAGAATCGTTACAAACGTATATCTATCTTATTTCGTTTCGGCGAAATGTAAGGTGCAACGGGGTGAGGTGTAGCCTTTTCCCGTTTTCTTAGAGAGGCAAGAAGCCTTGGTCGGTCGGGTGGGGTGATGAGTTGTGGGGAGCGAGGGGGCGGTGGAGCGTTCTTCCGGGTGAGGTATATGCAAGTCGAGGGCATCCCCGTGTGGGAAGCCCTCGATTGGATGGTGTTCGGTTGTTCTACCGATTATTGCTTTTTCGCTTTTGTGGTTTTGGTCGAGCGGGCAGTCGCTTTTCTTTCCGTCTTCGGTTTTTGGACAGTTTGGGCGGTTTTCCGGGTCGAGCTTTTTTCGGTCGCTTCGGGGGTGTTGCCTATCTCTTCGGGTCTCTTCCAGCGAAGAATTTGAGCCGAACGGGCCGGCAGGTAGAGCAGCAGCCACTCCTTCTTCTCTTTTTCGAAGAGCGGGTCGCGCCGTGTAAAGTGGGGAACGCTCTTGTCTACGAGTCCATATCCACCGAATTCGGTATCGTCGCTGCTGAGCAGGGTGTTGTATTCGCCGGCGGGGGCCAGAATGCCGTAGCCGTTGAACGACTTGCAGGGGTGGAAGTTGAAGACGAAGAGCAGGTCGTCGCGCATGAAGGCGAGCACCTGGTCGCCATCGTTTTCGCACAGTTTGACGATGGGGGTCTGCTCGAACTTCTTCTTCTGGCTTACCAGATGAATCATGGCCTGGTCGAAGGCTCCGAGGTACTGGTACTTGAGGTCTTCGCGGTCAACGAGGTCCCACTGGCGGCGGGCATATTTGTAGGACCAGCCGTTGCCCTGGCGGGGGAAATCGATCCACTCGGGGTGACCGAACTCGTTGCCCATGAAGTTGAGGTACCCGCCGTTGATGGTCGAGAGGGTAACGAGCCGTATCATCTTGTGCAGGGCCATGCCCCGGTCTACGACAAAGTTGGTGTCGCCCTTGCTCATGTGCCAGTACATCACGTCGTCGATGAGGCGGAATATGATGGTCTTGTCGCCCACGAGAGCCTGGTCGTGGCTCTCGGCATAGTTGATGGTCTTTTCGTCGGCCCGCCGGTTGGTCAGTTCCCAGAATATGGCGGTAGGTTTCCAGTCCTCGTCCTTCTTCTCCTTGATGGTCTTTATCCAGAAGTCGGGGATACCCATGGCCATGCGGTAGTCGAAGCCGATGCCACCGTCCTTGAATTTGGCTGCCAGGCCCGGCATGCCGCTCATCTCTTCGGCAATGGTGATGGCGCGCGGGTTTACCTGGTGGATGAGTTCGTTGGCCAGAGTGAGGTAGACGATGGCGTTGTCGTCCTGCCCGCCGTTGTAGTAGTCGTCGTACGAGCAGAAGGCCTGCCCCAGCCCGTGGTTGTAGTAGAGCATCGAGGTGACGCCGTCGAAGCGGAACCCGTCGAAGTGGAACTCGTCGAGCCAGTATTTGCAGTTGGAGAGCAGGAAGTGAATCACTTCGTTCTTGCCGTAGTCGAAGCAGAGCGAGTCCCACGCCGGGTGCTCCCGCCGGTTGTCGCCGTAGAAATATTGGTCGTAGGAGCCGTCGAAGCGGCCCAGACCCTCGACCTCGTTCTTCACGGCGTGCGAGTGCACGATGTCCATGATGACGGCGATGCCGCGCCGGTGAGCGTCGTCGATGAGGGTCTTCAGGTCGTCGGGGGTACCGAATCGCGACGAGGGGGCAAAGAAGCTCGACACGTGGTAGCCGAACGAGCCGTAATAGGGGTGCTCCTGTATGGCCATAATCTGTATGGCGTTGTAGCCGTCGGCATCGATGCGAGGCAGAATCTTCTCGCGAAATTCGTTATAGGTGCCCACCTTCTCCTCCTGCTGGGCCATACCGATGTGGCATTCGTAGATGAGCAGGGGCGAAGTCTTGGGTTTGAAGTTGGTCTTGGTGAAGGTAAAGGGCTGTCTGGGGTCCCAGATCTGAGCCGAGAAGATATAGGTCTCGGGGTCTTGCACCACGCGGGTAGCCCAGGCGGGTATGCGTTCGCCCTGCCCGCCGTTCCAGTGGACCGACAGCTTGTAGAGGTCGAGGTGATGCAGTGTCTTGAGGGGAAGCTTGATTTCCCACACGCCGTTCCCGATAGCCAGCAGTTTGTATTGAGGTTGTTCTTTCCAGTCCGAGAAGGTACCAATCAGGTAGATGGCGTTGGCGTTGGGAGCCCATTCGCGGAATACCCAATGACCTTTTTCTTTGTGAAGGCCGAAGTAGAGGTATCCGTCGGCAAATTCCGAGAGGTTGCCGCTGCCGTTGGTCAGTTCGGCCATTTTTTCTAAGGCACGGTTATGACGGCCTTCGATTGCCTGTTTATAAGGGGCCAGCCAAGGATCGTTTTTTATCAGTTTCAGAGTTTTCATAGGGCTGTTTTTAAGGAAGAACGACATGACTGCAGGAGCGCATTGATGGCGCCTCCCTGCCGGTTGAAACAGGCCGATTGCCGGGCTTGGTAGAGAGGAATTTCCGTACCTGAATCCCAGTCGACTTTCGTCCTATTCCTACATGCAAAAGTAATAAAAAAACCGATATATGAAACTTTTGGAGCGGAAACATTGTGAAGGGAATGTGAAAAAGTTTTTGCCCGATTTTTCCCTGGGAGATAGAATGCGGTTCGGGATAAAAAATACTGAAACAAGTTTCGATATTTTATTCTTCGCTCACCTTTCACAATCTTTAGATAAGATAGGATGCGGTTCGGCATAGTCAAACTTGAAAAACAAGTTTTCCCGTTTGCTTCTGCACTCACCTTTCACTATCTTTGGATAAGATAGGATGCGGTTCGGGATAAAAAATATCTGAAACAAGTTTCGATATTTTATTCTCCGCTCACCTTTCACTATTTTTGCACCACACATATAATATTATAGTCGCCATAAGAAAGGGATATGGCGAGCCATATTACAGAAACAGTAGTAGAGATGTCTAAAATGAAAAACAATCGAGTGAAACCATTTTTTATAGTGGCTTTGTGTGTGTCGTTGGCTGCATCGCTGTATGCCCGACCGCGCACCGTGCAGCAGGCACAACAGATAGCCAGCGAATTTGCAGGCAGTGCCGGCAATCTTAAAAAGACGATGGGGACCTCGACGCAGCTCGCCTATACCCGCAGCGGGGATTCGCAGCCGTTGTTCTATGTCTTTAACCGGGGGGAGGGTTTTGTCATCGTGTCGGCCGACGACCGGGCTCCCGAGATTCTGGGGTATTCCGATGCTGGTCCGTTCGACATTGACAGCCTGCCCGACAACTTCCGGTACTTGTTGAACTCCTATGCAACCGAGCTCGAGGTGCTTGCTGCTGCACCCGAGGCCGTCGCCCTCCCCGCGAAAAAGGTAGAGCGCTCCACACAGGCCACGGGCAAGTCGGTGGCTCCGTTGTTGGGCAGTATCCTGTGGGACCAGGGCGATCCCTACAATCTGCAATGCCCGGTGATGAGCGATGGCGGCAGGTCTGTGGTGGGCTGTGTGGCTACGGCCATGGCTCAGATTATGGGGTACCACCAGTGGCCCGAGAAGGGAACCGGAACGATACCGGGGTATACCACGCGAAGCCAGGGTTTGGTGATTGACGAAGAGAATATCGAGAATACCTATTACGATTGGGACCATATGACGCCCATCTATACCAGCGAGAGTACCGACGAGGAGCGAAATGCCGTGGCCGCCCTGATGTATCATTGCGGAATCTCGGTGGGTATGGACTACGGTTACGAGAGCGGTGCCTTCTCGGACGATGTACCCGAGGCGCTGGCTACCTATTTCGGCTACAACAAGAATATGAAACTACTGAACCGAATTTACTATACCAAGACCGAATGGGATTCCATCATCCGCCACGAGTTGGACGAAAAGCGCCCCGTTTATTACAGCGGTTCCAGTGCGCAGGGTGGCCATGCTTTTGTGTGCGATGGCTACGATACCAACGGTCTGTTCCATATCAACTGGGGTTGGAGCGGTATGTCGAACGGTTATTTCACGCTTTCCAATCTGACTCCGACGGCTCAGGGTACCGGTGGCAGCAACGGCGGATTCAACTGGGGACAGGCAATCATTACCGGCATACAATCGGAAACTCTGCCCGATGACGGCTTGTATCAGCTCTGCATGGATACGACTCTGATGGCCTCCCGCACGGAAATCGGGCGCAACGAATCGTTCGAGGTGTGGGTCAATGGCCTTTGGAATCTGGGTTGCAATACCTTCGAAGGGAATATCGGGCCCGCACTGTGCGACGATTCGGGCCACGTGGTTTGCCCGCTGGAGTTGATGACTACGCGTCTCGAGCGTTCCTATGGTTGGTATTCACTTTCGTTTGGCGAACAAACGATACCCGGCACGGTGCCCGATGGCAGCTATCGGCTTCATCTGGTCTATCAGGCTGAGGGTTCGTCCGACTATCACGTCATGCGCGCTCCTGCAGGCACATCCAACTATCTGCAAGTGACGGTGAGCGGCGGTCGGGTGACGTTTGCCGATGCGGCCGGGTTTGATGTCGACTTGCAGTTGGATGCCTTGGAACTCTCGGGTAATCTCTATCAGAATCGAAATGGCCGGTTCACCTACACGGTAACCAACCGAGGCTGCGAATATGTGTCGAGTTTGGTTTTGGTATTGGAGTCGGCGACCGACGGTAGTGTAGCACAGTGGGGTACTTTCAATCCTGTCTCCATGGCTCCCGGCGAGACGCAGACCTTTGAGGTGTCGGAGTATATAACCACAGCACCCGGGGAGTATAATCTCTATCTCTGTTACGATGAAGGGAACAGTGCCAACGGAGCCTTTTCGTATGTGTCGGTTTTGGGTGAGCCCCGACGGGTTACGGTCTACGAAACTCCTGCCGAGGGAACCCCCGATTTGCAACTGGTTTCGCCGTTGACGCTGGAAGGTGACGGTGGCTCCGTGAATCGGGCCGATGTTCGCATGAGTGCCCGCGTCGCCAATCGGGGAGCCTACTTCGCCAACGATATAGTCGCCTTTATTTTCTCCGAGTCGGGAGACACCTATATATCGTATATAGGTTACCAGCAGCTGATTATCGATGCCGACGAGGAGGTCGACGTGAACATCGACGCAGCTCTCACGCTGGACGATGGTTCTTATGTGGCTGTGCTCTATTATTATAATGGCAGTGACTGGATACAGTTTACACCGTATGAAAACAGTTTTGTCTATTTTACCCTGAGTACGCCTACCGGCTTGGATGAGGTCGACGGGGCAGCCGGAGACCTGGCGGTCTATCCCAATCCGGTACAGGAGACGCTCCATGTACGCCAGGCTGGCGAGGTAATCGACCTGGCGGTCTACGACCTCTCGGGTCGCGAACTGCTGCGCCTGACGCCCGCACCGGGCGAAGAGCTGCAGGTGCCCGTGGCCGATTTGCAGGCCGGCACCTATCTGTTGCGGGTACGCACGGCTCAAGAAGTGAAGACAACCCAATTTATCAAGAAATAGAAACCTTATGAAACCGATTATTTTTCTTTGTTCGGCCATGTTGATTCTCAGTGCAGGATGCAAAAGTTCCAAACCGGTTGCCCAGGCTCCCGAAAAGACCTCCTCGGGGCAGGTGCTCACGGGGGCGAAGCCTGCCCAGGCTCTCCCGTCGGCTATCGTGTATAAGACGACACGCGACTTCAGCGACCATGTGCCGGTGACACTCGATGCCCGGCACGAGCATATCGTGGCCTATCCGGCTCCCTCCGATCTCTATTATCAGGGCCGCCTGGCCAAGCCCACCGCACTGGCCGACGGCTATTGGCTCGACAACCGCGGTATCAACGAGCACGTGGCTTTCCTCGACTATACCTATGAGGAGTACAGTGCTCTGGAGCAGACGCCTACCGTGCAGCAGCTCGAGGCTCGTATTCTGGAGCGCTACCCGCTCACCGAACTCTACGTGTGTGGCAAGCGGGGTAGCTATGCCGATGAGGTGGCAGAGCTCAATGCCTTGATAAAAGATGGTTTCCCCGGCTGCCGCAAGGTGGAGTTGCCCCGGGATATGAGCCGGGTGTCGGCTCCCAAGTTGTAGCGGGTGAATCGTGAACAGGTACAAGGCGAGGGTATGGCGAAGGCCGTACCCTCGTTTCCGTTTCGGGGGGCATTGGGTAGTCGTGACGAATACTCGCGCTTATACGTGTTCGACAGGCAGGTCGGGCAGGAGGTCGGGAGTATAGCCGCTGCGGATGCGCCACTCCTGCGGATAGAGGTTGTTGGCCCGGTTGCCCAGATTCTTGACCCACCCGAGGGGGAAACCACGGTAGGCGACGATGAGGTATCCGCGCGGCTGGTCGGGTGGCAGCACGATGCTCTCGCGGCGCAGGTAGGCCAGGGCCGTAGCGAGGTCGGCTTCGAAGCGGGGTGTCTTTTCGGGGTCGAGAGCCGTCGAGAGAGCCAGCGAGGGGTGAGGAATGTAGTCGCGACCCTTGACGGTAGCCAGAGTGACACCGGCCTGCAGCAGGGTGAGGTGCCGGTCGAGCAACTGGTAGTCGGCCCGGTATTCGCGGGGGATGGCCAGGAAACTGTCGCCGCGCGACACAAAGTCGAAATCGTCGGGACGAGCCAGCCGTTGGCACCATTCGTCGGGCACGGGAGTCGCCGGGGTGGTCTTCTTCCCCTTCTTGTTGCGTTTGCCGGCCGGTTCGTCGAGCAGCCGGGAGTGCGAGTCGTCGGGTTCGCCGGGTTTCCGCAACACCGCCATGAAGAGCCCTTCGCCCCGTGTGAGATGCGGCATGAAGCGGTAGGCCGTCACTCCCGGTACGAGAGCCGGAGCGATGCCCCAGGCCGGGTCGGTATCGACCGTGAGCGGGGTGGCTCCCAGCTCTTTCATCAGGTAGAGCACCATCTCTTCGTTCTCCTCGAGGTTGTAGGTGCAGGTGCTGTAAATGAGCACTCCGCCCGGCTTGAGGGCCGGCCACACGTTGGTGAGGATTTGCTGTTGGCGTTCGGCGCAGCGGTCCACCCCGGCAGGCGACCACTCGGCAATGGCGTCGGGGTCTTTGCGAAACATCCCCTCGCCCGAGCAGGGCACATCGGTAGCCACCACGTCGAAGTAGCTCTCGAGACGGGCAAAGTCGGCCGCCTCGTTGCGGGTCACCACCGAGAAGGGAGAGCCCCATTTCGTCAGGTTCTCGGCCAGGATATAGGTGCGGTTGGGCACCACCTCGTTGCTCACCACCAGACTGCCGGCCGGGAGCGAGGCGATGGCATCGGTCGATTTTCCGCCGGGTGCGGCGCAAAGGTCGAGGTAGCGCACCGGGGTGTGTATGTACTGGTCGATGACCCGATGCAGGAACATCGAGGCTGCCTCCTGCACATAGTAGGCCCCGGCATGGAAGCAGGGGTCGAAGGTGAAGGCCGGCCGTTCGGGCAGATAGTAGCCCTCTTGCGACCAGGGTACCGCTTCGCCCAACGGTCTGCCCGGCCAGCATTTGGCCGGGTTGAGCCGGATGCTCACCGGCGACTCGGTAGCGAGCGCCTGTTCAAAGCGGGGGTAGTCGTCGCCCAGCAGGCGGCGGGTGCGGTCGATAAACGAAGAGGGCAGTTCTGTCATAATCGGGTCGAGGAAATTTTCACGATTCGACAAAGATAGGTATTTTTGCCGATAGATTTTGTAGCCCTCAAAAAAGTCGTTATGCTCAAAGCCGCTTTATACCTCATACCCGTACCGCTGGGCGATACTCCCATCGACCGGGTACTGCCCGCCTATAACCGCGAAGTGATAACCGGAATCAGCCATTTCGTCGTGGAGAATGTGCGTTCGGCCCGTCGTTTTCTCAAGAAGTCGAACCCCGATATTTGCATCGATGCCCTCACCTTCTACGAGTTGAACCGCCACACCCCGGCCACCGAGGTGAGCAGCTACCTCAATCCGTTGCGTCAGGGCCAGCCCGTGGGGGTTATTTCCGAAGCGGGGTGTCCGGCCGTGGCCGACCCGGGAGCCGATGTGGCGGCGATTGCCCAGCGCGAGCATCTGCCGGTGGTGCCGTTGGTGGGCCCGTCGTCGATACTGATGTCGCTCATGGCCTCGGGCTTCAACGGCCAGAGCTTTGCCTTCCAGGGCTATCTGCCCATCGAGGCCGGCGAGCGGACCAAGCGCATCAAGCAGCTCGAGCAGCGGGTCTATGCCGAAGACCAGACCCAGATATTCATCGAGACTCCCTACCGCAACCACAAGATGATCGAGGACCTCGTGCGCACCTGTCGCCCGCACACCCGTCTGTGTGTGGCGGCCAACATCACCTGCCCCGACGAGAACATCCGCACCCTCTCGCTGAGCGAGTGGGCCAAGACCTCGTACAACTACCAGAAGACCCCGGCCATCTTCCTGCTCTACAAATAGGGCGGAGTGCCTGCCGGGCTTCGGGAAAAAATTGTCGGAATCGCGGCAATATCTTTGTGGCCGATAATTTTCTATTGTGCGGCTAAAAAACTATCTTTGTACCCCAAGGAGAAAAAAGGATATGAGCTTGCAATTTCTGAGCTTGGCCAGCGGAAGCAGTGGCAACTGTTATTATTTGGGAACGGAAGATTATGGCATACTGATCGATGCCGGCAAAGGTGTACGCACCATCAAGAAGGTTTTGAGGGAGTATGGCATACCGTTTGAAAAAATCGTGGCCTTGTGCATCACCCACGACCACGCCGACCACATCAAGGCGGCCGGAACCTTGGGCGAGAAATTCGGAATCCCCATCTATACCACCGAGACCATCAAGAACGGCATGAACCGCAACTACTGCATGGTCGACAAGGTATACAGCGCGCACCGCGCCATTATCAAGGAGGTCCCCTTCAAAATCAGAGACTTCACCATCACCGCCTTCGAGGTGCCCCACGACGGGAGCGACAACGTGGGCTTCCTTGTTACGTACGGCAATCTGCATTTTGCCTTTGCTACCGACCTGGGTACCATCACCCCGACGGCCGACAAGTATCTGCGTCAGGCCAACTACCTGGTCATCGAGTCGAACTACGACGAGGCCATGCTGCAACACGGCACCTATCCGCCTCACCTCAAGCGGCGCATCCTGGCCGACAACGGCCACATGGACAATGCCCGCACGGCCGACTATCTGGCCCGTATCTATACCCCGGCGTTGCGCAACATTTTCCTGTGCCACCTCAGCGGCGACAACAACCATCCCGAGCTGGCTTACAAGACCATCGAGAACCGGCTGTACGAGGAGGGTATCCGCGTAGGCAAGGATGTGGAGCTGGTGGCGCTTACCCGCAACCACCCCTCGGCGCTCTATACCTTCGAGGAGCCCGACGGGCAGGAGTAGATGCTGCTCTTTTTTTTACGAATTTTGCACATTGCCGAAAAATTTTTTGAAGAATCCTTTGCAGGTTTCTCGAAAAGCCTTACCTTTGCACCCGTTCCTTATGGAATGACTCCGTAGCTCAGTTGGTAGAGCAAATGACTCTTAATCATTGGGTCGAGGGTTCGAGCCCCTCCGGGGTCACAGACAACGGCGCTTGCATCACGATGCAGGCGCTTTTTTTATGCCTTTTGCGCTCGGGGCTCTCCGCGGAAAAGGGGAGCGGCAGTGGAAAATCTTGGGCGTTTTGTCGACCACGCCTCTAAGCCGGAATTTGTAAAAATAGAAAAAATGTCTATTTTTGTTCAGAGCGAAGAGGCTGAACCTCTTCCCCGACAGCATCCCTGCTTGGGGTGATAGGGCTCTTTTTAATACCGGTTGATAAAAGGGGATATATGGACAGAAGCTATTACCTGGCACAAGATAAGGCCACCGATGTCTATCGCATGGTGCGTGCGTTTGTCATCTATTTGATTTTGATTTGCATTTTGCCGTGGTGCAACTTCGGGTTGTGGAACCTGATCGACTACTCGTCGATGAAGGTCGGGCAGGTGCGGGAGCGGTCGCACGAGGTGACCTTGCGCTGGAGCACCGACTTGCGGGTTGTGGATGCTGACGGCCAGGAGCAGGTGCGGCGTTTGCCGGCCGGTACGCCGGTGCGGGTGTTGGCTATCTGCTACGACCTGCCCGACGAGCGGGTGCTGCTCAGTTACAAGCCGTGGGCCGAGTATCAGATAGAGTTGCGCGACGGAACGCGGGGGCTGGCTGTGGTGCCCGAGACGGCTACCGGGCTGGAGGTGAAGGTCGAGGCCGACGGTCGGCTGGAGCCTCGCCGGGTCGTGCGGGTGGAGCGGTTGGCCGAGAATCCCATGAAGTCGGAGACGAAACGGAGCGACTATCCCTACCTCTATGTGCTCGACAGCGGCGAGAAGCTGGCTTTCGAGCCTCTCTACTGGCCCATTCGCGGGCAGATGCCCGTCTATACCTGGCGCAGTCCCGACAAGGAGTATCTCATTGTCGACCGGCTGGCGGTCTTCGACCGGGACCTGGACCGGCTGAAGGGTGACAGTCTGGCAGCTATCGAGGCGTTGTACGAACCGGCGCAGAGCGTGGTGGTGAAGGGGAGCCGCAAGTATGCCTTCCTGCCCAGTGTCGATGTGTTGCAGAACGACTCGCTGCTGTATCGGACACTGATGCTCGTCTTCGAAAATGATACGTTGGCCGATTACCATATCTCGGGGCAGTCGACCCGGTCGTTGCCCTTCTTCTCGCACCTGATCAATTCGCACATTCGCTACAACCCCAACTATGTGCGGGCCGGTTATTATGCCGCCTATCCGCTGGGCGAAGGAGTGGGGAGTCGGCTGCTGCCACTGTGGGCCGCGCGTGGTGTCGTGGGGTTGGCCGATGCCGCGTTGTTGCTGCTGTTGGCCTTCGTGGTGTCGTGGGGGCTGCGTCACACGGTCATCTATCTGCGCCCGCTCTCCAACCGGTGGCTCAAGGTGGTGGGCGTGTTGTGCATTCTGGTGGCCTATCACCTCTACCTCTTCTATTTCTCGATGGTGTCGGTCAACATGTTTTTCGTTTACGTAGCCTTGATTCTCTCGGCGATGTTCTGGAGTGCCGATGTCAATGGCCGTTGTCCCTACTGCCATACGGTCAAGGGGTTGAAGTTCCTGGGGCGGGGCGATTTGAAACGGGTCGTTACGGTCGATGAGTACGACGACAGCCGGCTGCTCTCGCGCAAGGTCGAGCGGCAGGGCGACAAGCTGGTCATCTCCGATACGGTCGACGAGTTTGTGACGCGCGAGACCTCGGTTGTCGAGCACTACTACTCCTACTACCGTTGCACGTGCTGCAACCGGTCGGTACGGTTCAAGGGCAAGCGGCTGGTGGGGAAGGAGGTGACCTATCGCGACCGGGATAGCCGGAAATAAAAAAAACACCTGCAAGCCGATTGCTTACAAGTGCGGACTTATATGTTGTTTTTGGGAATTCGAGTTTGTGAGGTTGTTGAGTAGTCTAATGATATGAATTGATTCAATTGGTTGTTGTTGATTCGATGTTAGCAAGATATGAATTCTATGTGAAACAGTCAGTCGTTATCAGAGGCAACCAGCTGTTTTTTATGGAAGTGAATACGATAGTATTTTAAGTATGAGGGCTAATATTGTGTTTTGAGTGAAGTCGCTTTCGGTTGACTTTCTTGCGGCTCTGTGACATCTTGGATTGTACTGATAAAATGCAGGTTTGTGTTAAAGGCATAAGTTTTTTTGTTGACGTTTCTAAAAATATTTATTTTTGTAAAACAAAAGAGAATTATTTCTCGTGGAAGAAGAGAAATAATGATAAGAGGTGTTATTTTAGAAAAGCTATCGTTTTGTGAGAATTTGAGTTGAAAGATATCTATAGAAATATATAGGGATAAAGTTCTTGTAATAAACTTTAAACTGTATATGTTGGGCAATTGGTAGGCAAATAATTTGACCGGACAGATAGTATAAAATACAGTCTCCACACCTTTTATTGGAAAGTTAATGTTGTTTTTAGGGGATTGAAAACATTAAATTAAATTTTATTATGAAACGTCATTTGTTTTTTGTTGTAGTAATGGCAATTTTTACCACATTCTTGGCCATGTCTGATAGTGGTATTCTAATGCCGTTTTCATTTGCAGGAGATGGTTTATCGCTTGTAGCGTATTCTCAAGGAGATGAAGATTATTTAGTGGAGGAAATTTTTGCAGTTGCTCCTGATCCTAATACTGCTACAGGGCCCGATTCATATAATATTTACAATTCTTCGTGGCAGAAGATATGTTCTGTTACCGATTTTGTGAGAGCTGTGTCGGTCTTTAGTAGCGCTAATTATGCGTATGAAGGAGATTCCGAGCGTTTTTTATTTTCCCAAACATTGCTTAATGATGATCCGGAATTTGAATATATTGTAGAGAAAAATAAGTTTATTGAAAATCCGGGGTATTCATATTATCAGACTTATGGATTTAAGATTATGCAGACGAATGGAAATTGCCTGGCTGACATTACATATCCTGATGGTTCATATTTGAAATCACCGCAGTTTTTTGTGTTAAAGGATAAATTGTATTTCGCCCTGTCTTGTGGCTCTGAAACATATACTTTTCATGTATATGAGGTAAATCGAGAGGGGAGTAGTAATGTGTTGAAACTGGTTGCCGAGAACAGGAGTGTGGCAGGGTATCCCAACCCGGTACGGCGGGGTGAGGTATACACCGTTGACGGAGGAAAGGCTAGCTTGAAAAATGCCGTAGTCAATGTAGTCCGCCTTGATGGTTCTTTGGTTCAATCGTTCTCGACTGGGAATAACGACAAGGTAGAGATAGAAACTTCGCAGATGAATGGCGGGGTATATATCTATACGGTTATCCAGGGGAATAAGGTGGTTACCTCGGGCCGGTTGGTAGTAGAGTAGTCTGATGGGGTGGATCGATCCAATTGTCTGACGTTGGGCCGATGATACAAAAATATAATTTTGAGGAACAGGCAGTTACTGTGAACGGTGGCTGTCTGTTTTTTTTTGTGGAAGGGGAATAGTGGGTATTTAGTTTTGTACGTGAAGGGGGGGAGGGGACTAGGGATCAACGTAAAAACCTGAGGAGTAAACCGTATAAAATCGTATCTTTGCGAACA
>NZ_CAMMHD010000011.1:0-115688 GCF_946496565.1 uncultured Barnesiella sp.
GGAGTCGGTTCGGCATAGACAAATGTTGAAAACTTCGTTTTCCATTTGCCTCTGCACTCACCTTTCACTATCTTTGTACAAAATGCCGAAAACCGTGCGGGAACCGGGATACCGACCGTGCGGAAATCGGTGGGGAAAATACCCCTAAGGTTGTATTTAACTGGATAGAAATTAAGGAAATATGGAGAAGAAATTCAAACGTACGCTGGTTACGACCGCATTGCCCTATGCCAACGGTCCTGTGCATATAGGTCACCTGGCAGGTGTGTATGTACCGGCAGATATCTACACACGGTATCTGCGCTTGAAGGGCGAAGATGTGATTATGATAGGCGGTAGCGATGAGCACGGTGTGCCCATCACCATCAAGGCCAAAGCCGAGGGGGTGACCCCGCAGGATATTGTGGACCGCTACCACAACATTATTAAGAAATCGTTCGAGGAGTTTGGCATATCGTTCGATATTTACTCGCGCACGACTTCGGCCATCCACACGCAAATGGCTTCCGATTTCTTCCGCAAACTGTACGACAAGGGCGAGTTTATCGAGAAGACCTCGATGCAGTATTACGACGAGGAGGCCAACCAGTTCCTCGCCGACCGCTATATCACGGGTACCTGTCCGCACTGCGGCAACGAGCACGCCTATGGCGACCAGTGCGAGGCTTGTGGTACTTCGCTGAATGCGACCGACCTCATCAATCCCAAGTCGGCCATCACGGGCAACAAACCGGTGTTGCGCGAGACGAAACACTGGTATCTGCCGCTCGACAAGTGGGAGCCCTTCCTGCGTCACTGGATTCTCGATGAGCACAAGGAGTGGAAACCCAATGTTTACGGCCAGTGCAAGTCGTGGCTCGATATGGGGCTGCAACCTCGGGCCGTGAGCCGCGATCTCGACTGGGGTGTGCCGGTGCCGGTCGAAGGGGCCGAGGGCAAGGTGCTCTATGTGTGGTTCGATGCTCCCATCGGTTACATCTCGAATACCAAGGAGTTGCTGCCCGATACGTGGGAGCTCTACTGGAAAGACCCCGAGACGAAGATGGTGCACTTCATCGGCAAGGACAATATCGTGTTCCACTGCATTGTATTCCCGGCCATGCTGAAGGCCGAGGGCAGCTACATCTTGCCCGACAATGTGCCGGCCAACGAGTTCCTCAACCTCGAGGGCGACAAGATTTCGACCTCGCGCAATTGGGCCGTATGGCTGCACGAGTATCTCGAGGACTTCCCCGGCAAGCAGGACGTGCTGCGCTATGTGCTCACGGCCAATGCGCCCGAGACGAAAGACAACGACTTTACCTGGAAGGACTTCCAGGCCCGCAACAACAACGAGCTGGTGGCTATTCTGGGCAACTTTGTGAACCGTGCCCTGGTGCTCACCCACAAATATTTCGACGGCAAGGTGCCCGAGGCCGGCGAGTTGACCGACTACGACCGCGAAACCTTGAAGGAGTTTGCCGACGTGAAGGCTTCGGTAGAGAACTATCTCGACCACTACCGCTTCCGCGATGCCCTCAAGGAGGCCATGAATCTGGCCCGTATCGGCAACAAGTATCTGGCCGATACCGAGCCCTGGAAGTTGGCCAAGACCGACATGCCGCGGGTGGCTACCATCTTGAATCTGGCTTTGCAGATCACGGCCAATCTGGCGATTGCCTTCGAGCCCTTCCTCCCCTTCTCGGCCGAGAAGTTGCGCGGCATGCTTCACATGGGTCACTGCGACTGGAACATGCTGGGTCGTACCGACATTCTGCCGGCCGGGGCCGAACTGGGCAAACCCGAACTGCTCTTCGAAAAAATCGACGATAGCGTAATCGAGGCTCAGGTGAACAAACTGCTGGAGACCAAGAAGGCCAACGAGCTGAAGAATCACAAGGCTGCACCGGTGCGCGAGAATGTGGCCTTCGACGACTTTGCCAAACTCGACATCCGCGTAGGCAAAGTGCTCGAGTGCCAGAAGGTGCCCAAGGCCGACAAGCTGTTGCAGTTCCGCATCGACGACGGTCTGGGCGGCCGCACCATCGTGTCGGGTATTGCCAAGCACTACAAGCCCGAGGATCTGGTGGGCAAGAATGTCTGCTTCGTGGCCAATCTCGAACCCCGTAAACTGAAGGGCATCGAGTCGCAGGGCATGATACTCTCGGCTGAGGATGCCGATGGCCGACTGATTGTCATCTCGCCGGCTACCGACGAGATTACTCCGGGTTCGGAGGTGAAATAGAGAGACGTACGATAAAATCGTGATACAGAAAGAGCCCCGCACGAATCATCCGTGCGGGGCTCTTTTCGTATGGTTGAAGAAGAGAGCGAGAGACTCGTAGAGCCCTATTTCGGCTCTTCTGTGGCCTTATCGGTTGTTGTACTGGAGTATCTCCTCGATGATGTCGCGACGGTTGTAGAGGCGCGGAATCTTGTGCTGGCCGCCCAGTTTGTTGTGGTCGCGCAGCCAGTCGTCGAATATGCCCGGTTGGGCCGGGATTACCTCGAGGCACTCGAGGGCGATGCTCTTGAATCGCTTGGCTTCGTAGTCGGAGTTGAGGTTTTGCAGGTTCTGGTCGAGCCGTTGGGCAAACTCCTCGACCGGTACGGGCAGTTTGCTGAACTCGATGAGCCACTGGTGCCGCCCCTTGCTGTGGTCGGTCATGTATACCGGGGCTGCCGTGTAGTTGAGCACGCTGGCGCCCGTCTGCTCGCAGGTGCGGGCAATGGCCTGCTCGGCATTGTCGACCATCAGCTCCTCGCCGAAGGCGTTGATGTAGTGCTTGGTGCGGCCCGATACGCAAATCTTCAGCGGGTGTGTCGAGAGCACCTTCACGGTGTCGCCCATGCGGTACCGCCACAAGCCGCCGTTCGAGGTGATGACCAGTTCGTAGTTGTGCCCGGCCTCCACCTCCCACAGGGGAACCGCCTGCTCGAGCGCTCCGCCCAGGGGGATAAATTCGAAGAAGATACCCAGGTCGATGAGCAGCAGCATGCCGGGTGTGGTCAGGTCGTTCTGCACGGCAAAGAAGCCCTCCGAGGCGTTGTAGGTCTCGACATAGTGCATCCGGGGGCTGGAGATAAGCTGGCGGTATTGCTCGCGATAGGGGGCAAAGCTGATGCCTCCGTGGAAAAACACCTCGAGGTTGGGCCACACCTCCGAAAGGTCCTGCCGTCCGCTCTTGTTCAGGATATGCTTGATGAGGACCAGGAACCACGAGGGGACCCCCGAGAGGTTGGTGATGTCGCGCCGGCCGATGGTGCTGTTGGCGATGGCCTCGAGTTTGGTGTCCCACTCGCTCATGAGGGCAATCTTTTTCGAGGGCACCCGGATGAGGTTGACCAGCGGGCTGATGTTCTGGATGAGGATGGCCGAGAGGTCGCCG
This sequence comes from uncultured Barnesiella sp., assembly GCF_946496565.1. NCBI lineage: Bacteria > Pseudomonadati > Bacteroidota > Bacteroidia > Bacteroidales > Barnesiellaceae > Barnesiella > uncultured Barnesiella sp. The sequence continues at coordinate 3,369 of NZ_CAMMHD010000011.1, forward strand.
CAATAGGCCTGCCCGAAAGGATTCTGTGCCCGGCTGCCTCCCAGTATGAGCCCTTTGCCCGAGAAGAAGCGGCTTTCGGGGTTGGCTCGCAGATAGAGGGCCACGCAATCGGCTCCTCCCTGATAGTGGCAATAGCGCAGCGCCTCGGCGCTCACGGGGATGAACTTGCTCTTGTCGTTGGTCGTGCCCGACGATTTGGCAAAGTGCCGTATGGGGGTAGGCCACAGGATATTCTGCTCGCCTTGCATCGTGCGTTCGATGTAGGGCTTCAGCTCCTCGTAGCCGCTGATGGGTACGCGCTCGGTGAAACTTTTGTAGGAGTTTATTTCGTCGAACCGGTAGGTGGTGCCCAGTCGTGTTTTCCGGGCCTTTCGCAGCAGGTCGATCAGTGTTTTTTGTTGTATGATGTCGCCATATTCGGCATAGCGATCGATTTGGGCGAGTCGTTTGTCAAATACCGGGCGTAACCACTTCGTGAGATTCATTTGTCGCAAGTTTTCAATGCGGAGCAAAAATAAAAAATTCTCGTGTGATTCCTATCGTAGGCTTGTGATTTTTATATGACAATCTCGGGATTGTCGTTTTTGTGGACGGTTGCCAGTACCATTTGCCGAAACTCTTTGTCTTTGTGGAGCCGGCCTATGGCAATGTGGGCCGCATTCTGTTGCGACTCTTTTTTGGAGTATCCGATACCGATGCCGCCCGAGATGCCGCCCAGCAGGGCTTGCGACTGGAATACCGGGTTGTTGTTCTGGTCGACCAGCGTTTCGACCAGGGCAAACTGGATGTCGATTTTGTGTTTCTGGCACCACTCGATAAGTCGTGATTTGAAGTTGCTCTCCTCTTTCGAGAGTTTGTCGAGGTCGATAAACGAGTCGATGATGCGTGTCTCGACAAACCGCTTGCAAAACTCATATCCCTGGTCGAGGTAGATGGCGCCGATGAGGGCCTCGAAGGCATTGCCATACAGGTAGCTGTTGTGCGAGCTGATGTGCATGGAGCAGGTGATAAAGCGGTCGAGCCCAATCTTCAGGGCAATCTCGTTGAGCGACTCGCGCTTGACAATCTTGGCTCGCGTGTTGGTGAGGAACCCCTCCTTGCGGTCGCCGAACCGGTGGAAGAGGATGTCGGCCACGATGGCATCGAGAATGGCGTCGCCCAGGAACTCGAGGCGCTCGTTGTTGATGCGTTTCCCCTGTTCGCAAATCGACGAGGAGCTGTGCAGGCAGGCCACCTCGTACAGGTGTATGTCGTTGGGCCAGAACCCCAACAGGTCGTGGTATAGAACATAAGGCTCCTTATGACGAAGCATAAGGAGCCTTATACGGTTATAAATCGTTTTAAGCACGTTTATTTCGTGAATTTCTTTACGATTATGCTGGCATTGTGTCCGCCGAAACCAAAGGTGTTGGACAGAGCGGCGTTTACTTCGCGTTTCTGTGCCTGGTTGAATGTGAAATTCAACTTGCTGTCGATTTCGGGATCGTCGTCGCCCTCGGCATGATTGATGGTGGGAGGTACGATGCTTTCGTCGATAGTCTTCACGCAGATAAGAGCCTCGAGTGCGCCGGTAGCGCCCAGCAGGTGACCGGTCATCGACTTGGTCGAGCTGATGTTGAGGTTATAGGCGTGATTGCCGAATACTTCCAAAATCGCTTTGGCTTCTGATTTGTCTCCGACGGGGGTCGATGTACCGTGCACGTTGATGTAGTCGATCTCTTCGGGAGCCATGTGGGCATCGTCGAGAGCGTTTTGCATCACGAGTTTGGCACCTAAGCCTTCGGGGTGAGTAGCCGTCAGGTGATAAGCGTCGGCCGACATACCGCCACCTACGACTTCGGCATAGATTTTAGCCCCACGGGCCAATGCGTGTTCCAGTTCTTCAAGAATAAGGCAGGCACTACCTTCACCCATTACGAAGCCGTCGCGCGAAGCGCTGAACGGACGCGATGCCGTCGTGGGCGAATCGTTGCGGGTAGAGAGTGCGTGCATGGCATTGAATCCACCTACTCCCGATACTGTGATTGCAGCTTCGGCACCACCCGATACGATCAAGTCGGCTTTGCCCAGACGGATATAGTTATAAGCGTCGATAAGGGCATGGGTGGACGATGCGCAGGCCGATACGATACCGAAGTTGGGACCCCGGAAACCGTACTGCATGGAGATTTGTCCTGCGGCAATGTCGGCAATCATCTTGGGAATGAAGAAGGGGCTGAAGCGCGGCCCTTTTTCGGGGGCAACGGCATAGTTTCCTACCTCTTGCTCAAAGGTGCTGATACCGCCGATACCGGCCGAGAAGATAACACCGGCACGGTCTTTGTTTACTTTCTCGAGGTCGAGACCCGAGTCGGCCATGCTCTCTTGCGTAGCGGCCAGAGCAAACTGGGTATAGCGGTCGAGTTTACGAACCTCCTTGGCGTTGAAGTATTTCAGCGGGTCGAAGTCCTTTACCTCGCAAGCGAATTGAGTCTTGAATTCAGATGCGTCGAAAAGCGTAATAGGTCCTGCTCCGCTTACTCCTTTCAGCAGGTTGTCCCATGTCGTGGGGACATCGTTTCCCAGCGGAGTGATTGCGCCAAGACCTGTTACTACAACTCTTTTAAGCTCCATAAAATTATTTATTCTCTTTCTCTGCGATAGCTTTTTCGATGTGAGCGATAGCCTCACCTACAGTCGTAATTTTTTCTGCTTGATCGTCAGGGATCTTGATGTCGAACTTAGTCTCGAACTCCATGATCATTTCAACAGTGTCCAAAGAATCGGCACCGAGGTCGTTGGTGAAGTTGGCTTCGGGAGTTACCTCTGATTCTTTAACACCCAATTTTTCTACGATAATTTCTTTTACTGTTGATGCTACGTCAGACATAATTTTCAAATTTTAATTAATAAATAAATTAACGTTCTTATTTTTTGCAACTGCAAAGGAATATATTTTTCTCCGAACAAAAAAAATTTTCCCTTATAAATTACTCATTTTTTGCACATTTATCGGGTTTTTGTGCAAAAATAAGCCACTTTTATCCTCTTCTATGTTCTAAAACAGTCTCTTTTTGTTGTGTGGGACAATACTTTTTCTTTAAGTCCCGGCTATAAATATGTGTATATTTATTCAATGCGAAAGCCTAATTTTTCTAAAATGATACGGTCGGTTGCCGATGCTCCCGCTACGTGGTAGGCTCCGAATTCCCGCCGCAATGGATAGAGTCCGCGTTGCATCTCGAAGGTCTCGGGCGACTTGCGCAGCCTGAGGTCGTCGTCGAAGGGGTTGTAGGTGTCCCACACCGCCTTTTGCAGAGGCGTAGGTATACCGGCGAGGTCGATATGCGGTTGCGCCGGGGCAGGGGGAGCGATGTGTTGTGTGGGAATGTTGCACCCGATCCACTGGCTCACGGCCTCGACAATCATGCGGGTAGCGGTCGACTTGCCGTCGGCCGAATATCCGGCGATGTGGGGGGTGGCGATGAAAGCCTGTTCGAGCAGTTCCCGGTCGATGCGGGGTTCGTTTTCCCAGCAGTCGAGCACGACGGCTGCCACCTGCTTCTGCTTCAAGGCCTGTTTCAGGGCCTCGGTCTCCACGATTTCGCCCCGGGCCGTATTGATGAGGAGCGGCGAGCGGGAGAGCGCATCGAAGAACCGGGTATCGGCCAGGTGGTAGGTGGGATATTTGCCGGTTCGAGTCAGCGGGGTGTGAAAGGTGATGATGTCGGCTTCGCGACAGACGGTCTCGAGCGGGGTAAACCCGGCCGCACCCTCGGCCTCCTCGCGCGGAGGGTCGTTCAGGAGAACCCGCATGCCCAGCAACCGGGCATACCGGGCCACGATGCTGCCCACATGGCCTACACCCACCACGCCCAGTGTGCATTCGTGCAGCGGCTTGCGGTGGCTCTTGCTCCAGGCCAGCAGCGAGGCGAGTATGTATTGGCCTACCGATGCGGCGTTGCAGCCGGGGCAGTTCACCCACTCGATGCCCCGTTCGCGGCAATAGGCGGCGTCGATGTGGTCGTATCCGATTGTAGCCGTGGCAATGTATCGGCAACGGCTCTGGTCGAGCAGTTGGCTGTTGCACTTCGTGCGGGTACGTATCAAAAGAATGTCGGCGTCGCGCACGGCGTCGGCGTCTATCCGGTCGGGCGAAAGGTAGTCGATACGGGCATAGGGCTCGAGTACACCCTTTAAATAGGGTATCTTGTTATCGGCTATAATGTATGGAATCGTAGTCATAATTGTCTGCTTTTTATCCAAAGGTACGAAATTTTTGCAGGATTGTATCGAAGAACTATTTTTATATTGTGAAAATAATGGTTTTTCCTAAAACTATTCTTATGTTTGTAAAATGAAACCCGGGTACACCAGGCTTGTCGACAAGAGCCTTACAGAAAAACAGGTGTGCTCATAACGATTGGGAACTATGACTTTTGCAGAAACCTGTAATCACATTTTTTGGAACACCACACAATATTATCATCGGTTCGATAATGTGGATGCTTCGTTGGAAAATCCGTATGCCGAAGGAAGTATTGAATATTATCTGTGTCTGAAAAACTGGATCGATGTGGTTCAATGGCACCTGGAAGATATTATCCGCAACCCCGACATCGACCCCAAGGAGGCGTTGGCTATCAAGCGGCGCATCGACAAGTCGAATCAGGAGCGTACCGATTTGGTCGAGATGATCGACGACTATTTTCTGAAGAAATATGCCGACGTCGAGGTGAAGAGCGATGCTACCATAAATACCGAGAGCCCGGCTTGGGCCATAGACCGGCTGTCGATTCTGGCCGTGAAAATCTATCACATGCAGCAGGAGGTAGAGCGCAAGGATGCGTCGCCCGAGCATGTGGAGAAGTGCCGGGCCAAGTTGCGCGTGCTGCTCGAACAGCGAGCCGACCTCTCTGCGGCCATTGACCAACTGCTCGACGAGATCGAGGCCGGCCGTAAATATATGAAGGTATATAAACAGATGAAGATGTACAACGATCCGGCACTGAACCCGGTTTTGTATAAGAAGTAGCAGGGGTCGGGAGTATGTCGTATAGCAAGGTTTTAATTATTCGACTGTCGGCTCTGGGCGATGTAGCCATGACCATACCTATTGTTTACTCGGTGTGTAGGGCCAATCCCGACACGACTTTCGTCATGCTCACCCAGAAGGTGGCTTCGCAACTTTTTCTGCAGGCTCCGCGCAATTTGCAAGTAGTGGTAGCCGATGTGAAGGGTCGCCACAAAGGTATCGGCGGGCTCTACGAACTGGCCAAAGAGATGCGGGCACTGTCGATTGACGCCGTGGCCGATTTGCACGATGTGTTGCGCACGAAGTTCCTGCGAATTTTTTTTAAGATGTGGGGCATTCGGGTAGCCGTCATCGACAAGGGCCGCCAGGAGAAAAAGCAGATTACCGCCCGCCACAAGTGCGAGGCGTTGCATCCGCTGCGCACTTCGTTCGAACGCTATGGCGAGGTATTCACCGCGTTGGGATTCAAGTTCACGCCCGATTTCGGTTCGCTGTTCGGCACCGAAAAGGGCGACGAGGGGCTCTACTCTCACTTGACGCCGCCCAAGCAACCGGGCGAGTATTGGGTAGGCATAGCCCCCTTTGCCAAGCATGAGGGTAAAATTTATCCGCTCGATCGTATGGAAAATGTGGTGGCCAAGCTGGCTGCCGAACCGCATGTAAAGCTGTTCTTGTTCGGGTCGGGCGAACGTGAGCGCGACATCCTCTCCGTCTGGCAGGAGCGCTATCCCCATGTAACTTCCCTGGCCGACAAACGTCACGGTTTTGCCATCGAGCTGGCATTGATGAGTCATCTCGACGTGATGGTCTCGATGGACTCGGCCAACATGCACCTGGCCTCGCTGGTAGCGGTGCCGGTCGTTTCGGTGTGGGGAGCCACCCATCCCTGTTGCGGATTCCTGGGGTGGCACCAGAGCGAGGCGAATGTAGTGCAGTTGTCGCTCGATTGCCGTCCTTGTTCCATCTTTGGCAACAAACCGTGCTATCGGAAAGACTATGCCTGCCTGGATATAGCACCGGCTGTCATTGTCGAGCGGGTGAAAAATCTGCGGGCTCGGGCCTCGCAAGCGTAATAGTAGAGATAGGCTGCCGGGTCGAAACCCGAAATTCCCCGGTACGTTTAGTTGATAAATAATTATTCGGGAAGAAGATGAAACTGGTATTGAATCCGGCATATCGCCGGCTCGAGAAGTTTATGCAGCAACTGCCGCTCGCATTCCCTACGTTGGGCGAGTGTATCTACAAGGCTCGTAACGAGCTTCGTCAATTTTCGTACGAGGGGCAGAACTATGTGGTGAAGGGGTACAAGGTACCGATTTTCATCAATCGGATAGCCTACACGTTTTTCCGCCCGAGTAAGGCCGAGCGAGCCTACAAGTATGCCCTCAGGCTGCGGGCCATGGGCATAGAGACTCCGGCTCCGATCGCTTATATCGAGGTGAAGCGGGGCGGACTGTTGTGGCATTCGTATTTCGTGTCGGAGACCTGTCCCTATACCCGCATGATGCGCGAGTTCGACGGCGGTGGCGTAGCAGGGCGCGAAGATATACTCAAGGCTTTTGCCGCCTTTACCGTCGAGTTGCACGAGAAGGGGGTGCAGCATCTCGACTATTCGGCCGGGAATATCTTGTTCGACAAGCAAGACGGGCAGATACGATTCTCGCTTCTCGACCTCAACCGCATGCGATTTCACGCCATGACCCCGAAGATGTGTCTGGCCAACTTCAGCCGCTTCTGCCACGACGAGGCCATTGTGCGCTACGTGGTGGCCGAGTATGCCCGGTTGCGGGGTTGGGACCCGCAGCGTTCGGTCGACGAGGCCCTGGTGGCCTATCGCGAGTTCTGGTCGCGCATCGAGCGGAAAGAGGAGCTGAAGCGCCGTCACAAGAGTTTAGCCTCGTAAAATAGCGGGAATCACAAAATAAATTGCTAAGTTTGCTGTCGAAATGCGGTGAACGTAAAACATCTGTGGAAAATAATCGCTTCGACATACGAGAACAGAGAATATCGGATACCGAACGGGAATTCGAGAAGGCGTTGCGTCCCCTGTCGTTCGACGACTTCAGCGGGCAAGACAAGATAATCGAGAACCTGCGGGTATTCGTGATGGCCGCCCGCATGCGTCAGGAGCCCCTCGACCATGTGTTGCTGCACGGCCCTCCCGGGTTGGGTAAAACGACGCTGGCCAATATCGTGGCCAACGAGTTGGGCGTGGGGTTCAAAATCACATCGGGACCGGTGCTCGACAAGCCTGGCGATCTGGCCGGTCTGTTGACTTCGCTCGAGGAGAACGACGTGCTCTTTATCGACGAGATACACCGGTTGAGTCCCGTGGTGGAGGAGTATCTCTACTCGGCAATGGAAGATTTCCGCATCGACATCATGATAGACAAGGGGCCGAGTGCCCGGTCGATACAGATCGAGCTGAATCCCTTCACGCTGGTGGGTGCCACCACCCGCAGCGGTTTGCTCACCAGCCCGTTGCGGGCCCGGTTTGGGATTAACTGTCACCTCGAGTATTACGACCACGCTGTGCTGACGCACATCATCGAGCGATCGTCGAGCCTGCTGGGGGTACCCTGCACCCGCGAAGCGGCTACCGAGATAGCCATGCGCAGCCGCGGTACACCCCGTATCGGCAACGCCCTGTTACGGCGGGTACGCGACTTTGCCCAGGTGAAGGGGTCGGGCAGTATCGACCTCGAGATAGCCCGTTATGCGCTCGAGTCGCTCAATATCGACCAGTACGGTCTCGACGAAATCGACAACAAGATACTCTCGATTATCATCGACAAGTTCAAGGGCGGCCCCGTGGGGCTCACCACGATAGCTACGGCACTGGGCGAGGACCCCGGTACGCTCGAGGAGGTGTATGAGCCCTATCTCATCAAAGAGGGATTTATCAAACGTACGCCCCGGGGACGCGAGGTGACCGACTTGGCCTATACCCACTTGAATCGTCACCGCCTCTCGGAACAGGGTACATTGTTTTAATCGAAAAAATGTAGACGCTTATGGCCGGCATGAAGAGTTTGGCAAAGGATACCGCAATATACGGTTTGAGCAGTATATTGGGGCGGTTTCTCAACTGGTGTTTTGTATTCCTCTATGTAAACGTGTTGAAGACCACGGCCGAGTATGGTATCGTGACCAACCTCTACGCCTACATGGCCTTGCTGTTGATCATTCTCACCTACGGCATGGAGACGGGCTTCTTCCGCTTTGCCAACGACAAGGAGGAGAAAGACCCGCAGAAGGTCTACACCACCGGCCTCATCTCGCTGGCTACCACCTCGACCCTCTTTTTCGTGCTCGTGTGGCTCTTCCTCTCGCCGCTGTCGAGGCTGCTGGGCTATCCCGGGCATGAAGATTATGTGCTGATGATGGCTCTGATTATCGCCATCGATGCCTTCACGGCGTTGCCCTTTGCCTACCTGCGTTACCAGCGCCGGCCCATCCGGTTTGCCGTCGTCAAGTTGCTGTCGATTTTTCTCAACATTGCGTTGAATCTCTTTTTTATCCTGCTCTGCCCGTGGCTCTATGGCATTCACCCCGAGTGGATTTCGTGGTTCTTCGACCCCGACTTCCTGGTGGGGTATATCCTGGTGTCGAACGTTATCAGTTCGGGCGTGGTGCTGCTGGTGCTTTTTCCCGAGATATTCCGGGTGCGCTATCGGTTCGACGGCCGTCTGCTGTCGCGCATGCTCAAATACTCCTTCCCGTTGCTTATTCTGGGAATTGCCGGCATCATGAACCAAACCTTCGATAAGATGTTTTATCCTGTGCTGGCAGGGAGTCGCCCCGACGCCATGTCGGAACTGGGTATATACGGGGCAGTTTACAAGATTGCGATAGTGATGGTGATGTTTACACAAGCCTTTCGATTTGCCTACGAGCCCTTCATCTTTGCGCGAAACAAGGAGGCGGGCAACGAGAACAAGAAGTCCTATTCCGAGGCGATGAAATATTTTATCATCTTCGGCCTCTTCATCTTCCTGGCGGTGATGTTCTATATCGACATCGTGCGCTTCTTCATGCCGGCGACCTACTGCACGGGGTTGAAGGTGGTGCCTATCGTCATGCTGGCCGAACTCTTCTTCGGCATCTTCTTCAACCTGTCGTTGTGGTACAAGCTCACCGACCGCACGCAGTGGGGGGCCTGGTTCTCGCTGTTCGGGTTTGCCATTACGGCGGTAATCAATATCGTGGGTGTGCCCCGTTACGGCTATATGGCGTGTGCCTGGGCGGCATTTGTCTGCTACCTGTGCATGATGCTGGCTTCGTTCTTCATCGGGCAACGGGTCTATCCCATCAAGTACGAGCTGGGCAATGCGCTGCGTTACACGCTGCTCACGGCCGTTCTCTATGCGGTAGGTACTCTGGTGCCCATCGAGTCGCTGGCGTTGCGCCTGGCCTTCCGCACGGTGCTCTTGGCCCTGTTCCTGATCTATCTGTTCCTCCACGATTTGCCGTTGCGCGAAATTCCGGTATTGAATCGTTTTGTGTCCAGGTCGTGAAACCCGTGCGGGAGGCACGCAGGACTATCCTAATAGTTTAGACTATGACATTTTCCAATTTTATCGATTCGGTCAAACGATTTTTGACCCACTACCTCGACATGAGCCAAGATCGAGAGGACGAAGCCGCCTCGGTAGAGGCTATCCGGGCCGGGGTAGAGTTCAAGGGCTCGACCATCCTCATTCTGGTTTTTGCCATATTTATCGCCTCGCTGGGGTTGAACACCAACTCGGCGGCGGTCATCATCGGCGCCATGTTGATTTCGCCCCTCATGGGCCCCATTATGGGTATAGGTCTGGGGTTGGGCATCAACGACTACGAACTCATCAAGCGGTCGTTCCGCAACCTGGCGGTGGCCACACTCTTCAGTGTGATTACCTCGACCGTCTACTTCTGGATTTCGCCCCTGAACGAAGCCCGCAGCGAGCTGCTGGCCCGTACTTCGCCCACCATCTACGACGTGCTCATCGCCTTCTTCGGCGGGTTGGCCGGCATCGTGGCCATGTCGTCGAAGCAGAAGGGCAACGTGCTGCCCGGTGTGGCCATTGCCACGGCATTGATGCCGCCCCTGTGTACGGCCGGATTCGGGTTGGCCACGGGCAACTTCTACTATTTCTTCGGGGCCTTCTACCTCTTTTTCATCAACTCGGTGTTCATTGCCTTTGCCACCACGCTGGGGGTGAAGCTGATGAAGTATTCGAAGAAGGAGTTTGTCGATGACGAGCGCCGCAAAAAGGTCGAGCGCATTGTCTATACGATTCTTATCCTCACGATGGCCCCCAGCATCTACCTCACCTACAACATGGTGAAGGAGAACTTTTTCGAGGTCGCCGCCGCACGGTTTGTCTCGCAGAACTTCAACTACCCCGATACCCAGGTGTTGAGCAAGAGTGCCGAGATAGAGCATGGCAAGCGCATCATACGGGTGTCGCTGGTGGGGGCCGAGATACCGCAGGATTCCATCGCCGTGGCCCAGGCGCGGTTGCCGCAGTATGGTCTGGGAGGCGCCGTGCTAGAGGTTCGTCAGGGATACGGCTCCAACTCGATGGACATGACGACGCTCAGCAGTACGATGTTCAAGGATATTTATCTGCACAACCAGGAGCAGATAACCCGCCAGCAGCAGGTGATTGACTCGCTGGAAAATGTGACCTCGCATTACCAGCAATACGACTCGGTGGGTATTTCGGTGGCTCCCGAGATTAAGGTGCTTTTCCCCAACGTCACCGATATTGCCATCTCGAAAACCATCTTCAGCAGCATCGAGACCGATGTGCGCGATACCACCACGCTGGCCGTCGTGCGCTACTCGCGAGCCTTCTCGGCCACCGAGCAGAAGCAGTTTCAGGAGTGGTTGCAGGCCCGGTTGGGAGCCAAAAAGGTACAGCTCGTTCTGGAGCATTGAGCCGGATAGCCGTGCCGCGTAGCGCATGGCTATCGTTGAGGCTTGGCAATCGCCTGTACCTTGGGTCCCGAGTTATTTCCTCTCGTACCTGTCAAACCCTTGTATAAAAGCAGAGAACCCTAAAAGTCGCTCAGGACTTTTAGGGTTCTCTCTATGTAATGGGCCGTGCAACCCCGAGGGGCTGCGCGGTGTGTTTGGGGATTACTTCACGATCACTTTCACGGTCTCGGTGTAGTCGGCACCCTTGACTACCATGAAGTAGATGCCCGGTGTCAGGCCGTCGGTCGAGACGAAGGTGATGGTCTCTTCGGCCCGTTCGGCTTTCACCAAAGCACCCTGCATCGAATAGATTTCGATGCTTTCGGCCTGGTCGGCAGCTACGGCCATCTTTTGGCCCTGGTTGACGGGGTTGGGAGCTACCAGTACGCGGCTTACCGTAATCTCGCCGATAGCCGTTCCATCCTTGCCATAGACTTCGAGTTCGGCAATCGGGGTAGTCATCCATAATCCGAGGCCGATGGTAAAGGCTACAGCCTTGGCGTCGCGGGCTTCGGGCAGGTTGTACGACACGTCGGTACCCGCGGCTGCGGGGTTGAAAATCTGCATCGAGCTGGCGTGGCCGGTCTTGGGGAAGCAGGCCTGGAGGTTCTGGGCATTACCGGTGAGACCGCCTTGGGCCTGCTCGATACCCGAGTAGAGTTTTTCGAAGAAGGCATCCATGTCGACACCGGCGTTTTCCATGCGACTGCGGTTTTGCTCGATGGTTACTTTACCGGCCGAACCGTAGTTGGCAAAGAACGAGGTGTTGGGGTTGGCCATCATGATGTCCAGGGCATTGTTGACGTACATGCTGGCGTCGTACCATTGGATATACATGTCGTGGTTCCCGTCGGCTTCGGCACATTGGTAGAAGTATTTGATCCACTCTACCCAGTCGCTGGCCGTAGAGGCGTAGGTCTCTTCGTTGATGAACCAGCCGTCGAAGCCGTAGTATTTGGCAATCTCGTACATCTTCTCGGCATAGGGGTAGGTGTTGCCCTCTTTGGTCAGCATCTGTTCTACCCATTCCGGGTCGCCGCTGTATGCTTGGGGCGGGAAGAACACGTTACCCAGAATCTTCACACCGTTCATGTGGCAGGCGTCGATGACGGGGGCCGACGGCGGAACGATGATACCCTCGCCGGCCGAGCCGCCCCACCAGATGACCATATCGATGTATTGCCAGTAGGTGGGGTTGTAGCCAATGAAGTTGTTGGCTCCCTGCGAGGGAGTCATGCTACACATGGGGTTCATGGTGAGACAGGCTGCTACCTGTCCTTCGGGGAACTGATATTGATGGGCCTTGATGTTGTCGCCCTCGATGCGGGGTTGCAGTTTCACGGTACTGCGGTTGAATTTGGCATCGGGGTCCTTCTCGGGGGTCCAGTCCTTGATGTAGTCGGGGTGCCAGCAACCGCCGTAGGGCTGTTGGGCAAAGGCTGTGGTGACAGCCAGGGAGCAAAGCAGTGCTCCAACGATTTTCTTAATATTCATATTCGTATATGTATATGGTTTTGATTCTCATTATCTGAAGTTGTTGGGCGTGTTGCGCTCACCGTTCTCGTTGTTGGTGTCCTGTACATCCCACCATACACGGGTGCTCTGGTTCACACCCTCGGGCACATTCTCGATGTTGTAGGCATATTCGTCGGTCGAGTAGCCCACGCGTTTGATGAATTTGCCGTTGGCGATGTTGGGGTCCTTGTTGCTCAGGTGGTTGTTCAGGCGCGGGTAGTCGGTGCGGCGGAACTCGGCCCAACCCTCGTTGCCGTTGGGGAATACGGCCAGCCACTTCTGCGTGATAATCTGCTCGAGCTGTGCCTCCTTGTTGCTGCCGGCAAAGGGATTCTCCTGCGTGCCGTTGTAGATGTTCAGTCGGTCGATGTAGATGTCGGCGCTGTCGGCCATGTGGTAGTAGTTGAACGATTCGCGTATGCCGTCCTTGAACAGGTCTTCGGCCGAACCGTAGGCGTAGGTCCATTCGCGTAGACGGGCCTCGGCCAGCAGGAAGCGGCTCTCGGCATAGCCCAGCCACAGGTATTCGCGGCAGTATCCGAACCAGTAGTTGTCGTTCAGCACTTTGCCCTCGTGGTGGTTGCACTTGAGGGGCGAGTATACGTTGGTCTCGTGCGAGATGTTGTTGTCGCCGATGGCGCAGCCCTTGTAGTCGGTGCTCATTTCACGACCCAGCTCGAGGAAGTTTTTCGGGGTGGGGCGGTACCAGCATATCCGGCAACGGGGGTCGAGGGCCGAGCCCAGGTTCTTGTAGGCCTGTTCCATGTCGAGCGACATGACCACGTCGCTGTAGCGGAAACCGCAGTTGGCTACCTCGTTTTCGAGACCGCTGTCATCTTCGCCACCCATGGCTACGGGAGCATAGTTGGGTACGGTGCGCATGCGGTCGTCTTGCGACTGCATCAGGCCGCCCGGGTGATTCAGGGCGGCTACGCCCTCTTGACGGGCACGCTCGGGATCTACGTTCGAGATGCGCAGGGCCAGGCGCAGGGTGTTGGCAAAGCGTATCCATTTGGCCTCGTCGCCGTTGTAGCATTTGTCTTCACGGTCGGCAAACTTGAAGGAGCATTGGCCCGGTTGGATGCTGTCGGCCGCTTCGGTGAGCATGCGGAAGACCATATCGTAGACCTCCTCCTGCGTGTTGTAGGGGCACTTCTCGGGGGCAGCCTTGCCCTGTACGTAAACGCCGAAAGGCATCTCGCCGTAGGTGTCGGTCATGGTCGAAGCCAGGAAGGCATAGAATATACGCGTCATGTAGAAGGCATTCTTGTAGGCCTTGCGGTCTACGTAGTAGAAGGTGTTGACCAGCGTCTTGTACTCGGCCGAACGGTCTTTGTAGAAGTGGTCCCACCGGCGTGCCGACCAGTCTTGGGCGGCCGACAGACGCAGTTTACCGAAGGTAATCCACGAGGGGAGTCCCATGTCGTAGCGGCGCATCATGTCGCTGAATACCCAGCTGAGGTTGGCCGAGGGGTAGAAGTAGGAGCAGTTGTTCTTGGGCAGGGTCGACGACCAGTCGTTACGGGCCGTGAGGTCGAGGGCAATCCATTCGTCCCAGGCAAATTGCAGGGTACCGAATACCGACCGGGTTTCACGCTCGGTGAAGGTCTGTTCGGCGGTGTTCTTGCCCAGGGCCGAGTTGTGGTACCAGATGCCCTCCTTGGCCATGTTCTCGGAGTAGCCCGTCAGGCCGCTGGTGCGCTGGTACATGATGTTTCCACCCAGCGAGTATCCCAGGCGGAAGCGCTCGGCAAAGGTGTTGTGTCCCAAAATCATACCCTCGATGTTGTGCTCGTAGTAGCGTTGTTCCATCGACTTGTACGACTCTTTGCTCTGGTCGTCGATACCGTTGGTGCGGTTCTGCTCTTCGATGCTGGTATCGTAGTAGTCGAAGGAGTATTTACCCGTGGCATAGAGCCAGGGGGTGAAGTCGATCTTGATCGTGTAGTAACCGAAGGCGCGCCAACGCTCGTCCATGTTGCTGTACTGGTAGTTGATGTAGTAGGGGTTCAGCTCTTGCAACGTGGGGTTCACGTAGTAGATGTGACGCTGGGTGTCGCTGCGGAAGGTCTTCAGGTCGTTCAACGGGATGTTGCGGGGAATGTAGAGCAGTTGGTATACCTCGCCGCCCTTACCGTATTGGGGACGGTCGGTGGCCTTGGTGCGGCTCAGCGAGATTTTCGAGTCCATGCTCAGGTATTTGTTCATCTTCATGCCGGCCTTGAGGTCGATGTTGATTTTGCTCAACCCCTCGCCGTCGAAGAGGCCCTGGCTCTCGGTGCTGCCGAACGAGGCCCGGTAGTTGTAGTTCTCTTCGGCCTTGCCGATGGCTACGTTGTGGGTCTGGGTAAAGCCGGTGTTGAAATATTGGTCGAACTTGTTGCCGTAGTCCTTGTACTGCAGCTCCTGACCCAGCCAGCCGGTATAGGTGTGGCCGTCGAGCGGGGCGCCGAAACTCTCGAATACGTTCGGGTCGAATACGCCGCCTTTACCTTGTCCGTAGGTGGTCTGCTGCTCGAGCGAAGAGGCTACGCTGGTTCAGGTGAAGTTGCCCGAGTAGGTGACGCCGAATCCTTTCTCCTTGACACCGCGTTTCGTGGTGATGAGGATGACACCGTTTCAGGCTCGTGAACCGTAGAGGGCGGCTGCATTCGGGCCCTTCAGTACCGAGATCGACTCGATGTCTTCGGGGTTGATGTCGACAGCCGAGCCTCCCCGGTCGACACCGCCGAAGAGCGAAGCGTCGGAGCTGCTGTTGTCGCTGAAGGGTACACCGTCGACAACCCACAGCGGCTGGTTGTTGTCGGTCAACGACGAGTTACCGCGCAGGGTAATCTTGGTCGAACCGCTCAAACCGGTGCCGGCCGTGTTCATTTGCAGACCGGCCACCTTGCCGCTCAAGGCTCCGATGACCGAGGGGTCGCCGGTCGTGTTCAGTTTGTCGGCCTTGATGTCTTGCACGGCATAGCCCAACATCTTCTTTTCACGTTTGATACCGAGAGCCGTTACCACGACCTCGTCGAGATTCTGGGTGCTTTCGCCCATCTCGATGGCAAAGAAGGTACGGTCGCCTACCTTCACACTCACGGGGTTGTAGCCGACGTAGCTGAATTCGAGTACGGCTTCGGGACTCGAAACCGACAGACCGAAGTTTCCGTCCAAGTCGGTAATCATGCCATTGGTCGTTCCCTTTTCCACTACACTTACGCCGATTAACGGCTCGCCATTCTTATCCTTGACGGTTCCAGAGACAGCAATCTTTCCTTGCACGACTCCCGAAGCCGATGAATCGGCCATGGAATCCGCGCTCTTTTCGGTTGCATAAGCTGTCAGGCTGGAAGAAAATAAAGCGGCACAAAGCAACACACAGTTTGCTCCTGTCATTTTCAGTTTAAATACCATAGAACATTTATTAGATTTTTATATGATTAGATTCCTCTTTATATCTTGTTTTTCAAATAATTAGAATAGGTACATAACTCTCGTAAGGTATAATTCGACAACAAATTATACAGGTTAAAACTATTTTACAAAAATTTACTGTTAATATTTGGGTTTGCGATTATTAACATAAAATTGGATTTCTCGCATACCTGTTGATACAGGCGGGTAGAGCCGGTATGGCCCTTGAGTAGGAAAGGGGGAAAGTGTTGATTGACAGTTTGCAAGTGATAAATCGAAAGAGCCGTAACAGGTTCCGCATTTGCGGGCTTGTTACGACTCTCTATTGGACGATTCGAGGAAGTTTGGTTTCAATTTGAAAGTAGCGAGGTCTTTGTTTCAAGAGGGAACCGTGCACTTTCCCCGAATGGGATTATTGTGCTCAACAGTATTTGTCGAGGCGGTCGAGTGCCTGTTGGGCATCTTCGTATCCCAGTTCGAGCGCCTGTTGATACAGTTTTTTGGCCTGCGGGTAATTCTGCTCGACTCCCAGTCCGTATTCAAAAGCTTCGCCCAGTACCTGATAGGCCCGGCCATACTTCTCGTTCAGGCAGGGTTCCAGCAGGTCGTAGGCTTTCTCCGGGTCTTGTTGCGTGCCTTGTCCGTAGAAAAACATTCGGGCCAGGTCGATGCGGGCCGACATGTTTCCGTGCTCGACGGCCTTTGCCAGGTAGGAGCAGGCCCGTTTGTAATCTTTGGGCAGACCTTTGCCCTCGAGGTAGTTGAGTGCCAGGTAGCGCATCGAGCCCGAGTCGCCCAGTTCGCACCCTCTGAGGTACATCTTGTTGGCCAACTCGATATTCTGGGCCGTTGCGGTACCTTGTTCGTAGAGCAGCCCCAACAGGCAGCAGGCCTCGGGGTAGTTGGCATCGTAGGCCTTTTGCAGATAGTCGAGGGCCACCTTCATGTTGCGGGCTACGCCTTCGCCAAAGTAGTAGATGCGCCCCAGGTGGTACATGGCCCAGGCGTTGCCCTTGTCGGCAGCCTTTCGCAGGTAGAAGGCGGCCATGGCGTTGTTCTGGGGAACGCCTTGTCCCATCATGTAGAGCGAGGCCATGCCTTTGATGGCGTTTATCTCGTCGGCATCGATACCCTTCTGGTAGTAACGTTTGGCCTCGGCATAGTCGCGAATCTCGTCGGGGCCGTTGCGGTAGATGTCGCCGATGAAGCCCAGGGCGTAGGTGTATCCCCGTTGGGCCGCTTTTTTCAGGTATTGCAGTGCCAGTTGGGGGTCATGTATTTCGTTGGGACCGTTCCAGTAGAGGAACCCCAGGTTGAAGTAGCCGTAGACGCTGTCGCGCTCGGCTGCCTGTTTGTACAGTTCGAGCGCCTTCGTCTCGTCGGCAGCGACGCCCCGGCCGTAGAAATACATGTCGCCCAGTTGGTTGAACGACTCGGCGTGACCCTTTTCCGCCAGGTGCGAGAAGTAGGCGAAGGCCGTCTTGAACTGAGCCTTGTCGAGAGCCTCCTTGGCCTCGTTGAACAGTTCGTCGTCGCTCTTGTCGGGAATCTCGACCTCGCTGGTGTTCTCGTCGACCAGGTTCTGTTGCAGCTGTTCGAGCCACTCCCGGGCATTCTCGAAGCCTTGCGCGATTGCCTTCTGGTAGTATTCGATTGCCTTGCGGGTATCCTTTTCGAGTTGCCCGATGCCGTCGGTGTGGAGGCGCCCCAGCCAGTAGGAGGACTTGCCGTATCCCTTGTCCGAGGCCGTCGAGAAGCAGGCGATGGCTTTGGAGATGTTGGCGGGGACAATCTCGCCGAAGAGGTAGAGCTCGCCTATCTTGTTGATGGCCGCCTCTACACCGTTGTCGGCCGCCAGCTGGTAGTATCGGATAGCCGCTTCGGGGTTGGGCTCTATCCCTTCGATACCCCCTTCGAAGAGGAGACCCAGTTGGAAAGAGGCCTGGTGGTTGCCCCGTCGGGAGGCTTCGGTGAGGAGTGCGACCTCGCGTTGGCTGTCGGGCTGCAGGCCGCCGCGTCCGTTGTGCAGGTAGTAACAGAAGCGTCGCATGGCGTTGGAGTCGCCCTGCTCGATAGCCTTTTGCAGGTAGTAGACTGCCATCCGCTCGTTTTCGTCGTTCTCCTCGGCATTCATGTAGATACCTCCCAGGAAGTTGTTGGCCTGTCCCGTTTCGTCGTATTCGGCGGCGCGTTCGTAGTACTTCTTGGCCAGTTCGATGTCGCAGGGAACCCCCAGCCCGGTCTCGTAGATGAGCCCGATGTGAATCAGAGCACTGGCATCTTTGGGATACTCTTCGATGTATTGCTGGTAGTAGTCGAGAGCCTGCCGGGCCCCCTCCTCGGTATCGAGCATGTCGTAGTATCGGGCCAGGTCGCGGTTGGCGGCCGTGTAGCCTTGCTCAACGGCCAGACGGAGCATGGCCAGCCCCTTGTCGATGTCGCGGGGCACCTCGTCGGCTCCGCGCAGGAGCATGAACCCGCAACTGTACGAACCGTAGCCCGACCCCTTTTGCGAGGCTTTTGCAAAGTAGTCGTAGGCCTTGGCCATGTCGGCGGGTACCGACTCGCCGTTGAAGTAGAGGTCGCCCAGGTCGTTCAAGGCTTGGATGTATCCCAGATTGGCCGCCTGGGTGAGCAGATTGACATATCGTTCGGTCTCTTTCGCCTCGAGCGCCTGACGGGCGTCGAGGTAGGCCTGTTTGGCAAAGGGGTCTACCCCTTGCTCTTCGTCGGGCGAGGCTTGGTCGGCCTCCATCTGGTTGAGCAGCTGGAAGGCGCTCTCGTTGCCCATGGCGGCCGCCTGGCTCAGGTATTCCATCGCCTTTTCGCGGTTGGGGGCGGTCCCCTGGCCGCGCAGGTACATGAATCCTACCGAGTAGAAGGCGTAGGGATAGCCCTCGTCGCAGGCCTTCAGGTAATATTCCAGCGCTTTGGCGAAGTCTCGTTCTACCCCCTTGCCGGCATAGTAGAGGTCGCCCAGCTCGGTCAGGGCCCGGTAGTGGTTGGCCTCGGCCGCTTTTCCATACCAGTAGAGCGCCTTTTCGTAGTCGACGGTGAGCCCGTCTTCGGCCGAGTACATGTCGCCCAGGTTGCACATGGCGTCGGGCAGATTCTGCTCGGCCGCCTTGGTAAACCAGTTGGTGGCCCTCACGGGGTTTACCTTGACATTCCAGCCGAAGCGGTAGGCTTTGCCCATGTAGTTCTGGGCGTAGGAGTATCCGGCCTCGGCGGCCTGTTGTATGAGACTGAAACCCTTTTCGGTCTCACCGGCAACCTCTTTCTCAATCATGAGCATGCCCAGCCGGTAAAGGCACGAGGGGATACCGGCGTTAGCTCCCCGCTGGTACCATTCGGTGGCTTTGAGTATGTTTTTCTGCACGCCGTCGCCCTCTTCGTAGATGAGGCCGAGGGTGAAGAGGCAGGTAGGCTCGTTGTTGCGGGCGCCCATCTCGTACCATTTGATGGCCTCCTTCATGTCGCGACGACAGCCGAAAGAGCCGTAGTAATGGTATTCGCCCATGTTTTTCTGGGCCTCGGTGTAGCCGTTTTCGGCGGCGAGTTTCATGTATTTGATGACTTGAGCATGGTCCTGCTCGACAAAGAGCCCCTTCATGTACATGAAAGCGAGGGAGTATTGGGCGTAGGCGTTGTTGCTTTGGGCGGCATTGGAGAACCAGTAGTAGGCCTGTTCGTAGTCGACCTCGACCCCGGTGCCGTAGAAGTAGATGTCGCCCAAGCGGTTGGCCGCCTCGGCTTCACCCATCTGAGCCGCTTGCAGCAGCGGGGCGATGGCCTCGGTGTACCGTTCGATGTCGCACAGGTCGATGCCACGTTGCAGAAACTCGTGGCTGAGGCTCTGGGTCATGCCTGCCTGTCGGCCGGCCTGCTCGAACTTCAGGGCCTTCTGGTAGAGTTCGCTGGCCTGGGGGGCGGCATAGTCCTGGGGTGTCATCTTCTCGACGGCAATGCGCATGAGTCCCTCGTAGGCAATGTCGGCATGTTCGCCCTCGGCGATATGGGTCAGATAGGCGATGGCCTTTTCGTATCCGTTTTCCTGTCCCGACTGCATGTAGAGTTCGGCAATGGCCTTGATGGCGTCGACATATCCAGCCTCGGCCGCTTTCTGGAAATACTCCTCGGCCTTCTGCAGGTTGGGGCTGACTACCCCCTTGGCCTCGTAGTAGGCCAAACCCAGGAAGTAGTAGGCGTCGGGGATTTGCAGGGCCTCGGCCTTGCGGAAGTAGTCCATCGCCTTGAATTCGTCCATCTCGGTGCCGCGGCCGTAGAAGTAGAGCTCGCCCAGTTTGCAGAGGCAGATGCCGTCGTTGAGTTGGGCGCCCCGCTTGCACCAGTCGAAGAGTTCGCTCAGGCGGTCGGGGTCGTCCTGGATGTGGCGGATGACCTCGTGGATGGCATCGATGTCGTTGCGCTTGGCAGCTTTGATGTAGAACTCGAGCTCGCGGCCGGCGAAGGAGGCGGGGGCCTCTCCGCTCTCAATGAGTTGGGCTATCTTGAGGTAGGCGGGCGAGAAGCGCTGCTCGGCCGAGGCCAGATAGAGGCTCCAGGCCTTCGGCTTGTTGACCGGGGTGCCGAAGCCCCCTTCGTACATGGTGGCCAGGTAGTAGAGCCCGAGGCTGTCGCCCAGGTCGGCCGACTTGGTGAACCAGCGGAATGCCTGGGAATTGCCTTTGTTGTCGGGCATGTTGTAGTAGATGAGGGCCAACCCGTTCATGCCGTCGGGGTTCCCCATCTGCGCGGCACGGTAGTAGGCTTGTTGTGCCTTCTCGAGGTCCTGGTATTTCTCGTCGAACTGGTAGAGAAGGCCCAGTTCGAAGTAGGCGTCGATATACTCCTTGTCGAGGGCGCGCTGTATCCACTCGAGTCGTTTGTCCGAGTTGCCCCGTTCCATCTCGAGGTAGGAGAGCTTGATCATCGACCACTCGTCGTCGCGCTCTTCGGCCAGTTGGCGATATGTCTTTTCGGCCTCTTCCCGGTTTATGGGCAGGCCGTAGCCGTTTTCCTTCATGTAGGCAATCTCGCCCAGGGCCATGATGTTGTTCTGGGCGGCGGCATTTTTGTAGTAGGAGAGGGCCGTGTCGTAGTTTTGCTCGACATGGATGCCGTTTTCGTACATGTTGCCCAGCAGGTATTGGGCGTAGGAGTTGCCTTTCTCGGCCGCTTTCTGGAACCATTCGTAGGCCTTCCCGTAGTCGCGCCCTTTCAGGCTGCCCCGATAGTAGACCCTCCCCACGATGACCTGGGCGAAGTCCATGCCCTCTTCGGCATAGGGAAGGAAGGTATCCAGAATTTCGGGCCACAACTGGTAGCCCCGCACCTTGTTGCAGAGGATGTCGCAGAGCAGATGCTGAGCCTCGATGTTGTTGGCGACGGCCAGCTTCAACAGCATCTCCGAGGCCTCTTTGTATTTGTGGTTGCGGTAGAGCTTCACGGCCTCCTGGTAGATGGCCGGGCTGACTCCGCTGCCGGTGGCTGCCACCTTGTTGGGGCTCTTTCCTTCACCCCCTTCGGCCGCAGCACTGGTAGGGCGAAATTCGGTCCGGAGCGGAGCTGGTTGGGGCTCGGGCTGACGCTCGCTGAGCAGTTGTGCCTCGAGTGCCTGGTCTATCTTCGAGTCGATGATGTTGAGGATGCTCGTAATCATGTGGTCCCACTGGGCCTTGTCGTTGAGGTAGTTGCACAGGGGCTGCGTCTCCGAGGGGTGAATCTGCCGCTGGTAAATCCAGTCGATGATGCGCTTTGACTTCTCGGTGATGTTGCCGATGAGCAGAGGCACGATTTTCATGTCGTTCTGCTCGACCTGCTCCCGTATCCATACCAGTTCCTTGTTGACGATATAGTCCGACGAGACGAAGCTCTCGCTGATGAGCAGAATGGAGATGTGCGCCTGGACGATGTGGCTGTGAATCTCTTCGTCCCACTTTTCGCCGATGACCAAACCTTCGTCGAACCATATTTCGGCGTCGGGGCTGGTGTGGCGTCTGATGCGGGGAATGAGGTGAATATTACCGGGACCTTCGAGAACCCACTCCTTGTCTTCGTGGGCATAACTGATGAAAATGCGAGCTTTAGCCATGGCATGTAAGATTTATCTGTTGTTGTATTATTCGATTGTTATAAATAGAGAGGGTGTGTGATTATGATATCTATCGTAACAAAGATAATTCTTTTCGGCTCCAGACCGTCGGGATGGCATTATGTTCTATAACACAAAAGGCTGCCTGCGGGCAGCCTTTTGTGTAGAATTTATGGAGGAGCTTATTGGGCCTCTTTGCGGATAAATACCAGTCCCGAGGTGTCGTTGCCGCCTTCGCCCCAGGCTTCGACTTCGATGAAGAAGGGGGTACCGGCCTCGAACGCGTCGACCGAGAAACGGTATGCGGTGGTACCATCGTTCGAGTCGGAGGTCGACGATTGGGCTACCTCGGCCAGCAGTTCGTCACGTTTGTAGAGTTTCAGTCCGCCCAGTTGCAGCGAGTTTTCGCCCTTGGTGGGAATGAAGGTGATGACGTAGTCGCCGTTCCCGGCAATCTTGCCCGTGCACTCGAATCTCCACGGGGCCTTTTGGGTCTGGACGATGAGGGGTTTCCATTCGGCGGTGAACTCGCCGTACGGCTTGTAGGCTGAGTAGTCGGGGGCAAAGTAGATGGGCAGCGAGTAGTGGGTGTCGGTCACTACGGTGATGGCGTGGAAGTCGCTCTTGTCGGCTACCGTTACCGGGCCGGTGTAGATGGGCGAGTGTACCGTGGGATAGGAACCGTCGGTGGTGTAGCGTATGACAGCCTGGTCGATGGCCGGAGTCAGGGTGAATCGCAGGGCTCCGTTATCGACCGTCTCCATCTTCTCGATATGAGGTTCGGGTACGCGGTAGTGGCACCCCTTGGCATCGAGCCGTGCAAAGTGAGTGGCCAGGCGGTAGCTGAAGTCGGGGTAGCTGCGGGCGGCTTGCGGGGTCCAGGCTACCTCGGAGAGGGCGAGCAGACGGGGGAAGGTGAGGTACTCGGCATAGTTTTCCGACCGGTTCTCGTCGAGGCAATCAATCTCTTGCAGCACGGTTCCGTGGATGAACTGGTCGCTCCAGAAGCAGCCTTGCACACCGAGTACGGTCGACTCGGGGGAGTAGTCGTTGACCTCCATGCCGTAGCACTTCTCGACCGAAATCGGGGGCATCCAGGTAGCCGCTTTCACCTCGCCGGGAGTCGAGCTCTCGGGGAAGTCGAAATACATGTGCGTGGCCGGTGAGAGTATGGCCTTGTGTCCGGTCTTGGTCGCCTCGATGGTGTCGGCCACATTGTGCCAGAACACCCCTACGACAGGCGTTTTTACCTCGCCCCGGAGCAGAATCTCTTCCCACCCTACGACGGTGCGGTTCTTCTCTTTCATCATCTCGGCCACGACATTGGTCAGATAGCCTTGCAGGTCCGAGGCCTTTTTCAATCCTTCTCGCTGGATGATTGCCTGGCAGTGGGGACACGATTCCCACCGCACATAGTTGGCCTCGTCGCCGCCGATGTTGATGTAGTCGCTGGGGAAGAGAGCCACCGTCTCGTCCAGAATATCGCGCAGGAACTGGATAGAGCTCTCTTTGCCCACACACAGCAGATCTTTGCTGATGAAGTGTTGCGTGGGGACCTCGTGTTGCAGGCCGGTGCAACTGAGCCAGGGGTAGGCCACGATGGCCGACAGGATATGGGCCGGGAACTCAATCTCGGGGATAATCTCGACATTGCGCACCTGGGCGTAGGCAATCAGCTCCTTGATATCTTCCTGGGTATAGTATCCGCCCAGACGCTTGGCATCGGTACCGGCCCAGGCTCCCACCTCGGTGAGGCGGGGATACTTCTTGATTTCGAGGCGCCAACCCGAGTCGTCGATGAGGTGCAGCTGCAGTTTGTTGAGCTTGTACATGGCCATCATGTCGATATACTTCTTTACAAAATCCTTGTGGTAGAAGTAGCGGGCCACGTCGAGCATCATGCCCCGCCACGGACGGTTGGGGGCATCGTATACCGTCACGGCCGGAGCCGACCACACGACATCGTGCTGGCGACGGTCGCTGTACACCTCGGTCGGGAAGAGTTGCAGCAACGTCTGTATGCCGTAGAAGACACCCCCGCGGTCTTCGCCCGTCACGGTGATGCCCTTGGGGGTCACAGTCAGGCGGTACCCTTCGGGGTGACCCACCTCGCCCGGTTTCAGTTCGAGGCGGATGGTCGCCTTGCGGGCCTCGGGTTTCAGCGTCAGGTCCCAGCCGGTCGACTGACCGAGCAGCTGTTGCAGATATTCGGCCTGCTCCTCGAGCGCGGCATCGTAGCCGATGGTCGCCTTGGCGGTGAGCACGAAGTGGCCTTCGCCCTCTTCGACCCGGAGCGGTTTGGGTATCAGGTTGAGTTCGCCGGCCCAGGCCGTTGAGAGGGAACAAATGGTTACCAGCAGGGCTACCAGTCGTTTCCCTCGCAGGATGATGTCATGTTTCATAAGCACTTTATGGTTTTTAAATTTGAAAAATCGGGAGATAACGGTATCGTGTAGAATGTTTTTCAGATGATATTAACTTGGTGTTTCTTATGGATTTACGTTTGTATTCTTTCTTGCGGGGCTTTCTGAGCAAGTAAAGATACGTAAATATTTTTATTCCCCACGCATCGGTTGGGGAAAAATGGGAACAGGTATATTATGATGCGGCATTTCTTTTCTGATATATGTGGTGTAGATAGGGGTGGTAGAGGTGTATTGGGAGTGCATGAATTGGAGAAAGGGGTGATGGAAAAGTGGGCAATATGGCTTTTGTTAACCATATTTAACTGTTGTAAGAGAGATAATGGTGACGATTAGACTTATATTTAACAACCATAAAATTATTTGAATAGCGGGGGCACAAGACCGGAAAAAACGGCGGAAGTCTGACTGTTGAATCATCTATGGATAAAACCTTAATTTTATAATCATGTCGATTTTGAATCTGAAGTATCCTGAAGCAAATTTTCTTGAGAACTTGAGAAATAGGTTCGATGAGGAATTTCCCGGTGTAGTGGTTGGGAAGATTCAGTATTGGGGGAATGCTCGTTATTATCATCACTATTATATACAATTTACGCCTGCGAATTTTTTACCGGGTATTCATTTCGAATATTATGTACAGAATAGGGTGGGTAGACTTGAATTTCATTTGGAGCCTGACCCGAACAATGTTGAGCAGTGCCGTTTGTATAGGGATATGGGTATATCGTTGATGCATGGTCTTTTGGACCAGGGTGTCGAGTGGAATCCACAACTTGAATCTTTCTGGCTTAAAGACTGTCGTATCGATAGCCTGGATTCTTTGCTGAAGAGTTACCAGGAATTGAGTTGCCTGGTGGAACCTTTGTTGGCGAAATCGCTTATGGCCAATCGTGAAATCAAGTTAGAGCTATTGTCGTATTCCAAACAAGAGACCGGACATGTAGCGTTAATAGAACGAGGGGAGGACGTTTCGGTGAGGATCATGAATCTGGCCGAGGTTATGAAACTCGACCTGTCTCTTCCCGACTATCAGCGTGACTATTGTTGGGAAGATAGAAATATCACCGATTTATGGAACAGTCTCCTGAAGATAGAACCGGATAATCCATTTCACTTGGGAACTGTTATTCTCCACGATAACCAGCAGCATTATGATATTATTGATGGCCAGCAACGGTTGATAACGCTTACCCTTATTCTTCTGGCTTTGGGCTATGACGATTATTTGCCGCTGCTGAACGAATCGTACGAGTCGGCAGAGGCTCAAGACCACATAGCTAACTGTAAATATGTAGTGAAGATTCTGGTACAGTCATGCAAGAATCGTGAAGCTCTGCTCGACAAGATAGCCCGTCAGGTTTCGTTTGCCGTGCTTGTAGTCAGTGAGGCTAATCTGGATCTTGCATATACCTTCTTTTCGAATCAAAACTCAAAGGGCGTGCCATTGACCGATTTTGACCTGCTGAAGGCTCATCATTTACGATTTATTGCTGACGAAAAGCAGGCCGAGCATGTGGCTGTCAAGTGGAACAAGATATTGCAGCTGCCCCCTGTATATCACGATAGTAACGCCTTGTTCCGTACAATTGGAATACATATATACCGGTTAAGACGGTGGATGCGCAAAAGGGGATCAGCCGAGAATAGTTACCGATATATACAGCATGAATACCAGGCTGCACCCTCGATGCCCGATATTCCGCCGTTTGGAGAGCGGCTCGATTTTTATGAAAAGATACAAGGGGGCACCCATTTTTTTATGTATGTAGAGACCTTCATCCAACGCTATGAAGATTTTGTGCGGGAACCGTTTGTTCAGGAAGTGAGGGATAGGCTGTCCTACGGCCCTTACGAGATATTTGCCGATACCCTGGCAACATTGCTATTCGGGTATTATCTTAAGTTTGGACGTTCCTATCTGGTCGAAGCATTCTTTTGTTTTTCTCAAATGATGGCTTTGTATCGGTACAATTCGGACCGGGTTGCCACTAACGGGTCTGGGGTGAGAGATTGGGCCATGAATAGCGAATTTCTGCTTATGATCGACCAAGCCTCTTCTCCCACATTCTTTTTGGCCGAAGCTCTTGCCGCCAGTGAAAACAAGTTCCAGATAAACAGTGGACTATATCTGCCGGAAACCAAAGGGGTGAAGTGGGGCATGTATGTGGCCCTTAGAAATATCTGGAACTATGCTTTGCCCTTGGTTTCGGATACGACGATAAGAAATAAAATTATAGAAGAGTATGGTATACAATAAGATAACACCGGAACTTATTGCCGGGAAAAACATTCGGTTCTGTATCCCTCTATATCAAAGATTGTTTACGTGGCCGACTTCTCAGGTAGAGCAGTTGTTGGATGATTTGTGGTCTCATTTTGGCAAAAATCCGGACAAGCCCTATTATTTGGGAATGATTACGGTTGTGCACCGGGAAGGTCGGGAAGATCGATGGGACCTTATTGACGGGCAGCAGCGTATAACGGTACTGATGTTGCTCTCCATCGGGTTCTTGCTCAGTGGCAGGACCGATTCGACTGAAGAGTGGATTGCGTTTTTTGATGATTCCAACCGGTTGTATTTCAAAGGCCGGAGCCAGGACCGTGAATTCTTAAAATACCTCGCGGATCGTAAGCCTTCGACCTATCGGAATATCAATATGGAGAATGGGCTCTCTTGTATCGAGGAATATCTGAGAAAACATTTCAGTGAGGAGGGCGCTCTCGACCTGTTTGCCAGTCGGGTATATCGTAATCTGACGCTGTTTGTTACCGAACTGCCAGGCCACTATGTTGCGTCACCGGCTTCTTTGAACGAATATTTCGAGGCAATGAACTCGAGCGGCAAGTCGCTTGAGCAACATGAGATTCTCAAAGTCGATTTGTTGCGTGGTCAAGATGATAATGATAAATTGCGCTTTACCCGCCTTTGGAACACGGTGTCGAACTTCGAGTTGCCATTGATTAAGGAATCGGAGAAAATCGACCGTGGAGAGCAAATCCGGAGATATAAAGAGGCTATATCCATGTGCCGTGAAGGCGATTTCGACGGTCTGATACGCAACTTATGTTCCAAGACAAATGAGCGGGATTCCCGTGGATCCAAGTCTATTGCCGAAATAAGAGTAGAGAAAAGGGATTTCGGGAAACCCTCCTACGACGACAGGGAAGATGCGATTATCTCGTTCCCTCAGTTTTTGCTGATGATTTTGGCTATCCACCTGAATGAAGACCGCATAGCCCGGATTCACCCCTCGAAGTTGCTCGATACTTTCAGAGATAATCCCTTGACGTGTGTTCCCCGCTTTTATCAGCAACTTGTTCTTTATCGGCTTTTGATGGATTTATATGTGGTGAGAATGAAATACTCTTCCTCATCGGGCTATCACAAACTCATGGTTAAAGACGAAGAAAATCTCTATCATGAGCATGAACGGTTAAAACAATTCGAATCGATGTTCGATGTCTCTACCGAGCCTCATCGCTGGATATTACCCTTGTTGAAGTATATTGCAGGGCTCGATCATGAACCCGGACAGGCAGAGTTGCTTGCTTTTTTGATGAACCTGGATAAAGAGTTGAATCATCAAGGACAATGCCCTGATGTATCGGAATTGGGTTACGAGGTCAAGCCTCGGTATTGGCTGTGGCGGCTCGATTATGCTTTGTGGGAGAAGGTGCTGCTCGAGGGCAAAGACGCGTTGGGATTTTCAAATCTTGATGCAGAGTCTGTTCGGCAATACGAGTTTCGTCAGAATCGCTCTATCGAACATCTGCATCCACAAAATGAAAATTATAACGACAAATGGTCTTGGCACGACATTAACTCATTGGGAAACCTGGCTATGATTTCGCAGAGTTTCAATTCTGCACAAAGCAATCTGCCGGTGCATGTAAAGTTTGCCAATCTGGAGGTCCAGGTCAACAGCCGTAACCTGCAAAGTATCAAACTGTATCTTATGTATCTCGAAGCCAAATGTTCCGACCAGGAGTGGACCGTGGAAACCATGCGATTGCATGAACGCAAGATGATGAAAATATTGAAGGAGAGTATCGAAGCCGCTGGCTAACAAAAAATCAAGACCGTAGTACCCATATGGGGCGGTAGCAGACTTGTGTTTAACATCGTAAATTGGATAGTATGAAAACAAAATCACCTGTCTATATTCATTTGGGCGAGGCGGTTGAAAACCCGCCGGTGGGCAGCAGCCACTGGTTCGGCTATCCCGACCTGCCGCCCGACGTGGAGATTCCGCAAATCGAGGAGGGCGGAGAGTCGTATGCGTTGACTCTGGTCTGCCAGATCAATCTGTCGGAGCTCCCGTTGCAGCCGGCACAGAAGGGGCTTCTGCTCTTTTTTGCCGATATTGCCTACTATGGCGGTCATTGGGACGAGCCGTCGATTGGCTCGGATATTTCGGACAATCGGGTCTGCCGGGTGGTCTATGTGCCGGCCGAGAAGATGGGCACACTGGTGAGTTGCCGCGAATACTTTTTCGAACAGGATGAGCCGAAGGCCATTGGTCTGATTTTCAACCGGGAGAAGCCGACGTTGGCCGAGCCCGAGCTGCAGCTGTTCGGGCGAACCGATCACCTGGAGTGGGAAGACTGGCCGAGCCCTTGCGAAGGGTGGCAACTGCTCTTGATGATGGACTCGATGTCGGGAGCAGACTATTCTTATAATTTCATCGACTGGGGTGTCTTGTGTTTCCTGATTGAGTGTGAGGCCCTCGAACGTAAAGATTTTTCCAATGTTAAAACCATAATTTTATCCACATGATACTGTTTGTTACTCTTGAGACCGATGCGTTGGGCACTGTTTCGCGCGACCATTACAGTGTTTCACCCGACCAAGTAGACCGGGGCATCTATGTGAATGCTCTCTTCCCGAATAGTTATGGCAGTTTTGTCAAGGCTATCCATGTACAAAGTGTAGACGGAGGAGAGGCTGTGCAGATAACGAGCCAGTATGGCTCGCGCAAATATTCGGCGTATGAACACGCCCAATGGGAGTCGGGCTCAATCGGGTTGAGCTATGCTTCGTGCAAGGTGTTCATAAGTTTGGTCCCCAAGTATATGCCCACCTGGGACATCTTGACCGTCAAGCACGAGGGGGCTACCATGGTGTTCCAGCGCGAAGATATTGTGGCCGGAGCCCATCTCGGGTCTGTACGTCCTCGTGTAGACGGCAGCCAGATCCCGTGGTTGGATACGCGGGTCGAGTTTGCCGGCGACGACAGGGTTATGCTCAGCGCCTCCGAGCGAATTATGGTTGTCTTGGGGGGAGAGCCTGTCGTGTCGGGTGAGGAGACGTATGAATTGTGCTCCTTCTCGACCATCGTCTACGAATGGGACGACCTGGAGAACAAACCCGTGAAGTTCGTGGTCGATACCCAGGACCTGACTGCCAGTGCCGACGATGCCGAGGCTGCCCTCCGGGTGGCCGACTCTATCGAAGAGCAGCAGCCCGAGATGCTTGAGATTGTGGCCCGCTATATGGAGCATGCCGCCGACCTGGGCTCGGCCGAGGCTCTGGCTTGGTTGCGCGACTATCACGAGGTAGACGACTCGCGGCATCACCCGTATGTGTAGCCGTACCCGATTAGTTGGATATAGTTTTATCTATTTCTTCTCATGTTTATAAGCGATATGATAGGCAATATCTTTTGCAATAAGCCATCGCTTTAAAACCACCGGCGCGACAAACAAACCGCACAGTCTGAGAGGGAGTAGGGATGAGGTAGGGATGAGGAAGCAAACAGATACCATGCTATTCTGGGAGAGTAGAAGGCAAACTAAGTTGTTTGCCCTCTACTCGATTATTGTCTATCGAAAGATGTGCTCTTTTATGGCTTGACCTTCAACTGTTTGATGATGTCGTCGCAGGCCCTAAGCACTTTTCGGTCAATGAAATACTGGATACAGATACCGGCAAAGATAGCCACGCACATGAAGGTGATGGCAGCGATGCCCCGCTCCGGGACGCGGAATGTGTTGTAGATTGCCGGAAATATGAAGCACATGAGACCTATCGCCAGAACCCACGAGACTGTATTGACAATCATGTAGTTCCGTTTGAATTTCCGTAATCGGGTTACCGTCGAGAGCAGGTCGTCTGCGCCGTATTCTATTTTCCCGAGTTTGTGGTATATGAATACATAACCCATCAGCAGCAGTACATAGAACGCTGCAAGCATGCCGGCAAGGCACATGTCAAGTCCCTTGATATAGGAGGCTGCCAATATAATCAGTATCGCTGCACCTACACCGGCCAGGGTGGTTCTCCTGTTTGAATCCAGCACATCGATATGGTTCCGCAAAACCAGTTCCATAAGTTGCCGGTTGATAATCAACTGTTTGTCCATATCTGCCTTGAGATAGTCATAGTCCGACTTCATTTGCCGGAGTTCATCATACATGGATAAATTGTCGTTCTGCATAGCCTTTTACTTAATTGTTCATTTTCTTAAGTTCCTCTTTAATCCTGTAGAGTTGGAAGGAGACATTCTTTACGGAAATGCCTATGACCGCCCCGATTTCTTCATAAGACAATCCTTCAAGCCACAGGAGAATCAGAGCACGGTCAACCAGTCCGAGGCGGTTTATCCTGTCATACAGACGTCTTACTTGCAGGGTCCTGTCGCTTATTTCTTCAAAGAAATCGACATCGATGCTTAACGGGATATGTTTGATTCCCTTTCTTTTCCTTTTCTGTCCGTTAATGCAGGTGTTGAGGCTTACACGGTAGATCCAGGTTCTGGCATCTGACTCTCCGCGGAATGTGTCATATCCTTTCCAGAGCCTGACCAGCACATCTTGAAAAAGGTCTTCCGCCTCCTCTCTGCTTCCGGAAAACATATAGCAGACGGTATAGATAACGGTCTTGTGCTGCTCTACCAATCGGGTGAATTGCTGTTCCTTCTGTTCCATCATGATTTCAGATTTCTACCCTATTAGACAACAAAGTATCTGAAAAACTATAAATCATCGGTTATATTTTCGTCGTTTGAGGCTATCAAACACGTTTGGATAAACAAATAAATCCCTGCTAATCTGTTCGATTAACAGGGATTTATTTGTTATCTTGCGCTTAAGAACGCATCAATATTCTTCCTCGTTGAAGAAGAAGTCTTCTTTGCTGGGGTAGTCGGGCCAAATATCTTCGATACATTCATAGGTCTCCCCTTCGTCTTCCATCTCCTGCAAGTTCTCGATAACTTCAAGAGGTGCCCCGGAACGCATAGCGTAGTCGATCAACTCCTCTTTTGTTGCAGGCCAAGGTGCGTCTTCGAGTTTCGATGCTAATTCCAATGTCCAGTACATAGTGTTAAATTTTTAACTTGTTGATATGTCTTTCTATAAAATGTTCGCAAAAATAGCTCATTTATTTTCATTAGCAATCTTTATCCCAGAAAATTTCGTCCTGTTTTTTGACATAATTGTTAAATCGCGCTAAAACGAAGAAGTAGTCGGAGAGGCGATTGACAAATTTCAGGATGTTTTCGTCGACCAGAACCTCTTGGGCAACCTGGCAGATGCGGCGTTCGGCCCGGCGGCATACGGTGCGGCACACGTGGGCTTGAGCGGCGGCGGCTGTCCCGCCGGGCAGCAGGAAGGCGTGGAGCGGCGGCACGGTGGCATCGAGGGTGTCGATGCGGTTTTCGATGCGCTCGATGTCGGCGGGGTGCAGTCGGCTGGCATCGCGCAGTTGGGTGAACGAGGTGTCGGTGGCCAGGTAGGAGCCTACGACAAAGAGTTTGTTCTGTATGAAGAGGAGCAGGGCGTCGTCGTCGGGGTCGTTGCCCATCTGGCGCAGCAGGCCGATGTGGGCGTTGAGTTCGTCGATGGTGCCGTAGGCTTCGAGCCGCGGGTCGTTTTTCGAGATGCGCAGTCCGCCCACCAGCGAGGTGGTGCCTTTGTCGCCGGTGAGGGTGTAGAGGTTGCTTTTTTTCATATCGCTGTCAGTTTGGGTTATTAACGGTTTTGTTGCTCCAGTAGTTCGCAGCAGGCGCGGGCGTCGGGCACGACCTGGTAGAGGTCGGGGCGGTCGTACCGTAGGAAGCCTTGCCGGCGCAGCAGGTCGAGCTGTTGCACGAGGGGCTCGAATATGCCCTGCGTGTTGCAGATGACGATGGGCTTGTCGTGGTGACCGAGCATCTTGGTGGTGATGGCGTCGAAGAGTTCGTCGATGGTGCCGATGCCGCCGGGCAGAGCCACGATGATGTCGCCCTGATTGATGAGGCGTCGCTTGCGGTCGCCCATGTCGTCGGTAGTGATGAGCTCGGTAGGTTGCTGGCTCGACCGTCCCAGGTGGGCGATGTGGCTGGTGATGATGCCCAGCACGGGGCTGCCGTTGTTGCGGGCGCACCGGGCCACAATCTCCATGAGTCCGCCATTGGCCCCGCCGTAGACCAGCCGGTAGCCGTGGGTCCCTATCCATTGGCCCAGCACCTCGGCCTCGTGCTTGTAGTCGGGGGCGATGGCATCGGAGGCCGAGCAAAATACGGTAATGCTTTGCATAGTGTCGTTTGTTTTTTCAAAGATAGTGAAAGGTGAGCGCAGAGGCAAATGAAAACCATGTTTTCAAATTTGACTATGCCGAACTGCATCCTATCTTATCCAAAGATAGTGAAAGGTGGCTATCGAGACAAATAGAAAATGAAATTTTCGATATATGGCCTCTTGTTCTATGAACGAGAGTAAGAGGCGAGATTATAAATTGCGCTATAAGGTGTGGGGAAAATCCAGGATTTGCATATATTTGCCACAGATGATTCCAGAACGAGTTGGATATAATGGTTATGAGATTGAGCCGGTATTTGACGCTTTTATTTGTTTCCGTATGGTGCTGTGGACCTGCAGGGATGTATGCGCAAGACGAGGCTTCGGCTTTTACGGCCGATTTGTACGGGGGGCTGTACCTGAATAATGAACCGGCCTGGCAATTGGAGCCTTCCGTCAGCTGGCTTTTCCATAAGTATCTGGGCGTGTCACTTGGACTGGAATTGACCAGCCAATACAATCAACCGAGCCGTCAGACTGTGATTGACGGGCATGAAGCCGAGCTTGCCGACAATGAGCGAAACATCGGATGGCTGATATTGAAGCCGTCGTTGGTCATTAAATCTCCTGCTATCTGGGCGAGTGCGGATAACGACTGTCGTCTTTGGGTTCAGGCCGAGCCGGGGCTCAGTCTGGCGTGTCCGTTCCGAAACTCTTTGACCTATGAAATCAAGCAGTTTTCGGGAGCCGTCAGCCAGACCGTAGATTACCGCACATTTCCCAATAAGGGGCTCCAGTGGTTCTACTGGAATGCCCGGGCCTCGATCAATTTTGCCATTGGTCGTTTTATATTCAGGGGCGGGTATTCTGTCTCGAATCTCGACTATTATTCCGGGCGGAGGAATATTATGCTGGACAACGGGCAGAAGTTCTATGTGCCCAAGAGAGAGTTGAGCCAGAGCATCTTCCTGTCAATCGGTTATGCGTTTCATCACTTTTGAAGGTCGATGATAAATCCCTTCCTACGAACAGTTTCTTGTCTTTCTTATTCAAAAAAGAATACGGAAAGAGGGTTCACCTGTATAGGGGCAGAATAATATCGCCGTTTTTTGTGGAACGGGCGGGAATGTCGTATTTTTGCAGCTCCTAACAGAGGACGGTTTATTTATGGAAGAATATCAGATTTGCACCTTGTCCAACGGCCTGCGGCTCATACACCGGCCCACGCAGTCGGCCGTTTCGTATTGCGGCTTTACGGTCAATGCCGGTACCCGCGACGAGGAGGAGGCCTACAACGGGTTGGCCCATTTCGTGGAGCATACGTTGTTCAAGGGTACGACCCACCGGCGTGCGTCGCATATCCTCAACCGCATGGAGGTGGTGGGGGGCGAGCTGAATGCCTACACGGCCAAGGAGGAGACGGTGGTCTACTCGATTTTCCCGGGCGTGCATCTGCCCCGGGCCATGGAGCTGCTGGGCGACCTGGTGGCCAACTCGCAGTTCCCCGAGCGGGAGTTGAGCAAGGAGCGAGAGGTGGTGGCCGATGAAATCGATCTCTACCTCGATACCCCTACCGAGCTGATATACGACGAGTTTGAGTCGCTGCTCTTCGAGGGGTGTGCGCTGGGTCGCAACATTCTTGGTTCGGCCGAGTCGCTCAACCGCATGACGTCGGCGGTGGCCCGGCAGTTCCTCACCGACCATTATACCCCCGGCAACATGGTGTTCTTTTCGATGGGGGCTACTCCCTTTGCCCGGGTGAAGGCTCTGGCCGAGCGCTATCTGGGCGGGCTCACCCGTCCCACGGCACCGATGAATCGCCAGTTGCCCCACCCGGTGCCGGCTTTCACGCGCACCATCAACCGGGATACGCACCAGTCGCACGTCATCATCGGGGCCCGGGCCTACGACCTGCACGACCCGCGCCGCCGCGCCCTGCTGCTGTTGAACAATCTGCTGGGCGGCCCCGGCATGAACAGCCTGCTGAATGTGAGCTTGCGCGAGAAGCGGGGCTATGTCTATACGGTAGAGTCGTCGGTGACCTCGTATACCGATACCGGCCTGTTTACTATCTATTTCGGTACCGACCATCACGATACCCGCCGTTGCATCGACCTGGTGCGCCGCGAGTTGAAGCGGTTGCGCGAACAGCGGCTTTCGGCTTCGAAGCTGGCCTCGGCCAAGCGGCAGTTCATCGGGCAGCTCGAGGTATCGACCGACAACTCGGAGAATGTGGCCCTGGCTCTGGGCAAGAGTTTCCTGCGCTACGGCCGGTTCGACTCGCTGGAGGAGGTTGCCCGACGGGTCGAGCAGATTACGGCCGACGACTTGATGGCCGTGGCCAATGAGCTGCTGGCCGAAGAAAGGTTGTCTATGTTAATTTACGAATAGAATAATTGTTAATTTTTATAACTATATAGCGACGAGGCAGATAGTTTTTTGTATATTCGTCTTGTCAATCAGATGCAGACATGAAAATAGGTAATCTCGATTTTGGCCGGTATCCGCTGTTTCTGGCCCCGATGGAAGATGTGACGGACGAGTCGTTCCGCCTCATGTGCAAGGAGTTCGGGGCCGATATGGTCTATACGGAGTTTGTGTCGAGCGATGCGCTGGTGCGCAATATCAACAGCACTACCCGCAAACTGAACATACATGACGAGGAGCGTCCGGTGGCCATCCAGATTTACGGCCGCTTTGTCGATGCGATGGTCGAGGCCGCCCGCATGTGCGAGGAGGCTCACCCCGACGTGCTCGACATCAACTTCGGCTGCCCGGTGAAGAAGGTGGCCGGCAAGGGTGCCGGGGCCGGCATGTTGCGGGATGTACCGCTGATGCTGAAGATTACCCGGGCCGTAGTCGATGCCGTGAAGATACCCGTCACGGTGAAGACCCGTCTGGGGTGGGACCAGGAGTCGCGCATTATTGTCGAGCTGGCCGAGCAGTTGCAGGACTGCGGTATCGCCGCCCTCACCATACACGGGCGCACCCGCAGTCAGATGTATACCGGCGAGGCCGACTGGACGCTCATCGGCGAGGTGAAGAACAACCCCCGCATGCACATTCCCATCATCGGGAATGGCGATGTGACCACTCCGCAGATAGCCAAGGAGAAGTTCGACCGCTACGGGGTCGATGCCGTGATGGTAGGGCGGGCCAGCTTCGGTTGCCCCTGGATTTTCAAGGAGATGAAGCACTACCTGCTCACCGGCGAGGAACTGCCGCCGCTCACGATTCACGAGAAGATGTCGGCCCTGCGCCGGCAGATGCTCGAGAGTGTGGCCCGGCTCGACGAGCATCGGGGCATCCTGCACATCCGTCGGCATCTGGCCGCCACGCCTCTGTTCAAGGGAATCCCCAACTTCAGGGAGACCCGTATCGCCATGTTGCAGGCCGATACCGTAGAGGCGCTCACGGCTATCCTCGACAAGATAGAATATGAGATATTACCCAACCAAGTTATAAACGAGAAATGAGTATGAAGAAGATAGGGATGTGGGCCGTTTGCCTCCTCTCGGTTGTGGGGATGCAGGCTCAGACGGTAGAGACCTCGGTGAAACAACTCGCGGTCGACGATTTCTACAAGATGAAGGTGTACAACAACTTCGACGTGTCGTACCGGCAGAATGCCGACTCGGCCGGGGTGATTGTGGTCATGGCGGCTACCGACGATATAGAGAATATCGAGTGTGTCTCGAAGAAGGGGCAGCTCACCATCAAATACAAGGGCCCGCGCGACAAGGAGCAGATGCAGGGCTCGATTATCGTCTACTCTACGGCGCTGGAGTATGTCGAGAACAACGGTATAGGTTCGGTGCAGATTACATCGCCCGTTTCGGGGGCAGCCTTCCAGGCCAAGGTGATAGGCAATGGCTTGATTGCCGGGCGTCACATCGATTACGGTATTGTGAAGGCATCGGTGCTGACCGGCAGCGGCAAGGTGGTGCTGGCCGGTAAATGCCGGGAGGCCGAGCTCTCGGTAACTGGCACGGGACAAATCGAGGCCGACGGTCTGGTGGCTCGCGACGTGAGTTGCCGCATTACGGGCAACGGTGTAATCGGGTGTCATGCCCAGAAGAAACTGACAGCCTGGGCTACGGGCAACGGCGAGGTCTATTACCGGGGAACCCCCGAAATCAAGAAGAACTCGCTGGGCGAACTCTCGGTCCGCTCGCTCGAGGGGCTTTAATTTCCTTCGCTCCCCTGGAAGGGGGCTTGTTCCTTTGTGACTTATTTGTATCGGGCGTGGTTGCTGGCTACGGTGGTGAAGGCACTGCCGGCGCCCAGAGCCTGCTGCATGTAATCGGCCGATATGCGGTCGTATTGCGGATTGATGCGGTAGCGGCCGTCGGTGTCGACAAACCCGTATACGGTGCCGGCCTGTACCAGAGCCAACCCGTCGAAGAAGGGGAGGGCTTCGGCAAACTGCCGCTTTATCTTCCACTTGCCGTGGCGGTCGATGTATCCCCATTTCCCTTGCAACTTCACCGGAGCCAGTTCGGCCGAGCCGAAGGCGCGGCTGTCGTCGAAGGCGGGGGCGATAACCTCTTTGCCGCTGGCGTCGCACCAGCCCCATTTCCCCGCCTTTTGGATGCGGAAGAGGGTACCGTCTGAAACCAGGTTTTCACACTCGGTTTGCCAGATGGAGTCGCCCTGCATGCCGATGACCCGGAAGGTGCCGGGCTTTACCTGCACGACAGCCTGTCGGTGAGTCGAGAACGATTCGGCCGATTCGTACCGGGGGGCTATCGTCTCTACGCCCTGGGCGTCGATGTATCCCCACATTCCCTCCTCGTTCTGGACTGCGGCCAGTCCCTGGGTAAAGGGCTTCACCTGCCGATAGGCGGGTTTGACCACCGTCTTTCCGCTCTTGTCGATAAATCCCCATCGCTCGCCCCGTTTCCCCTTTTGGGCAAAGGCGGCCATCCCCTCGCAGAAGATCATCGCCCGGGAGGCCCGGGTGAGGGTGAGTTGCAGGCGCCCCTTGGTGTCGATGGCACAGGGGGCCTCGTCGGGGCGTACCACCCAGGCGCGGTTCTCGTGGAATATGGTTGCCTCTTTGTAGACGGCCGGGTAGATGAGTTCGCCCGCGTCGTCGATGTACCCCCACTTGTCGTCGGCCCGGTTGCACACCAGCGCCATGTCGTCGTAGAAGAGCGAGGCGTCGGTGTAGGGGCCGGCAAAGCGCAGGTCGTCGTCGCGGTCGATGTAGAGGCAGGAGTCGCCGGCGAAAGCCGGCATGTAGTCGGTTTCGGTGAGGATATACGATTCGTTTCCGCCGCACTGGCTGAACAGAAGCACAAGTGCCGCGGGCAGTAGAGCGCTCGGTTTCATGGCGAATATCTATTTATTCACCCGATAAAAAGGGCGGAACCGTTCCGCTACGAAATTTTTATCGGAGGCAGTTTGTCGTAAGTTTCGATGTATCGGCTTCGTTTCTCCGCAATGATATCCTTGATAGCGATGAGGATACCCGACTCCTCTACGTTGCCGAACTCGTCGTTGATGGCTGTGCCAAACATCTTCATTGTGGGCGAGAGTCCCATGTAGGCGTTGACCAGCGGAGGAATGTTGTACCCGAGTTTGCGTACCTCCTGGTTCAATATCTTGTAATCTTCCTTGAAGTCGTCGTGAATGAAGAGCCGGCTCATCTTCTCCTCGTCGGTATTGGTTTGCAGCGGGTACCGCGGCCACACCAGATGCTCGGGGTCGGGGAAGTGCTTGTTCAGGAAGTAGAGAATCATGTTGCGCCCCTCGTGCGAGTAGGTGGGGTACATGGTCACCTTCCCGAAGAAATATTCGATTTGCGGATAGTCGACCGTGAGGGCACCCAGACCGTCCCACAGGTTGTCGAGGGCAAAGAGGCCCTTGGCTCCGGCACGCGACGACTGGTATTCGAGCGTAACGAACGAGCGTCCCAGCTCGATGGTGCGAGGCAGGTATTCGTGCAGGAACTTGTCGGAGAAGTCGAAGAGGTGCGAGGTGGCGATGCGGGGCCGGCCCTGCTCATCGGTACGGATGTTCTCGCCCAGGATGAAGCGGTAGCCGCCTATGATCTCTTCGGCATCGGGGTTCCATACGATAAGCTGCTGGCAGGGCGGGTCCATCGTATCGAACTGGTCGATGTCGAGGGCGAGCCCGGTGCCGCCGCCGGGAAAACGGAAGGCGATTTCGCGCAGTCTTCCTATTTCGCGCATGGTATTGGGTGCGTTGTTACAATCGACAATGTATATTTTGTTTCCGCCCTTGCGGGTATCCCGCATAAATCGGTCGGGGGTCAGTTCCGACTTGATGAGTTCTTTGTCAACAGGCGCGATAATCGGTTCCATGTTGTTGTTTTTTAATCTGATAGACTTGTTGTTTTACAATCTGGGCCCACTCTTGAAGACTCTTGGACTTGTCGAATGTCTGCCAGGGGATAGGTTTGCCGATGTAGATGTTGAAAGTCTTGTTTTTACTGCTAAACATTTCGTCGGGCAAATATATCAATTCTATATTAAATTTTATGCCGAGAGATTTACGTATTTTAGCAAATCGATAAAAAAAGGCTGAATTCTGACCTTCGAAAAAAATGGGTATTACATCGCGCTGCGATTGGATGGCTTTGGCGATGAAGGTCTTTTTCCACTCCAGGTCGCATATCTTGCCGTGTTGCAGGCGCGAGCACAAGCCGGCGGGGAAGATGAGCATCTGTTCGTCGGAATCGTAGGCTTTGTTTATCTGCACGCTCGACTCCTTGGCCTGGGAGCCGTACTTGTTGATGGGCAGGAATACGGGAGCCAACGGTTTGATATTCATCAACAGGTCGTTGACGAGAAATTTGATTTTCCCGTTGTAATAATGTCCGAAGAATCGGATGAGCGTCACTCCGTCGAGCGCTCCCAGCGGGTGATTCGAGGCAAAAATGAAACGCCCTTCGGCCGGAATATTCTCGATGCCGAAGACGCGGGCGTGCACGTTCATGTAATCGAGCAGGTCGTCGGCAAACTGCACGCCGGTGCTCTCCTTGTAAGTGCTGAGTACGTAGTTTATCTCGTCCTGATGGATAGTGCGCTTGAGATAACGGAAGAGAAAACCCGGAATCCGTTTCGCATATTTGGGCGTTTTCTCTCTGACTACCTTCTCAATATCGATTTTCAGAGGTTCGGAACTCATGACATTCATAAAAAGTGTGTACAAAAATACACCATTTTTTTATTTTTACAGATATGAACAGGGCTTTTATTACGGAATGATAGAAGTCGTCGAGTTAATGCCCGGAAATTTTTGGACTTTAGATGAAAAAAAATAGCGAAAAAAGTGAAAAAGAGCACTGCGGGATTAGGGATTAATGCCTATCTTTACCCTGCAAAAATGTGAAGTTGGAGGACAAGTAGTAAATGGAATTGCAATCGACTGTATATCATATACCTGCACTTCTCGAGGAGTGTATCGACGGACTGGCCATCAAACCCGGTGGCACCTATGTCGATGTGACCTTTGGCGGAGGTGGACATTCCCGGGCCATTTTAGGACATTTAGGCGAAGCGGGACGACTCTTTTCGCTGGACCAGGACGAGGATGCCCGGCGCAACAGTTTGGACGATTGCCGGTTTACATTTGTTCACAGTAATTTCAGGTATCTGAAAAACTTCATGCGCTATTATGGTGTGGAGCAAGTCGACGGTATCCTGGCCGATTTGGGGGTTTCGTTTCACCACTTCGACGATTCGGAGCGGGGGTTCTCGTTCCGCTTTGAAGGGCCTCTCGACATGCGCATGAACCAACGGGCATTACAGACGGCTGCCCAGGTGGTGGCCACGTATAGCGAGGAGCAATTGGCCGACCTCTTCTTTCTCTACGGCGAGTTGAAGAGTGCGCGCCGCATAGCTTCGGCCATCGTTTCGGCCCGGGCCGCGTCGCCCATCATTACGACCGAGCAGCTGCTCGAGGTGGTGCGTCCCTGCGTCAACCGCAAGCAGGAGAAGAAAGAACTGGCCCAACTGTTCCAGGCATTGCGCATCGAGGTGAACCGCGAGATGGAGAGTCTGCGCCGGCTGCTCGAGCAGTCGGTCGAACTGCTGGCTCCCGGTGGACGGCTGGTGATACTCACCTACCACTCGCTCGAAGACCGCATGGTCAAGAACTTCATACGCACGGGAAATGTCGAGGGGCGTGCCGAACAGGATTTCTTCGGCCGCATCGAGGCTCCGTTCCGGGCGGTCAACCACAAGGTGATTGTCCCCGACGAAGCCGAAATCGAACGCAATCCCCGTTCGCGTAGTGCTAAACTGAGAATTGCAGAGAGGGTATA
This sequence comes from uncultured Barnesiella sp., assembly GCF_946496565.1. Classification (NCBI taxonomy): domain Bacteria; kingdom Pseudomonadati; phylum Bacteroidota; class Bacteroidia; order Bacteroidales; family Barnesiellaceae; genus Barnesiella; species uncultured Barnesiella sp. The sequence continues at coordinate 44,574 of NZ_CAMMHD010000011.1, forward strand.
GAGGTATGGCAAAGAAAGCAAAAAACGAAAGAATAGGATTTATCAAATATCTGAAGCTGGTGATTCAGGGGCGTATCTTCTCCCTGGACTTTTTCCGCTCGCACTGGGGCTTTATCGCTTCGGTGGTTTTTCTATTCTGCTTGTCGATAGCCAATCGATATGTGTGCCAGACCAAGTTGCAGACCATTCGCGATTTGCAATTCGAGCTGGTCAATGCCAAGACCGATCGGGTGCGTGCTGCAGCCCGGTATATGGGGGCTGTGCGGCATTCGCGCATCGTGACGCTCGTGAACGAAAACCGGCTGGGGCTCGAGATACCCAATACCCCGCCTGTAAAATTGAGACAGACCGATGGAGACAAGGAATAGAAATCATATATTGCTGCGCTATACCCTGGTGATTGTAGGGGTATTGCTCTTTAGTATCGCCATTGTCAAAAAGGCGGCCGATACGTGCATTATCCATGCCGATAAATGGAATGCCAAGGCGGCTCAGATGCTCTCGGTATCGCTCGACGTGATGCCCGAGCGTGGCGATATTCTGGCCCAGAACGGCGAGGTGCTGGCTACGACGATGACCTACTACGGGGCCATCATCGACTTTACGGTGCCCAAGTTCAAGGCCAAGGAGTTCAACGACAGCGTGCAGGCTTTGAGCCAGATGCTGGCCAAGTATTTTCCCAAAAAGACGGCTGCCGCCTATGAGCAGAGCATGAGGCAGGCCTTCAAGCAGGGCAAACGCGGCTATGTGCTGGTGAGCGAGGTGACGGGAAAGGACTACAAGTTGATGAAGACGTTTCCCTTCCTGAGGAATCCGACCAAGTTCTCGGGCTTCTACCTCAATTCGGCCCGAATCATCAAGCGGGAGAAACCCTACGGGAATATGGCTTCGCGAGCCATCGGCCGGCTGAACGAGACCTTTCACGGCAGCAGCGGCCTGGAGAAGGCGTTTGACTCCCTGCTGTACGGTGTGCCGGGAAAGACCATCAAGAAACAGATTCCTTCGGGTATTGTCGATTGGGTGGCTGTACCCCCGCAACGAGGTCTCGATGTGAAGACGACAATCGATATAGATATACAGGATATTACCGAGCAGGCCCTGCTGGGGGCAATCGAAGAGACTCAACCCGAGTTTGCCGTGGCGGTGGTCATGGAGGTGGCGACGGGCGATATCAAGGCCATGTCGAATTTGGCACGGCTGCCCAACGGAGAGTATCTGGAGACGGTAAACAATGCCGTGCAAGGCTACGAGCCTGGCTCGGTTATCAAGCCGCTGTCGATGATGATTGCCCTCGACGACGGGGTCGTGCGCCCCAACGACATCATCAATGGCCATAATGGCGTGTTCCGCTATCCGCCGGGCCGAAAGGTGCGTCCTATCACCGATACGCATGGACGGGCGTCGATGACGGCTCTCGAGGCGATGAAGTATTCGTCGAATATCGGTCTGTCCGAGATTATTCTGAAAGGATACGAGCATGACCCCGACCGTTTTGTGCAACGTATCTACGAGGTGGGTTTCATGGAGCCCTTCGACCTAGGTATCCCCGGTGCGGCGCGTCCCGTCATACGTCACCTGAAAAACGATGTGGGCGACCGGGTCGACCTCACCCGCATGTCATACGGCTATACCACCCAGATTCCGCCTATCTATACGTTGGCTCTGTACAATGCCATTGCCAACGACGGCAAGTTTGTGAAACCCCGTTTGGTGAAAGAACTGTTGCGCAACGGACAGACCGATACGGTCTTCAACATTCGCTACATCCGGGAACAGGCCTGCAAGCCCGAGACGGCTCGCGAATTGCGCAAGATGCTCTATGCCGTGGTAAACGACAACGACGGTACCGGGCGGCGGGCCCGTTCGACCAAAGTGGGCATTGCCGGCAAAACAGGTACGGTGCGGGTACTCGGTGCCAGCGGGTACGAGAGCCGCTACCGCATCACCTTCTGCGGATTCTTCCCCTATGAGAAACCGCAATACTCGTGTATCGTTCTGTTGGGTAAACCCGATCTGCCGGGCATGCCTTCGGCCGGTCACTATTGCGGCGGTGTGTTGAAGAAGATAGCCGAGACCCTCTACTCGATGGGACGGCTCGACATGCCTCGGGTGTTGCCTACCGACTCGACTCTGACCTTTGCTCCGGCCGTGATGAAAGGCAATCTGTCCGATGCTCGGGAGGTGTTGCAGACACTGGGTGTACAAGGCGATGTGAGCGACTGTTTCCACATGGAAACCGATTGCGACAGCATGCCCGACATGATAGGAATGGGAGCTCGCGACGCTCTATATCTGTTGGAGCATGCCGGATTGAACGTGAATATTCAGGGCCGCGGCCGGGTATATGAACAGTCTATCCCCAAGGGCGCTGTGTTGCAGCCAGGCACGACGGTGATTTTAAGATTGAAATAGGAAAGGATACGATGATATGAAAAATGTAGAAGAGTTATTATCGGGAATTACAGTGGTCGAGCGCAAGGGCGCGGCCGTGAGCGAGGTGTCGGGTGTGGAGTCGGACTCCCGCCAGGTAAAACCCGGCTACCTGTTTGTGGCTGTGCGCGGTGCGTCGGTCGATGGTCATACCTTTATCCCCCAGGCCATGGCACAGGGGGCCAAGGTGATTGTTTGTGAAGAGTTTCCCACCGAGCTGAATGGCGAGGTGTCGTATATAAAAGTCGATGACAGTGCGGTAGCTTTCGGCATGTTGGCCTCGGCTTGGTATGGCAATCCCTCGCGCGAGCTTACGCTGGTGGGGGTAACCGGTACCAACGGCAAGACGACCACGGCCACACTGCTGTACGAGATGTTCCGCTCGCTGGGTTACAAGGCCGGACTCCTCTCGACGGTGTGCAACTACATCGATACGGTGAAGGTTCCCGCTACCCACACCACCCCCGACCCGTTGCATCTGCACCGTCTGTTGCGCGAGATGGTCGATGCCGGTTGCCAGTATGCCTTCATGGAGGTGAGTTCGCACTCGGCAGCCCAGCACCGCATTGCCGGGCTCGATTTCGACGGGGCCATCTTTACCAACCTGACACGCGACCACATCGACTATCACAAGACGGTAGAGGCCTATCTGAAGGCCAAGAAGTCGTTCTTCGACGGACTGCCCGAGGGCTCTTTTGCCTTGACCAATATCGACGACAAGTCGGGCCTGGTGATGTTGCAGAACACGCGGGCCGAGAAGCATACCTACTCGTTGCGGACGATGGCCGACTTCAAGGCCCGGATCATCGAGAGCCGTATCGACGGCATGACCCTCGAAATCAACGGCAAGACGGTAGAGGTGATGTTCGTGGGCAAGTTCAATGCCTACAACCTGCTGGCCGTCTACGGAGCTACCTGTCTGCTGGGGCAGAACCCCGACGAGGTGTTGCGCAAGATGAGCCTGCTGGTGCCTGTGGCCGGGCGGTTCCAGACCCTGCACTCGTCGCGCGGATATACCGTAATCGTAGACTATGCACACACCCCCGATGCGCTGAACAATGTGCTTACCTCTATCCGTGAGGTGCTGGGCAACCGGGGACACATCATCACCGTGGTGGGTGCCGGCGGCAACCGCGACAAGGGCAAACGACCCATGATGGCCCGCGAAGCGGTGAACCTGAGCGACCGGGTGATTCTCACTTCCGACAATCCCCGCTTCGAGAATCCCAACGACATTCTCAACGACATGCTGGCCGGGCTCGATGCCGAGCAACGCCGCAAGACCTTGACCCAGGTGGACCGTCGCGAAGCCATTCGCACCGCCACACAGTTTGCCAATCCTGGCGATGTGATACTGGTGGCTGGCAAGGGGCATGAGGATTACCAGGAAATCGAGGGGGTAAAACACCACTTCGACGATAAGGAAGAGGTAGAAAAACTGTTTGCCGAAGAGCAGGCTTAACGACTAATTGCGAAATAAAGAGACTATGCTATACTATCTGTTTCAATATCTCGAATCGATATTCGATATTCCGGGTGCACGACTGTTTTCGTACATTTCGTTCCGGTCGGTAGCCGCTTTTATCCTGTCGCTCTTCATTGCCACGATTATCGGTAGGCGCATTATCAACCGGTTGCAGTTGCGGCAAATCGGCGAGATTGTGCGCGACCTGGGGCTGGAAGGTCAGATGGCCAAAAAGGGTACCCCCACGATGGGAGGTATCATCATCATTATTGCCATACTGGTACCCTGCCTGTTGCTGGGTCGGCTGGGCAACATCTACATGATACTGATGCTCATCACCACCGTATGGCTGGGAGCCATAGGTTTCCTCGACGACTATATCAAGGTATTCAAAAAAGACAAAGAGGGGCTGCACGGGCGGTTCAAGATTGTAGGTCAGGTGGGGCTGGGGCTCATCGTGGGACTTACGCTCTATCTGAGTCCCGATGTGGTGATTCGTGAAAATGTGGCCGTACAGGCTCCCGGTACCGATACCGAGGTGGTCAAGTACGAATCTGAGAATATCAAGTCGACCCAGACGACCATCCCCTTCTTCAAAAACAATAACCTCGATTATGCCGACCTGGTGCCCTTCCTGGGCGAGCATGCCCAGACCGGCGGCTGGATTATCTTCATCCTGCTCACCATTTTTGTGGTGACTGCCGTATCGAACGGAGCCAACCTGACCGACGGTCTCGACGGTCTGGCTACGGGCACCTCGGCCATCATGGGGCTTACGCTGGGTATTCTGGCCTACCTGTCGGGTCACATAGCCTATGCCTCCTATTTAAATATAATGTATATACCGGGCAGTGAAGAGCTGGTGGTGTTTGCCAGTGCTTTCATGGGGGCCACTATCGGCTTCCTGTGGTACAATGCTTATCCCGCCCAGGTATTCATGGGCGACACGGGCAGCCTCACGCTGGGCGGTATCATTGCCGTCTTTGCCTTGTGCATACACAAAGAGCTGCTTATCCCCATCTTGTGCGCTATCTTCTTTGTCGAGGACCTGTCGGTAATGATGCAGGTCGCCTACTTCAAGATAACCAAGCGCAAGTATGGCGAGGGTCGCCGTATCTTCAAGATGACACCGTTGCACCACCATTTCCAGAAACCGGGAAATGCGGGTATCAACGCCTTGATACAAAAACCGCTGCAAGCTGTGCCCGAATCGAAAATCGTTGTTCGGTTCTGGATTGTCTGTCTCATGCTGGCAGCTATTACCATAATTACGCTGAAAATGCGTTAGAAAGGTTGTTTCGATATGGAAAAGAAAAAGAGAATTGTAGTGTTGGGAGCTGGTGAGAGCGGTGCGGGAGCCGCCGTGCTGGCTCAGATAAAGGGTTTCGATGTATTCGTTTCGGATATGTCGTCGATCAAAGACTCATATAAACAGCAGCTCGACCACTACGGTATTGCGTGGGAAGAGGGTCACCATACCCCCGAGCTGATACTGAATGCCGACGAGGTAGTCAAGAGTCCCGGCATTCCCGAGAATGCCCCCATGATTGTGGCTCTGCGCGAGCGGAATATCCCCGTTATCTCCGAAATCGAGTTTGCCGGTCGCTATACGCATGCCCGTATGGTGTGCATTACCGGCAGCAACGGCAAGACGACTACGACCCTGCTCACCTACCATATTCTGAAGAGTGCCGGGTTAAAGGTAGGCCTGGCCGGTAACGTGGGCAAGAGTCTGGCCCTGCAGGTGGCTACCTGCGACTACGACTACTACGTCATCGAGTTGAGCAGTTTCCAGCTCGACAACATGTACGACTTCAAGGCCAATATCGCCGTGCTGCTCAACATCACGCCCGACCACCTCGACCGCTACGACTACAAGATGGAGAACTATGTGAACGCCAAGTTCCGCATCATACGCAACCAGACCGAGGACGACGCCTTTATCTACTGGAACGACGACCCCGTCATCAACGAGAAGCTGTCGACCCTCACCCTCCAGTCGCAACGCTACCCCTTTGCCGAGACGCACGAGCCCGGCACGCAGGCCTATACCGACCACGGGGAGCTGACGTTCGACACCCCCGAGGAGAAACTCACGATGAAGGCCGACGAACTGTCGCTGCACGGCCGCCACAACCTCTACAACTCGATGGCTGCCGGCCTGTCGGCCTGCCTGCTGAATGTGAAGAAGGAGACCATACGCAAGGCATTGAGCGACTTCGAGTCGGTAGAGCATCGGCTCGAACGGGTTGCTTCGGTGCGGGGTGTGCAGTTCATCAACGACTCGAAGGCTACGAATGTCAACTCGTGCTGGTATGCACTGGAAAGTATGAAGACCCCTGTGGTGCTCATTCTGGGCGGCAAGGACAAGGGTAACGACTATACCGAAATCGAGCAGTTGGTGCGCGATAAGGTGAAGGCGCTGGTGTTCCTCGGGGTCGACAACAGCAAGTTGCACGCCTTCTTCGAGGGAAAGGTGCCCTATATCACCGAGGCCCGCTCGATGAAAGAGGCCGTAGACAAATCGTATGCCCTCGCTTCGCCGGGCGATACCGTGTTGCTGTCGCCCTGCTGTGCCAGCTTCGACCTGTTCAAAAGCTACGAGGACCGGGGCGACCAGTTCAAGGCGTGTGTAAGAGCTTTATAAAACGAGAACGAAATGATGAAAGAAGAGGCAGTTGAGAAACCGAGGAGGAGCGATCCCTACATTTGGGGCATCATCATCATCCTGTATATCGTTTCGGTGGTCGAGGTATATAGTGCCATCAGCCGGGAGATTACGGGAGGCGATGTCTATACCCCTATTATCAAGCATGTGTTGCTTCTCTTTTCGGGATTCCTGATAACCTATGTGACCTCGAGGGTGCACTACAAGTGGTTCAAGGTGATGGCCTATCTGATGATACCGGCGGCCATCGTGTTGCTGGTGTGCATTCTCTTTTGGGGCGACATGCTCAATGGGGCCAAGCGTACCATCACGGTGTGGGGAGTCTCGCTGCAAGGTTCGGAGGTGGCCAAGGTCACCATCGTGCTGGCCATGGCAACCGTGCTGGCCAAATCGCAAATCAAGCGAGGGGTGAACACGAAGGGAGTGGTGCTGGTCGTGGTGCTGGTGACCATCTTCAGCGGTCTGCTGTTTACCCAAGGGCTCACCAACACGTTGCTGTTTATCGGCATCAGCGTGTGCATGATGCTGATAGGCGGTGTGGAGTGGTACAAGTTGGGCATTATCTTTCTGGTCTATCTCGTCCTGGCACTGGCCGTGATGCAGGCCAAGGATATTCTGACCGAGAGAGAACTCTTCAACAAGCAGGAACAGACGGTCCAGGATGGTGAGAAGAAAGATGTGCTTATCCAGCGAAGCTCTACGTGGAAGAGCCGGTTGGAAGACTTCTTCGACTCGACGCCCGAGTATGAGAAAGAGACGACCGATGCCAACCGTCAGGAGCATCGGGCTGCCATGGCGATGGCCCACGGTGGTATCACCGGTGTAGGGCCCGGCAACAGTCGGGAGGCTTCGCGGCTGCCGCTGGCTTTCTCGGACTATATCTATGCCATCATCATCGAAGACCTGGGTTTTGTGGTCGGCGGGGTAGGACTATTGCTGGTCTACCTCATGATTCTGGCGCGGGCGGGGCTCATTGCCCGGCGATGCACCAAAGCCTTCCCGGCCCTGCTGGTGATGGGTATGGCGGTGATGATTGTGTTGCAGGCTCTCTTCAACATGGCTATCGTGGTAGGGGTATTCCCGGTTTCGGGTCAGCCGCTGCCGCTCATCAGTAAGGGTGGAACCTCGATATGGATGATGAGCTTTGCCTTCGGGGTCATGCTCAGCGTGAGCCGGTATGCCGTGAAAGATACAGGAGCAAATATCAAGTCGGAACGGGAGAGCGGTTTGCCCGAAGATTTGCAGGCTGCCAATCCCACCAATTTAGCATAAGGAGGCTATGATGAAACGAGCAATCAGAGTATTGATAAGCGGCGGTGGTACCGGGGGGCACATCTTCCCCGCCATATCCATTGCCAATGCGATAAAGGCCCGTTGCCCCGAGGCCGACATCTTGTTTGTCGGGGCCGAGAACCGGATGGAGATGGAGAAGGTACCGGCTGCCGGATACCGCATCGAAGGGCTTCCCGTGAGCGGCTTCAACCGCAGCAACCTGCTGGCCAACTTCAAGGTGTTGTGGCGGTTGGGCAAGAGCCTGCGGCTGGCCCGCCAGATTGTGCGCGGGTTCAACCCCGATATTGCCGTGGGCGTAGGCGGTTATGCCAGCGGTCCCACGCTGTGGGCGGCAGCCCGCCGGGGGGTGCCCACCCTCATTCAGGAGCAGAACTCCTATGCGGGTGTCACCAACAAACTGCTGGCTTCGAAGGCGCACACCATCTGTGTGGCCTATGAGGGGATGGAGCGGTTTTTCCCCGCCGGTAAAATAGTGCTTACGGGGAACCCCGTGCGGCAGGACTTGTGCAACGACCGGCTCACTCGCGACGAGGCGTTCGACTTCTTCGGGCTCGACCCGCACAAGAAGACCATTCTGCTCATCGGCGGCAGTCTGGGGGCTCTCACCCTCAACACGGCCGTTGTCGAGTCTATCCCCGAAATCGTGAAGAGCGGCGTGCAGCTTATCTGGCAGTGCGGCAAGCGGTTCGACGAGAAGGCCCGCGCCGCATTGAAGGCGGCGGGCGACCCGGCCTGCATCAAACAGATGCCCTTTATAGCTCGCATGGACTTGGCCTACAAGGCTGCCGACCTGGTGATTTCGCGGGCCGGAGCCAGCTCTATCTCGGAGCTCTGCCTGTTGGGTAAGCCGGCCATTCTGGTACCTTCGCCCAATGTAGCCGAAGACCACCAGACCAAGAATGCCGAGGCCCTCTCGTCGAAGGGAGCCGCCATTCTGGTGCGCGACGCCGAGGCCCGTCAGCGGTTGATGCCCTGCGCCCTCTCGGTGGTGAACGACGAGGATTGTCTGGAGTCGATGAGCCGGCAGATTTCGAAACTGGCTCAGCGCGATTCGGCCGCGCGTATTGCCGATATAATATTTGACATAGTCGATAAAAAATGAAACAGTACAGTTCGCTTTATTTCATAGGTGCCGGCGGCATAGGTATGAGTGCGCTGGTGCGTTATTTCCTGGCAAAGGGATACCGGGTGGCCGGTTACGACCGCACCTCGTCGCCCCTGACCGAAGCCTTGCAGAGCGAGGGGCTCGAGATTGTCTATGACGAGTCGGTCGACCTCATCCCCGACTATTGCCGCGACCCGAAAACGACGCTCGTCGTCTATACCCCGGCCATTCCCGCCACACATGCCGGGCTGGTCTACTTCAGAGAGCACGGCTTCAAGGTGGTGAAACGGGCCGAGCTGCTGGGGCTCATCACCCAGTCGAGCAAGGGGCTTTGCTTCTCGGGTACGCACGGCAAGACGACCACCTCGAGCATGGCGGCCCACATCTTTCACGAGTCGCCCATCGGGTGCAACGCCTTTCTGGGCGGTATCCTGCGCAACTACAACAGCAACCTCATCCTGTCGGACCACTCGCCCTTTACGGTAATCGAGGCCGACGAGTACGACCGTTCGTTCCACTGGTTGCACCCCTATATGGCGGTGGTGACGGCTACCGACCCCGACCACCTCGACATCTACGGTACCGAGGAGGCCTATCTCGAGAGCTTCGCACACTTCACCTCGCTCATCCAGCCGGGTGGCTGTCTGGTCATCAAGAAGGGTATCAAGCTGGTGCCCCGTGTGCAGGAGGGGGTGAAGGTCTACACCTATTCGGCCCGCGACGGCGGCGATTTCCACGCCGATAATATCCGGGTGGGCAACGGTACGATTCTCTTCGACTTCGTAGCCCCCGACGGTGTGGTGACCGATGTCGAGCTGGGTGTCCCCGTCGACATCAACATCGAGAATGCCGTGGTCGCCATGGCCATAGCCCGGTTGAACGGGGTGGCCGACGACGACATGCGGCGGGCCATGGCCTCGTTCAAGGGAGCCAAGCGGCGGTTCGAGTTCTGGGTGAAACGCGACGACCGCGTGATGATAGACGATTATGCCCATCACCCCGACGAGCTGAAAGCCAGTATCCGTTCGGTACGGGCCCTCTATCCCGGGCGTAAACTCACGGTTATCTTCCAGCCCCACCTGTATAGTCGCACCCGCGATTTTGCGCCCCAGTTTGCCGAGGCGCTGTCGATGGCCGACCAGGTGATACTGCTCGATATTTATCCGGCTCGCGAATTGCCTATACCGGGAGTCACGTCGCAACTTATTTTCGACCGGATAACATGCAGAGATAAAGAACTTTGTTTGCGCGAAAAGTTGTTAGAACGGATAAAAGAGTGTAACTTTGACATTTTATTGACGATGGGAGCCGGCGATATAGATCGTCTGCTTCCCGAGATAGCATCAATCGTGGAGGCAAAATGAAGGTCTTGTTGAGATTTCTGTTGATGGTAGTGCTTGTGGTCTACCTGTTTGTCGCGTTCTTTGTCCTCCGCTCGCATGCGGCCGAGGAGAAGTGTCTCGACTTGCAGGTCGAGGTCCTGGACAGTGCTACGCATCACTATATCTCACCGGCCGATGTATATAGATATATCGAAGAGTACGATTTGGACCCCTGCGGAAAACCGATGGGGGAGGTCAATACCGAAGATATGGAGCGAACCCTCATGCTGAATGGCGTGTTAGGTTCGGTCGAGTGTTACAAGGAGGTAGGGGGCACCGTGTGTGTGAAGGTAACCCAGCGCATTCCCGTAATGCGGGTGATGGCCAATGGCAGCAACTATTACGTCGATACCGAAGGGCATCGCATTGTTGCCGTGGCGCAGTATCGCACCCCGTTGCCTCTGGTGACCGGGCAGGTAGACAGTACGCTGACCTATCTCGACCTGTTGCCGATGGCCCGGTATATTTACGGGCATCCTTTTTGGAATGCTCAGATTGAACAAATTTATGTCAATGAGCGTCATGAAGTGGAGTTGGTGCCCCGGGTCGGCAAGCAGACGATTCTGCTGGGCTCGGTGGAGGATTATGAGACGAAGTTCGACAATCTGATGCTGGTCTATAAGGATGTATTCAGCAAGACCGGTTGGACGATGTACGACACCGTTTCACTGAAGTTTAAGAATCAGGTGGTTTGTACGCGTAGAAAAAAGTGGTGAAATAAAAACTAATAGAGAAAGATATGGATACGGAGAGATACATAGTAGCTATTGAGATCGGGAGCTCGAAGATAAGAGGAGCCATAGCAACCCGTTCTCTCAAGGGGGTTGTTACTGTGCTTGGCGTAGATACCGAATCGTTGAGCGGGAGTGTGAAACGCGGTTTCGTGGTTCGCCCCGACGAAGTATCGGCAAAAATCAGACGCCTGATAGTCAAACTGAGTAACCGCATAGGGACCTCGAAGAAGATCAAGCAGGTCTATGTCGGCATCAGCGGTCAGTCGCTCCATGCTGAGGATCATCTGATCAGCCGCGATTATCCCGAGGGTACGCTCATCAACGAAGATATAATCAAACACCTGCAGGAGGAGGCCCGCGAGATGCCTATCGCCGGAGCCGATATTCTGGAGGTGGTTCGCACCGAAGTGACGGTCGACGATCAGCCGCGCATCGGTCGGGAAGAGCTGGTTGGCTCGAGCCTGAAGATGGGCGTGAAGCTGATTGTGGCCCGCGACGAACTCAAGAAAAGTGCCGCCCGCTGTTTCCAAGGCGATTTGACGGTGGCTCATTATATACCCACGGCCCTCTCGACCGCCTATGTGGCCTTGAGCAACGAGGAGCGTCAGGCCGGTGTCATGCTGGTCGATTTTGGGGCCGACACGACTACCGTCTCGATTTACAAGGATGGATTCTTGCGTTACCTCTCGACCATACCGCTGGGCGGGCAGAACATCACGCGCGACATTATGACGCTGAACGTGACGGCTGCCGAGGCCGAGTCGTTCAAGATTCGTTTGGGGTCGGCCAAGATGGTGGGCGAGGAGTCGAACATTACACTGCGCGGCGAGAGCGGTTCGGAAATCAAGAGCCTCGACCTCTCGAAGGTGGTCAAGGCTCGTATCGAAGAGATTGTGGCCAACGTGAACGCACACTTCGATTATGCCAAGTGCGACCGCAAGAGCCTGGGCGCCGGCATGGTGATTGTGGGCGGAGCCTCCAAGCTCTCCAACCTCACCGAGCTCCTGGCCGAGAAGTGCGACATCAAGGTTCGCAAGGGTGCCCTCCGTCAGGATATGTTGCTCGACGTAGCTTCGCAATCGAAGAGCGCCGACTATCTGCAGATATTGGGCCTGCTCTATTCGGGCCGTGAAAACTGCGTGGAGGTAATAGCCCGGCCGGCTGCGACCCCCGAGGTGGAGCCGCAGGTCGAGGAGGAAGAGGAACCCGTAGACCCGAGAGAGCAACGGGCTCGCGAAAAAGAGGAACAGGAGCGTCGCAAACGGGCCGAGAAGGAGCGCCGCAAACGCGAAGCCGAAGAGGCCAAGAAACGCGAGAAAGAGCGTAAGGAAAAGGAGAAAGCCAACAAGCCCGGCTTATTCGGTAAGTTGAGAGATATGGTCAAGAAGGCCGAGACTCTGCTCGATGATGAAAACGATAACTATTAAAAGTAGAAGGTTATGAACGATGTAGATATAAATAGCTCCAAGTTGCCCGACTTCATCGTCCCCGGGGTCGGAGAGAGGAAAGAAGAGCCTATCAAGATAAAGGTCGTGGGCGTAGGTGGTGGTGGCGGAAACGCTGTCAACTACATGTATCGGCAGAATATTCAGGGCGTGAGTCTGGCCCTGTGCAATACCGATCCCCAGGCCATGTTCGACTCGCCGGTCCCCATCAAGGTGGCCATCGGCGACGAGGGTGCCGGCGGCGAGCCCGAGGAGGGCAAGCGCCTGGCCGAGGAGTATGAGAAACTGGACGGTCGCATCTCGTCCCTCTTCGAGGATGAGACCCGCATGGTATTCATCACCGCCGGTATGGGTGGAGGCACCGGTACGGGTGCCGGCCCGGTAGTGGCCCGCATCGCCAAGGAGAAGGGCATGCTCACGGTGGGTATCGTTACCATACCGTTCCTCTTCGAGGGCGAGCCCAAGATTCTGCAGGCCTTTGCCGGTGTCGAGGAGATGCGCAAGCACGTCGACGCCCTGCTGGTAATCAACAACGAGCGTCTGTGCAAAATCTATCCCGACCTCTCGTGGACCAACGCCTTCTCCAAAGCCGATGATGCCCTGGCCAACGCGGCCCGCAGCATTGCCGAGCTGGTGTCGAAGAACGGTAAGATAAACCTCGACTTTGCCGATGTGCGCACTACCCTGAAAAACGGAGGTGCCGCCGTCATCAGTACCGGCGAGGGCGAGGGTGAGCACCGCATGAGCAAGGCCATACAGAATGCACTCATCTCGCCGCTGCTCAAGGAGAGCGACATCTATGACTCGGAGCGGGTGCTCTTCAACCTCTACTTCTCGCCCGAAGAGACCGACGAGTTGCGTATCGAAGAGGCCAAGGAGCTGAACGCCTTTATGACCCGCTTCAAGAAACGGGTGAAGGTAATCTGGGGCTATACCCACGATTCGTCGCTGGGCAAGAAGGTGCGCATCACGATTCTGGCCACCGGCTTCGAGGTATCGGACCTCACCTTCAAGGGCGAGTACGGCGGCGATGCCGACGAGCACATAGCCCAGTCGCAGTACATCGTGCTGCGTCCCGACCAGCTCGACAACAACGCGTTGATCGAGAAGCTCGAGAATGCCCCGGCCTACGATCGGCCCAAAGACTTCCGCGACAATTTCGAGGGAGGCGAGAAGCGCAAGGAGGAGCCGACGAGCAACCGCCGTTCCATAAAGTTTTGATTGAAACCTGTAAAATAGTATAGATTATGAATTTATTTGATCAGGTCAGCAACGACATCAAAAGTGCCATGCTGGCAAAAGACAAGGTAAGACTCGAAGCCCTGCGGGGTATCAAGAAAGAGTTTCTCGAAGCAAAGACCGCCAAGGGTGCCGACGGCGAACTGTCGGACGAGACGGCGATGAAGATATTGGCCAAGATGGTAAAACAGCGCAAGGAGAGCGCACAGATTTATTCGGAGCAGAACCGCCCCGACTTGGCCGAACCCGAACTGGCCGAAGCTGCCGTTATCGAAACCTATCTGCCCAAACAGATGACCGACGAAGAGCTGACCGAAGCCCTCAAGGCCATCATTGCTCAGGTAGGTGCCACCAAACCGCAAGAGATGGGCAAGGTGATGGGCGTGGCCTCCAAACAGTTGGCCGGTCGTGCCGACGGTCGTGCCATCTCGGCCAAAGTAAAAGAACTGTTGTCGTAAACGAGAATACAATATACGAAATTTAGACTATGCTTACACTTAGTGTCATTAAAGAGAATCCCGAAGATGTGATTCGCCGGTTGGCTATCAAGCATTTCGACGGGAGAGAGGCTATCAACCGGGTACTCGAACTGGATAAAATCCGTCGCGCTTCGCAAGCCGAACTCGATGGCAAATTGGCCGAACTGAAAGGATTGGCCGCCCAGACCGGGCAACTGATGAAAGCCGGAAAGAAAGAGGAGGCCGAGGCCGTGAAAGCTCAGACGGCTGCCATCAAGGAGTCGACCAAAGCGCTCGAAGAGTCGATGGTATCGGCCGAGAAAGAGATTACCGATATTTTGTTGACTGTCCCCAACCTGCCTTATGCCGGTGTGCCCGAGGGACGTACCGCTGCCGACAACATTGTCGAGAAGACCGGTGGCGTGATGCCCAACCTGCCCGAGGATGCTCTGCCTCACTGGGAGTTGGCCAAGAAATACGACCTTATCGATTTCGAATTGGGCGTGAAGATTACCGGTGCCGGATTCCCCGTCTACAAAGGCAAGGGTGCCCGCCTGCAACGCGCCTTGATTTCGTTCTTCCTCGACGCCGCCCGTGAGGCCGGATACCTGGAGATACAGCCGCCTTATGTGGTGAATGCCGCATCGGGTTACGGCACGGGACAGCTGCCCGACAAAGAGGGTCAGATGTACCACTGCAACGAGGATGACCTCTACCTGATTCCTACCGCCGAGGTACCGGTGACCAACCTCTACCGCGACGTGATTTTCAACGAGAGCGACCTGCCTATCAAGAATACCGCTTACTCGGCTTGCTTCCGCCGCGAAGCCGGTTCGTACGGCAAAGACGTGCGCGGTCTGAATCGTCTGCACCAGTTCGACAAGGTAGAGATTGTACAGATACAGCACCCCGACCACTCGTACGAGGCTCTCGAGGAGATGAAGGACCACGTGCAAAGTCTGGTCGAGCGTCTCGAATTGCCCTGGCACATCCTGCGTCTGTGCGGTGGCGACATGAGCTTCACCTCGGCCATCACCTTCGACTTCGAGGTATTCTCGGCCGCTCAGAAACGCTGGCTCGAGGTTAGCTCGGTTTCCAACTTCGAGAGCTACCAGGCCAACCGTCTGCACTGTCGTTACCGCGGTGCCGACAAGAAGATGCACCTGTGCCACACCCTCAACGGTAGTGCACTGGCTTTGCCGCGTATCGTGGCAGCTCTGCTCGAAAACAACCAGACCCCCGAGGGTATCAAGATACCTAAGGTGCTGGTTCCCTACTGCGGTTTCGACATCATCGACTGATTGCCTGCGGCCTTGGTGCCGGGGTAAATATAGATACACAAGGGGTGTCCCATTCTTTTGGGGCGCCCCTGTCGTTTGTATTGTGGGGTCAAAAACTTACCGAAGTTATCGCCCATACGAAACAATTCATTAACTTTGTCTCTGACGAGTATGGCGAGTGCAGCTTGCATGGCTTTGCATCTCCATGCGACAGAGATATGGCGATTGTCGCTAATTGTCAAATTTTCAGATGACTATAATCTGCTGATACCTGTTAACCGAAATTCTATAATCCCATGAAAAAAGTCTTATTACTGCTTGTATGTCTGATAGGTATGACTTTGGCTCATGCCCAGACCTATACCATTTATCCCATTCCCCAGCAGACGACCGAAGGAAGTGGCACGGTGGAGTTGACACCGACCATCAACGTGGTTTGCGGCTCGGGCATCGGTCGTGTGACCAAGGACCGTATCCAGGAGGTGCTGGAGGGGGCCGGGTACACCTTCCAACTGAGTGAGTCGGCTTCGTCCGAGTTGACCAACCTGTATGTGGGCGTGGCCGGTTCGGGCGATGTGGCAGATACCTATGCCACGAGCCAAGGTGTCTCCAAGGAGGTGTTCACCGAGGCGCCCAACCGCTTTGACGCCCATGTGATGCAGATTGCCGACGGCAACATCGTGGTGCTGGGCAATGGCGAGCGTTCGGAATACTATGCCTTCGCCACCCTGGAGCAGATTCTGGAGCAGGCCGCAGGGGCTGCGCTGCACGAGGTGACTTATGAAGACTACTCGCACTGCCAGTGGCGTGGTGCAATCGAGGGATTCTATGGCAACCCCTATTCGGTGGATGCACACTGCAGCCTGTTCGAGTTCTTCAAACGTTTCAAGATGAATGTCTTCATCTATGCACCCAAGATGGACCCTTACCACCTGGGCTATTGGACGGAGGAGTATCCGACAGAGATCACTGAAGAGCAACGCCGCATGGGGTGGATTACGCAAGATGACGTGCGCCGCATGGCCGAGACTGCTCGGGCTTGCAACGTGCACTTTGTCTGGGCTGCCCATCCGGGTCTGGCTCCCGGCGGACAAGTGTCGATGGACTTCTCCAGCACGGCGACGGTGGATGAAGGCGTGGAGCTGCTGATGCAGAAATACCACCACATGTACGACCTGGGCGTGCGTGCTTTCAGTGTATGTATCGACGATATGGATCGCAACCCGTCGGCGCAGATGCAGGCCCACCTGCCCGACCAGACACAGAAGCGGCTGAAGGAGGAGTTTCCCAGCCAGGCTGAGGACGAGAAGATTGCACCCCTTTTCTATGTTCCTGCCACATACGCTCTGATGTATCAGGGAGCAGCTTCCTATCTGACTCAGATGGCAAGTGTTGACAAGGACGTGGTCATCGGTTTCACCGGTTATGCCGTATGCGGCGACCTGGACAAGAAAGACTGCGATGCGATGGCAGGCTACATAGGACGCAACCCGTTGTTCTGGTGGAACGCGACGGTCAACGACAACAACGACGACCGCCTCTACATGCGCGAACTCACGGCTCACTACAACCTCGTTCCCGAGAAGGGGGGCATCAGCACCTTGGGCGGTGTCATTCTCAACCCCGAGAAGCAGTCGCAGGCTGCCAAGGTGGGGCTGTTCGGCCTGGCAGACTATTGCTGGAATCCCAATCAGTTCGATGTGATGCAAAACTGGAACGACTGCTTCGACTACCTGGCCGAAGCGGGCGATACCGAGACGGCGAACCAGATACGGCTGTTTGCCCGCTATACCGATGCTATCTATGAAGATCAGGAGATTATCGACCTCTATGAGGCATTCAAGTCGAAATACAGCGACGGCAACTTCCCGGCAGAGGGCGCGGCCATCCGCGAGGAGATGGCCCGGTTGCAAGCCGCTTGCGAATATATCGAAACCGTGATGGCAAACAGCGACAACCGAGACTACCGCCTGTTCGCCACCGATGTCAAGGCCTGGTGTGCCAAGTTGAAGGCTTACGCCACTATCATCCAGAAGTCGCTCGACCTGCTCGAAAATGGTGAGTCGATGAGCCGCTCCGACTCTTGGACATCGTTTGCAAGCATCATTTCGCTCTATACGGGTTTGGGCATCGAGCCGCAGTATTTTATCTCCGAGCTCGAGGGCTACGGCACCGACTCGCACGTGGTGAGCTATGAGGTGCATCCGGCCAACTCTTACACCCGTCCGTTTGTGGACTATCTGTATGAGACCCTGGGCGCCAACCTGCCCGGTGACTGGCCGGAACCCGAGCAGGCGCAGGTTGTCACCAACCTGGACCCGGCGGCTTTCAACCTGACTGTGAAGGATGCCGGGGCCACACTTTCGGGGCTGAGCGGTGTCGAGTTGGCCGGGGGCGATTACGTGGGCCTCTACCTCGGGGCTATCGAGAAGGTGGCAGTCGGCGAGATGGAGTTGCCTGAAGGGGTGACCTTCGAGACCTCGATCAATGGCAAGATATGGACTCCAGCCACTCTGCCCGTGTCGTCGCAGAATGCGGCCTACGTTCGTCTGGTTCGCAGCACTGCCGGCGGCGAGGCGGAATCGCTTGGCTTTGATGTTCTGACCGTCTCCTTGTCGTCGGGCGCAATCGTCGTACCCACTCCGGCTATTACGTCAAACCTGAAGGTCTACACCGATGGTAATGTCTCTTATCCCCTCGAGCTGGCTGTCGATGGCAACACCGGTACTTTCTTCTGGAGTGGTGAGAACACGGCAGCGGGGCACTACATCCAGCTCGACTATGGCGATGTCTACTCGATCGACAACGTCACCCTCGTCTTCACGGGCAAAGACATCCTTTCCGGTACGGCCGATATTCAACTCTCTACCGACGCCAACGAATGGACTACCATAGCACAATACAGCCACGGCAGTCTGGTCAATAATCGTTATACCTGTGCAGCCAATGGTACCAATGCCCGATATGTCCGCCTGATGGTAACCAGTGTCGAAGGTTCGTTCTGGATGCAGCTGGCCGAATTTTCCTGCTCTGTGGCAGGTGCTACCTCCGAGATAGGCAAACCCACACCCAGCACTTCGCTCGGCACCTACCAGAGTTATAATATCGGCAATATCGTGGACGGTAACTCCGGTACGCACTTCTGGAGCAACGCCGAGCCGCAGGTGGGCGACTGGTTGCAACTCGAGTATGCCGAGCCACATTCTATTTTTGAGATAACGGTTACCTTCATGGAGAACGACCAGCTCATCGGCAGCGGAGAGTTTCAGGTGTCGTTGGACGGGCAGAGCTGGACAAAGGTGGCAGCCTACGACAGTGGCGGCATCAACGCCAACACCCACTCATTCACCACCAATGCCAATGGCGCTACGGGTAAGTATCTCCGCCTGTATATTACCAATATCATCGGCAGCTATTGGCTCAAGGTGGCAGAGTTCGGTTGTGTCATGGCAGACCGTGTGACACAGACTACCGACCACAACCAGGCCATGATTTCGGCCCTGTCCGACAAGAACATGATTACCAACTATCGAGCCGAAGAGGCCGGTTATGTGGAACACACCTTCATCGAGAATATGGACATCGAGGCCGTTGAGATTTACCACAACACCACCTTCGATGCCAACTACGAATTGCCTGCCGTCTCGCTCTACGATGGCTCTCAATGGGTGGAAGCCGGAACGCTCGACCACCTGGCCACCGTCATCGACACGCGTGACTACGAGATGGTGACGGCCGTGCGCATCGAGTGGAACGAGCACAATATCCCGACCCTCTACGAGATTATCCCGTCGGGCGAATACAAGGAACCGCAAGGCACCGGCATTACCGTGTTGGCCGGGGAGAGTGCTGACGATACCGTCCGGGTCTATACCTATGGTGGTCGGCTTGTCGTGAGCGGTCAGACGATGCTGAGTGCCGTCCGCATTTATGACCTCTATGGACGGTTGCTCCATCAGTCGGCTCCCGATGCGACCAGCTTCACGCTCGACCTCGGTGCCTCAACTCCGGCCATCCTGGTTGTTCAGGTGGTCGACGAGTCGGGTACCATCACTACGGCCAAGGTGGTAAGACGTTGATTCCGTGGCTTCTGTGCCGGTTGTGAACATAAAGTAAACCAGGGCTGCCTCATGCGAGGCAGCCCTGGTAGTTTTTATAGGAATGAAAAAAATAATCGAGAGGGTCTATTTGCGCCCGAAGTCGGCCGGGATTTCGCCCCACCGCTCGGTCTCCCATTTGATGATGGGGTTGGTGTAGGTGTGGGTCTGCAGCCATCGTTCGGCCCGGGCGATGAGGTTGAAGATGGGGGCGTTGACGGCGGTTTGGGGCAGCTTGGTCTTGCACTTCTTTTGCCGCACCCAGGCGATGGCGTTGCGGCTGTCGGAGTAGACGGGGATGGCAGAGCCGCGCTGGTGCAGATAGGCCAGCCCGTGAACGAGGGCCAGAAACTCGCCTATGTTGTTGGTGCCCTGCATCATGGGGCCCACGTGGAAGAGCTCGATGCCCGATTTCGTGTCGACACCGCGATACTCCATGTGGCCGGGATTTCCGCTGCAGGCGGCATCGACGGCCAGGCTGTCGGCAATGACCTCGGGACTGAGTCGGGGAGCTTCGAGCTTGTCGCGCGAGCGTTCGCCTATTTTGCGCAAGACGCCCGAGAAGTCGTCGGGGATATTGCGGAAGGCTTCGGTGGCCGCTTCGAGGCTGTCGAAACTTTTGTACTTGGCTCCTTTGAAGTTGTCGACCTGCTCTTTGCACGCTTCCCACGAGTCGAAGATGCCCCGGGCCCGACCTTCCCACACGACATAGTATTTGTATTTGGCCATAATTGAAATCTCATTTGGTTGTCTGGTGCAAAAATAGGGAAATTTATCGTATCTTTACACGGCTTAGTGCGGCAATCGCAATCCGGCAGCCCGGTCTTGGAGCCGGAACGGGTGCCGTGAATGGAGGAAATGAAGATGAGAAAAATCGTCACGTGTGGTATCGTGGGGGCCGTTTTGTGGGGGCTCGTTGCCTGTGCCCCCGGCAAAAGCGACCGGGAGGAGAGCACCCGCCTGTATGAAGAGGCGGTATCGATGCTCTCGGGCGACGGAGTGTCCATCGCCGATTGCAGGGTAGCCCAGGGGTTGCTCGAACAGGCTCTCGAGGCCGACGACGGAAATATCGACGTCTACTTCGGGAAGGTGCTCAACGAGTTGAATCTGTGGCTCCCCGACAGTGCCTACCGCACGGCGACCACCGCTATCGAGAAGATAGGACCCGACGGGAAGAACCGTTTGAAGGCCTATTTCTATACGGTGAAGGGATTCATCGCCTACGACCGGGGCGACGAGGCCGATGCCCGTGCCCAGTTGTCGCAGGCACTGGTGCTCTACGAATCGTATTTGAAGGAGGAGCCAGCCAACCTGGACTATCTGCTCAACAAGGCCGTGCTGCTGTCGGGCCTCGAGGGGCGGGAGAAGGCACTCGAGTTTATCGCGGGGCTGCCGGTGAAGGAGGCCGACCGGCAGATGCTCACCGAGAGCCTGGCCGGGTTCGAGTTCAGCCAGTTCGGCGAGACGTGGCGGGCCAAGCATCGGGCTCTGGTGACCGGTGGCGAACTGGCTGTCGAGGCGGACCCCGGCAGGAATACCGATACTCTATCTTATACCCAACAACCATGAAGCCTGTTTTTTTAGTGGGATATATGGCAGCCGGCAAGACCACCCTGGGCCGGCGGGCCGCTCAGCTCCTCGATGTGGAGTTCATCGATCTCGACGCCTATATCGAGGCCCGGTATCGCAAGCGGGTCTCCGACCTCTTTGCCGAGCGGGGCGAAGCGGGATTCCGCGACATTGAGCGGCGCATGCTGCACGAGGTGGCCGAGTTCGACAACGTGTTGGTGGCGACGGGCGGGGGTACCCCCTGCTTCTTCGACAATATGGAGTATATGCGCAGTCGGGGTGTCACGGTCTATCTGTCGGCTTCGATACCGACGTTGTGCCGGCGGTTGTTGCGGGCGCGGGTCAAGCGGCCCCTGGTGGCCGGCAAGACGGCCGAAGAGCTGGACGATTGCATCGCCGGGATGCTGGCGCAGCGCGAGCCCTACTATCGGCAGGCCGATTACACCTTCGATGCCGAGCAGTACGAGTCGACCCATTCGGTCGACGAGGCGGTGCAGCGGCTCTCGCAACTGATGCGGGGAGAGGCCGGCGATGAGTCTGCCGAATAAACCGGGCAGGCCGAACCGTTTTATCAAGGATATTTGTATATTAGTACCGATAAATCTAATTAAGCAGAAAAAGCTATGGCGGGTAGTTTGAATGTAGGAATGGCTCCTCAGGAACAGTTGCTGGGTGTGATGTCGGGCAACCGTCGGTTGTCTGTCGGGTTGCCGGCCGAACATAACGGCGGGGAGAAACGATTCCCCCTCACCCCCGAGGGGGTGGCGCTGCTCACCCGGGAGGGCTTTGTGGTGCTCATCGAGCGTGGTGCGGGCGAGGGCATCAAATACAGCGACCTGCACTACACCGAAGCGGGGGCCCAGGCGGTCGATGCCGCCGAGGTGTTCCAGTGCGATGTGGTGCTCAAGATTACCCCGCTGAACGGGGAAGAGGCGGCCTTGATTCGGCCGGGCGTGTTCCTGCTCACCCTGCTGCAACCTCAGTATCAGTCGGCTTCGGTTGTCAAACTGTTGATGCAGAAGAAGGTGACCGCCGTGGCCATCGATCGGGTGACCGACGAACAGGGGCGCTGTCTCTTTGCCGATATTCTCGACGAGATTGACGGCCGTGCCGCCATCGTGCTGGCCTCGGAGCTGCTGAGTAATCGCAGCGGCGGCAAGGGCGTATTGCTGGGCGGTGTGCCCGGTGTGGCTGCCTCTGAGGTGCTGATTATCGGCGGCGGCTTGGCTGGTCGTGCGGCAGCCCGTGCGGCTTGCGGACTGGGGGCTCTGGTGCGCGTCTTCGACAACGATTTCTATCGCCTGCGGGCTACCCAGCTTGAGGTGAGCCCCTCGGTCTTTACTTCGAACCTGCACCCGCATGTGCTGGAAAATGCCATGCGCTCGGCCGATGTGGTTATCGGTACCGAGGTGCCCGACCAAGGACGGCTGGGCATGAACTATGTCGAGATGATGAAGCGGGGCGCCCTGCTCTTCGACCTCTGCATGGACAAGGGGGGATGTTTCGAAACCTCGAGTTGCAGCGAGGCCCCGTGCAACAAGGTGTACGAACAGTGCGGCGTGCTGCACTACTGCCTCTCGAGCGTGAGCAGTGCCGTGGCCCGGACGGCTTCGATGGCCCTGAGCAACCTGCTGGTGCCCCTGCTCATTTCGCTCAACGACCCCGCCATGCTCTACGGCCACATCAAGTCGGACGACCGGCTGCGCAATGCCGTTTATCTGTTTGGCGGGAAGCTCACTCACAAGGAGCTGAGCATACGTCTGGGGCTGCCCTATTACGATATGGCACTTTTCATGGCCATGTTTTAAATAGAAAGAGGTAAGGTTGCTTACATATTTCTATGAAAATATTTCAAATGCTTACAAAAAAACACTATCTTTGTCAAAATGATTTTAATATAAAATCAAAAACAGCTCTGTTGAATTAAAAATGTAACGTAAACATGACAGAAAAAACGAAAGTGAAAGTATTGGAAGAAGTCGTGGTACGATTTTCCGGCGATTCGGGCGATGGCATGCAGTTGGCCGGAAATATTTTTTCCAATGTTTCGGCCGGTATGGGAGATGAAATATCGACCTTCCCCGATTATCCGGCAGAGATTCGGGCTCCGCAAGGCACACTGGGTGGAGTATCCGGTTTTCAGGTTCATATAGGACGGGGTGTTCACACGCCGGGCGACTTGGCCGATGTGTTGGTGGCCATGAACCCTGCAGCCTTGAAGACGAATGCCCGTCATGTGAAGAGAGGCGGAGTGGTCATCATCGACTCCGACAGCTTCCGCGCCAGCGATTTGGAGAAGGCGGCTTTCCAGACCGACGACCCCATCAAGGAGGCCGGACTTTCGCATGCACAGATTGTGCTGGTGCCCATTACGCAGATGGTGAAGGATTCGTTGGCCGACTCGGGTCTCGACAACAAGTCGATCGTGCGGTGCAAAAACATGTTTGCGCTGGGCCTCGTCTGCTGGTTGTTCGACCGTCCGCTGGAGCAGGCACAACATTTGCTGAAGAATAAGTTTGCCAAGAAACCGGCCATCTACGAGGCCAATGCCAAGGTGATGAGCGACGGTTACAACTATGGCCACAACATACACGCCTCGGTATCGACCTATCGGGTAGAGTCGGCACAGGTGCGCCCCGGTATCTATACCGACGTGAACGGCAACACCGCCACCGCCTGGGGCCTGATTGCCGCTTCGGAGAAATCGGGTCTGCCCCTTTTCCTGGGCAGTTATCCCATCACCCCCGCCACCGACATTCTGCACGAGCTGGCCAAACGCAAAGACCTGGGTGTAAAAGCCATTCAGGTCGAGGATGAGATTGCCGGTGTCTGCACCGCCATCGGTGCCGCGTTTGCCGGGAATCTGGCAGCGACCTCGACCTCGGGTCCCGGTCTGGCCTTGAAGAGCGAGGGTATCGGTCTGGCCGTGATGTCGGAGCTTCCGCTGGTAGTTATCGACGTACAGCGCGGCGGTCCCTCGACGGGTCTGCCCACCAAGACCGAGCAGACCGACCTGTTGCAGGCTCTCTACGGCCGTAACGGCGAAAGCCCGGTTGTGGTCGTGGCTGCTTCGACTCCGACCAACTGCTTCGACATGGCCTTCCAGGCTGCCAAGATCGCTCTGGAGCACATGACGCCCGTCATCCTGCTCACCGACGGTTTCATCGGCAACGGCTCTTCGGCCTGGCGTATCCCCGACATGGACGAGTATCCCGAAATAAAACCCAACTACGTGAAGCCCGAACAACTGGGCGCCTGGAAACCCTACGACCGCGACGAGCGTTCGGTACGCTTCTGGGCACGTCCGGGCGTCGAAGGCTTCATGCACCGCCTGGGCGGACTGGAGAAAGACTGGAAGACCAGCGCCATCTCTACCGACCCGGCCAACCACGAGAAGATGGTGCGTGCCCGCCAGCAAAAGGTCGACAACATTGCCAACGACCTGCCGTTGCTCCAGGTGCAGGGTAACCCCGATGCCGAGCTGCTGGTAGTGGGCTGGGGCGGCACCTACGGCCACCTCTATTCGGCCGTCGAGGCCATGAATGCCCAGGGCAAACCGGTGGCATTCGCCCACTTCAACTATATCAATCCTCTGCCCCTGAATACCGAGGAGGTGCTCCGCCGGTACAAACGGGTGGTTGTGTGCGAGCTGAACAACGGTCAGTTTGCGGCTTACCTCTCGGGTAAAGTCCCCGGCAAGACCTTCCTGCGTTACAACAAGATACAGGCCCAACCGTTTATGGTGAGCGAGTTGATTGACCATTTTACAAAGCTTTTGGAGGAATAAGACATGGAAGAACAAAAGGAATATACGGCAAAAGATTATAAGAGCGATCAGTATGTGCGCTGGTGTCCCGGTTGCGGAGACCACTCGATTGTGAACGTGCTGCAGAAAGCCATGGCCACGCTGGGCATACCGCCCCACAAGACCGTAGTGGTTTCGGGTATCGGCTGCTCGTCGCGTCTGCCCTACTACATGAATACCTACGGGTTCCACACCATTCACGGCCGTGCCGCTGCCATTGCTACCGGCGTGAAGACGGCCAACCCCGACCTGACCGTATGGCAGATTTCGGGCGATGGCGACTGCCTGGCTATCGGCGGTAACCACTTCATCCACTCGGTGCGCCGGAATGTCGACATCAACGTGGTGCTGATGAACAACAAGATCTACGGCCTTACCAAGGGGCAGTATTCGCCCACGAGCGACCGTGGTTTTGTGACCAAGTCGTCGCCCTACGGCACGGTAGAAGACCCCTTCATCCCGGCCGAGCTCGTGTTTGGTGCCCGCGGTACCTTCTTTGCCCGTTCGCTCGACGTAGAGCTGTCGGTTTCGCAGGAGGTGCTGGTCGAGGCTGCCCGCCACAAGGGAACCTCGGTGGTAGAGTTGTTGCAAAACTGCGTCATCTTCAACAACAACATCCACAGCTATGTGGCCGACAAGGAGTTCCGGGCCGACCGCACCATCCATCTGCGCCATGGCGAGAAGATGATTTTCGGCAAGGACCACAACCGAGGTCTCGTGCTCGACGGTTACAAGCTCAAGGCGGTGACCATCGGCGAGAACGGTGTGACACTCGACGACATTCTGGTACACGATGCCAAGTCGCCCGACAACTTCATGCACCAGAGTCTGGCCATGATGGACGGTCACGAACTGCCGCTGGCCATCGGCGTGATACGCAATGTCGAGGCTCCGGCCTACGACCAGGAGGTGGCCCGCCAGGTGAAAGAGGTAACCGGCAAGGTGCCTTACCATTCGCTGCGTGAGTTCCTGTTGAACGGAGAGACCTGGGAGGTAAAGTAATTGCCCCGCTCTCTGTGTGAATATACCATGGCGCTCGAAGCGGCGGTGATGCCGGCCTTTGAGCGCCATGTCTGTTTGTAAACCTGTGATAAAAAGAATTGTGTCATGTCTCAAAAGAAACGTCTTGCTATATTTGCCAGCGGCACCGGTACCAACTTCGAGGCGATTGTAACGGCCTGCGAGTCGGGCCGTATTCCGGCCGAGGTGGTTCTGCTGGTTTGCGACAAGCCGGCGGCTGCCGTAGTCGAACGGGCCGCCCGTCACGGGGTGGAGACCTTTGCCTTCCAACCCAAATCCTATCCCTCGAAAGCCGATATGGAGGGTGCCATTGCCGACCGTCTCGACAAGGCCGGTGTCGACCTGGTGTGTCTGGCCGGTTACATGCGCATCGTGGCCGACACGCTGCTGTCGCGCTACGGTGGTCGCATCATCAACATACACCCCTCGTTGCTGCCGGCATTCCCCGGGGCCCGGGCCGTCGAGCAGGCTTTGAACTATGGGGTGAAGGTCTTTGGCGTGACCATTCACTACGTGGACCAGACGGTCGACGGCGGGCGCATCATTGCCCAGCGTGCCGTTCCCTACGAGGGGCACGACCTCGACGAGCTCTTCACGCTGGTCCATGCGGCCGAGCACGAGCTCTATCCGGCCACAGTAGCGCGTTTGCTGGCCGGTGAGGTATAACCCTCCAAAACGAAATAAAAAGAGCGAGAGCCGCTGCGAATCGAGTTTTGCAGCGGCTCTCGCCATATAGGGGCAATCCTGCCGGATTGTGATTACTTGTGAACCTCTACCCGCTGGGTCGAGGGGCGGGTGGCGTTGCGCTCGTCGACAGCCTTTACTACCTCCTCGGCCAGACGTTTGAAGGCGAGCCCGGTGACCGAATCGTCGAGGGCTACGGGGTGCCCGGCATCGCCGCTTTCGCAGATGCTCTGCACGATGGGAATCTGCCCCAGCAGAGGCACGCCGGCCTCTTCGGCCAGCCGTTTGCCGCCATCCTTGCCAAAGAGGTAGTATTTGTTCTCGGGTAGTTCGGCCGGGGTAAACCAGCTCATGTTCTCGACCAGACCCAGAATGGGCACATTCACCTTGTCGCCGGTGAACATGCTGATGCCTTTGCGGGCATCGGCCAGAGCCACCTCCTGCGGGGTGGTGACCACGATGGCACCGGTGATGGCGAGGGTCTGCACCAGGGTGAGGTGTATGTCGCTGGTGCCCGGCGGCAGGTCGAGCACGAAGTAGTCGAGGTCGCCCCAGGCGGCATCGGTGATGAGTTGCTTCAGGGCGTTGCTGGCCATGCCGCCCCGCCACAATACGGCGTCGTTCTTGCGCACGAAGAAGCCGATGGAGAGAATCTTCACCCCGTATCGTTCGACGGGCAGAATGAGGTCACGGCCGCCGATATTCTCGGTGTAGACGTCGGTATCTTCGATGTCGAACATCGTGGGGGCCGAGGGGCCGAAGATGTCGGCGTCGAGCAGACCCACCTTGTAGCCCAGGCGAGCCAGTGCTACGGCCAGGTTCGAGGCGATGGTCGACTTGCCCACGCCGCCTTTGCCCGACGACACGGCGATGATGTTCTTCACGCCGGGGAGCGGGTTCTCGGGGTTGGGGCGGGCCACCTGTTTGCTCTTGACGTTGATGTTGCCCTTGATGTCGACATCGGGGCTGATGAAGGTGAGGATAGCCGTTTCGGCCGCCTTCACGACCGAGCGGATGAAGGGGTCGTTGGGCTTCTCGAAGATGATGGAGAAGCTCACCTTGTTGCCGTCGATGCGGATGTCGTCCTCGATCATGCCGTTGGCGACGAGGTCTTTTCCGTTGCCGGGATAACGCACTTTGGCCAGTGCGTCGAGTATCAGTTTAGGATATAGCTGCATGATATATAAGTTATTTCGTTGTCGTATCGTCTTGACTGCTCTGCTTGCCGCTGCGTTTCCCCCGGTTGAAACTCCGGTAGGTGTCGTAGGGAATATCAACGTCGGGCTCGACAAATTGTTCGCGCGGCTGGCATACGAACCGGATGTACTTGATGTTCATGCCCCGCTCGAGCCACTGTTGCTCGTAGAAGGTCTTTATCTCGAGAATGTCGTCGGCGATGCCCGAGTGGTAGAGGTCGTCGGTAGCCACCTGCACGGGGTAGCCGTTGGCCTTCACCATTTCGCAGGTGTAGGTATACATGAAGGGGCTGTCGCTCTTGAGGTGGATGAGCCCGTCGGGGGTGAGTATCTGCTGGTAGAGCGCCATGAAGCGGGTCGAGGTGAGCCGCTTGCGCACCTTCTTCATCTGCGGGTCGGGGAAGGTAATCCA
The DNA here is from genome assembly GCF_946496565.1 of uncultured Barnesiella sp. NCBI lineage: Bacteria > Pseudomonadati > Bacteroidota > Bacteroidia > Bacteroidales > Barnesiellaceae > Barnesiella > uncultured Barnesiella sp. Next base: position 72,856 of record NZ_CAMMHD010000011.1, read on the forward strand.
GATTTCCGACACCTCGCCCGGGCCGAAGAAGCGGTCGATCAGCTCGATGTTGGTCCGCAGGAAGGCTACATTCTTTATCCCCTCCTCGAGCGCCTGTTTGGCACCGCTCCACATGCGGGCCCCTTTGATGTCGATGCCGATAAAGTTCTTTTGCGGAAAGCGACGGGCCAGCCCTACGGCATATTCGCCCTTGCCGCAACCCAGCTCGAGCACGATGGGGTTGTCGTTCTTGAAGAAGGTTTCGCCCCATTTGCCCTGCATTTCGAATCCTTTCTCCTGCAACAGGCCGAAGGGGTATTGGAACACGTGGGGGTATCCCTGCAGATCGTCGAATTTTTTCAGTTTATTTTTTCCCATAGTCGAAATTTCATCTTTGTTCCTGGCGGTCGATTACCGGTTTCGTCCCACCTTCAGGTGGCGGTACTCTCCCGATTGCATTTGTATGGACAGGACAAATATCGGTCCTGTGTATGAGCGGGTGTCGATGGCCCACTCGTAGGTCTCGCCCTCCTCCCGGTGTACAACGCGCCCGTCGAGGGTGTAGAGGGCGATTTGTCGCATGGGGTCGGAGGCTTTGACCCGGAGTATTTCGTGTTCGAAATAGACTTGCAAGGTGTGGTCGTCGGCTATCTCTTCCCGGTTGGAGAAGTGCCTGATGTCGAACTCCTGCCACTGCGGAGCGTTGCGGTAGAGCTCTATGCTCTCGTCGGGAGCTCCCAGCGCGCAGTCGGCTTGCTGCACGTTGAGGAATACCTCCTCGCCCAGTGCCGGGGGCTCGGTGGGGTAGGCCATGACGGCGGCCAGGCGGGTACAGCTGTCGAAGGCGTGGTCGCCGATGTAGGTGACGGTCGAGGGTATCGTGGCCGAGTAGAGTTGTCGCATGCCGTAGAAGGGCCACCGGCCTATCCGCTCGAGCCCTTCGGGCAGGAACGAGAGGTGTTCCATCCGGCTGCATCCGGCAAAGGCATAGTCGGCTATCTCGCGCAGTCGGGTAGGTAGCGTGCAGTCGAGCAGCGAGGTGCAGTAGTAGAAGGCCCCTTCGCCAATTTCTTCAGTCATGGCTGGGGTATGCAGCGACGTGAGGCTTGTACAGTGGTCGAAGGCATAGGCCGGAATCGAGGTGAGCAGGATACGCTTCATATCGACCTGCGAGAGCGAGGTGCAGTAGGCGAAGCAACCTTCACCCAGCGATTGCAGCGCTGCGGGCAGGGCGATGGCCGTGAGGGCCGAGCAGCCGGCAAAGCAACGGTCGCCAATGGTTTGCAGCGAAGCTGGTAAGGCGATAGCGGCCAGGCGGGTACAGCCGGCGAAGGCGTTGGCTCCGATGGACTTTAGCGGAGCGCTTTCGAGGTTCAGTTCGGTATAGGCGGTGCATCCGGCAAAACTGTATTCGCCGATGCTGCGCAACGTGGCAGGCAGCGGGGTGTCGAGTGCCGGGCAGCCCGAGAAAGCCAGGTCGCCGATGCTCTGCAACTGCTCGCCCCAGACGATGGTGGTGAGGGCCGGGCATCCGGCAAAGGCGGCCTCGCCGATGACTTGTGTGCCTTTTGGTAGTTTTACCATCGTCAGTTTCTGGAATCCGAGAAAGGTGTGCGCCGGCAGGGTGTGCGCTTCGAAACGCGCCTGGTTGCCCAGATAGGTATCGCGGCTTTCGTAGGCGGCAATCGTGCAGCCCTCCAGGTCGATGAGGTTCAGGTTGGTGAGCGAGTCGCCCATGTAGGCGAAATCGCGGGCATCGAGTGTGCCCGTGACGGTCAGTTGGGTGACCGACTCGCCGGAGGTCGGGATATGACTTTGCAGCTCGCCCGCCTCGGTGTGGCAGGTGTAGGAAGCCGCCAGCACGCTGTGGCCGGAGAACAGTAGTAAAGCGATGTATAGCAACTGTTTCATTCCTGATATAAACCTCTCGTCATTCGGGTGTAAAGATACTAAAAGATGAGGGTCTGGGCAAATAGGGACGCACAGTTTTCAATTTTGGCTATGCTGCCCCGTCCCTCTGTCTGCTGTAAAAGAGTGGGTAAAATAGGGTTCCCCGGTGTAGTGCTTCGTAGCGTTGCCGATGTGTGGCAGGCCGTTCACTCCCCCGGGGGGATGGCAGGGCTACTCCTGGGTGAGGCGATAGCGGGCGCCGTGGTCGAGGATGAAGTTGAGTATCTCCTGGAACAGAGCTTCGACCTCCGACGGTACCGCCAGATTGGAGGTGTCGCCATACCTGTCGAACAGGGCCTGGGGTAGAGCCTCGGCGGTGATGTGCAGATGTTTGGCCAGGGTAGCAGCCTCGTCCCGGTCGAGTGTGGCAGACGTCTTGGTCTCTCGGTCCGGGTCGTCATAGTCGGTAAATTCCAGCTGGATAACCAGCTCCTGCCGTGCACCCTCCCACACGGTAATCGACGACCATATCTCGAGGTCGTCGTGCGATTCCACGATTACTTGTTTCAAGGTCAGCATATTTCTCGGTAATGTTTCGTTGGCGTTGATATTGGTATTTTTTTCTTTACGGCATCTTATATGCGATTGTCGATGCGTATGATATTCTCGACGATGAAGAGGTCGCAGATGTCGCGTTTCTCGATTTCGATGTCGTCATATTCTTTGTTTTCGCTGCGCAGGATTACCCGGTCGGGGTTTTCGTGCTTGCGCACATACTTGACCATGCGGTAGTCTTCGAGCAGTACGACGTAGATTTGGCCCCAAAAGATGAGGTTGGGATTTTTGATTTCGCGAATGGCAATCATGTCTCCGTTGTTGATAACCGGTTTCATGCTGTCGCCGCTCACCTTGACGATGCTGCAGTCGGGGTTGATGAAGGGGACGTCGATGCTGCCGATGACCAGGTCGTCGGTAAACATGCGGTCCCGCCCCAGATTGCCGGCCGTGACGTCGAGACCGTAGACCTTGGCGCCGTTGCGTACTTCGGACACGATGGCACCCGAGGGAAGGGTGAGGGTGCGTATGTGGTTGTGCACGTCGCTGCCCGCTGCGCTGCCGACCGGTGCATACATGGGGCCGTTGCCCGAGCAGAGCCACTCTTTCGAAACCCCCAACTCGACTACGATTTTGTTGATGAGCGAGTCGCTGATGGGTAATTTGCCGGTCAGGTGCTTCGAAAAGTTGGAAGCATCGATGGCAATGCGTTTGGCAAACTCCGACTGGGTGATTCCCTGGTCGTCTATTAACGCTTTGATTCTGATAATTTTATCGTCGTTGCTCATGGCCGTATAAAATTTATATGGTAAAATTACCTTTAATAATTTGCATAATGCGATTTTGAGTTGTATATTTGTGTGGTGCTATTACCACATACAAAGGTAGGAACTTTTTTTGAATAAACGAAATAATAGGCTAATAATTAACATATTTGATAACACTCTGCCGGGGTATATTACCTATGTAATTTATAAACAGAGGGAAGAGATACACGGGCAAAACAGGTAAAAGCAGTGTGAATATACCCTGGCAGAGTGGCGTCGAAGGAAAGGAGCAAGCAACAATGAAGACAATCGAATGGGAAGCACCGGCTTTGGCCGCCTTGGCGGCATCGTACTGGCTGGTGGCTTACGAGCGCGACGAGACACCGCGCAAGCGGGTACGGCACGAGGCCGAAATCGAGTTTGACGGCGTGGCCTACATGCTGATGTGTGAGATTGGGCTGACCGAGCGAGAGCATCGGGCGGTATCGATGATTTGCGGCATCGAGCCGCAGTACACCGATATGCCGGTGCGGGTAACCGGCAACATGGGCAAGGCCGTGGGCGAAATACTGCCCGTGCTGAATAACTTTTTGTCGAGCTATGGTGTTGTATATGTGTGAGACCGGTAAATCCGAGAGGTGTGGCGTGGCACAAAGAAGGATGCCTTCAAGGGTATATGGCGAGGGTGTACCTGTCGGATTGAGACGAAGAAAGCCGACCCCGATAAAGGGTCGGCTTTCTTATGTATTATCGTGTGGATAATGATTAGCCGTTTACTTTAGCCATGTGAGCGATCAGGTCGAGAACTTTGTTCGAGTAACCGATCTCGTTGTCATACCAAGAAACAACTTTTACGAACGTGTCGGTCAAAGCGATACCAGCTTTGGCATCGAAGATCGAAGTACGAGTATCGCCCAGGAAGTCAGAAGATACAACTGCGTCTTCGGTGTAACCGAGGATACCTTTCAGTTCGCCTTCCGAAGCCTCTTTCATAGCGGCGCAGATTTCGGCATAAGTAGCCGGTTTAGCCAAGTTAACCGTCAAGTCAACAACCGAAACATCCAGAGTCGGAACACGCATCGACATACCGGTCAGTTTGCCATTCAACGAAGGAATAACTTTACCTACGGCTTTGGCAGCACCCGTCGAAGAGGGGATGATGTTGCCCGAAGCGGCACGACCACCACGCCAGTCTTTCATCGAAGGACCGTCAACGGTTTTTTGAGTAGCCGTCGTCGAGTGAACCGTCGTCATAAGACCATCGAGGATACCGAATTTGTCGTTCAATACTTTGGCGATAGGAGCCAAGCAGTTGGTCGTACAAGAAGCGTTCGATACGAATTGAGTACCTTTAACGTAAGTGTTCTCGTTTACACCGCAAACGAACATGGGGGTATCATCTTTCGAAGGAGCCGACATAACTACATATTTGGCACCAGCTTGGATGTGAGCTTGAGCTTTTTCTTTGGTCAGGAAGAGACCGGTAGATTCTACTACATATTCAGCACCTACCTCGTTCCATTTCAGGTCGGCAGGGTTCTTTTCGGCGGTAACACGAATCGTTTTACCGTTTACGATCAATTGACTTTTCTCAACATCAGCCTCGATCGTGCCATCGAAATGACCGTGCATCGTGTCGTATTTCAACATGTATGCCAAATAGTCAACCGGGCAAAGGTCGTTAATACCTACGATCTGGATGTCGTTTCTTGTTTGTGCTGCACGGAAAACGAAACGTCCGATGCGGCCAAAACCATTGATACCTACTTTAATCATTGTAATAAAACTTTAAGTGTTTATTGAATAAAAATAATGTCTCGCGTTTTTTCTCTTTTCCGACCCGCTGCCTTAAAAACATTTGCTCTTGCCATATTGTTTAACAACCGCATGGAGTGGCGCAACTGCTCATCAGGGCAAGCAAAACCAGCAAAAAGGCAATTTTATATTTCATAATTTTATACTTTGCTCCTAAAATTGCACTGCAAAGGTATATATTTTTTTTGAATACAATGTATGCGAATGTGAAAATAAAAGAAAAATTTCTTTATTTGCATATCCTTGAATGTGAGTAATCTATCTGTAATACTAAAATGTACCGTTATGAAAAGTTCTTTTTGGACCGACTTTAAAAACTTTGCGATGCGTGGCAACGTCATCGACTTGGCCGTGGGTGTGATTATCGGGGGGGCTTTCGGCAAAATTGTCTCTTCGCTGGTGGCCGATATTATCATGCCGCTCCTGGGTGTGCTGGTAGGGGGTGTCAACTTCACCGACCTGAAGTGGGTGCTGAAGGCGCCGCGCGAGGTCAACGGCGTGGAACAGGCGGCCGTGACGCTTAACTACGGGAACTTCCTGCAGATGACGTTCGACTTCCTGATTATCGCCTTCTCGATTTTCCTCTTCATCAAACTCATCACGCGGCTCACGGCCAAACGCAAGGCGCAGGCGCAAGCTCAGGCGGCTGCTACGCCGCCCGAACCTTCGGCCGAGGTGAAGCTGCTGACCGAAATCAGAGATCTGCTCAAGGCGCAGGAGCAGTCGGGCTCGAAGTAGTGTCGGGTCCCCGACGGCCTTATCCGATGATGTATTTGCTCTTGGGCAGCCAGGCTATCACCTTCACCAGCAGGTAGACGGTGACGAAGGTGCACACGGCTATGAGGGGTATGGCTATGTAGGCTGCCTGGGCAAGGGGGTGAATCAGGTCGTAGTAGAAGTTGAGCACGATGATGTGGGCCAGGTACATACCGTAGCTTTTGACCGAGATGTCGGTGAGGAGCTGCGCCCCCCGGCTTTGCCCGTTCAGTTTCAGCCGGCCGATGAGCGAGAAGAGTCCCAACGACATCATCAGTACGTTTACGGTACAGAAGCGCCAGCTGAGTTCCAGCTCGGGAATGGTGGCTACGGTATCGATGCGTGCGCAGAAGAGGCCGGCCGTGACGGCATAACCCGCCACGAGCAATACCCACGAGAGGAGTGCCGAGGGGTAGCCGTATCTTCGCAGGTAATACCCCAGAATGAAATAGCCGATAAACCCGGTGAAGTAGTAGAGCAGGGGGGTGTCGTTCCAGAAGGCCTCGCCCAGCACTTCGGGGTAGGCCAGGTGTATGTAGGGGAGGAAGGTGGTGAGAACCCACAGGGCCAGGTAGCCTTCCAGTTCGCGTTTGCCGGCCCGTTCGAGCCAGGGCGAGATGATGGGGACAACCAGGTAGAGCCCGATGAGCATGTAGATATACCACAGATGGCCTATCTCGCACCCGAAGTTGACGGGGATGTGCAGGATGTGCAGAGCCAGGTCACCCACCGACTCGCCCCGTGTAGCCATGAAGTAGATGGCGTAGATGACGCACCAGACGACAAAGGGGTAGACGATGCGGGTGAACCGCTTGCGGAAGAACCGGGAGATGGAGTCTTGCATCGGGAGCAGCAGAAATCCCGACAGCATGACAAACAGGGGTACCGACGTGCGGCATAGCGAGGTGATGATACCTATCCAGAAGGTGTTGCTACCGGTGACGACACTGAGTTGGTCGCCAATGTAGTAATACTCGCTGGCATGTTGTTGCATGACCAGGTAACAGGCAATGACCCGCAACAGGTCGAGTGAAAGATTACGGTTCTTGATCATAAGATACTATCTGGCAAATGGTGTGATGAATGTCTTCTTGTCCATGCCCCGATTTGTGGCTGGGCTGGAGTTTGCAGGGGGTGAGCGCCGGTAACCGGCCTTCGGTTGTGACGGCAGGTGGTTGTGCCGGTGCCGTTTGCGGTTCGGGCCACATGGCCCCCGGTCAAGCAAAAAGGAACTGTGCCCTGCGACACAACTCCTTTTGCGTTTCCGTTTTTAGTATTGCTCCTTCTCGTTGGGGAAGTCGCGCGTCTTTACATCTTTTATATAGGCCTGAACCGCTTCGGTGATGGTAGTGCTCAGGTCGGCATACCGACGAAGGAAGCGGGGCGAGAACCCTTTGTTGATACCCAGCATGTCGTGCATCACGAGCACCTGGCCGTCTACACCGCCACCGGCACCGATACCGATTACGGGGATGGTCAGCTCCTCGGCCACGCGGGTAGCCAGCGTGGCGGGAATCTTCTCGAGTACGAGGGCAAAGCAGCCGATTTCCTCGAGCAGATGGGCATCCTCGATCAGTTTTTTTGCTTCGGCCTCTTCGCGGGCACGTACGGTATAGGTGCCGAATTTGTTGATCGACTGGGGTGTGAGGCCCAGGTGACCCATCACGGGGATACCGGCACTGAGTATGCGCTCTACCGATTCGCGTATTTCGGCTCCGCCCTCCATCTTCACACAGTCGGCGTGCGTCTCCTTCATGATGCGGATGGCCGAGGCCACAGCCTCTTTCGAGTTGCCCTGGTACGACCCGAAGGGCATGTCGACAACCACCAGCGCCCGTTTGACGGCACGTACCACCGACTTGCCGTGATAAATCATCTGGTCGAGGGTGATGGGCAGCGTGGTCACATTGCCCGCCATCACGTTGGAAGCCGAGTCGCCAACCAGAATGACATCGATACCGGCCTGGTCTATAAGAGTCGCCATAGAGAAATCGTAGGCGGTCAACATCGAAATCTTTTCGCCGCGGAGCTTCATCTCCATCAGGCGGTGAGTCGTTACTTTACGAGTATCTTCGGTATAAGTAGACATAGTTTTTTGTGTGTTAGAATTTCGGGGGCAAAGGTACATCAATTTTTTATATTGACACCCTTTTTACTTTCTAATCTCAATTCCGTTATCTTTTAAATAGATAGCGATTGTGCGATTTTTAATTCCGTGAGTTCCACTGTCGCAGTTGTTCATACCCAGGATAAGGGTCGTGTAGCCATTCGGCAAAAGCAAGAGCGAAACTTTGTCCTCTTTTTGCCATTGCAGTGCTTTTCACTATCTTTGTTACACAATAATTTGGAATGGATATGATTTCAATAGAAGATATAAATCGAATGATTGGTGAAAACGAGTTGGAGAAGGCACTCGTTCACCTCGAAGAACGCTTGGCTTGCGACCCGCAGGACGATGGGGCCTATTACCTGAAAGGAGCCCTCTTCTGGAAACAGGGGAACTGGAAATTGGCGATTGAGAATTATTTGAAAGCGACCGAAATCAATCCCGAGAGTCCGGCTCGTCAGGCCTACGAAATGGTGATGGAGATTATCAACTTCTCCAACCCCGACCTTTATAATCCTTAAGTCATGGGCCTCAGTGCTATGCTACCAGTATGGCCAAGGCTATATAGACCAGAATTTGCAATGCCTGCAAAATCCACGACACCTCGGGCCGGGAGGCATAGACCCGGTAACTGATCCAGGTGGAGAGCACGACGTAAAGGGGCATAAGCATGACAAATGTCCACGGCAGACTGTCGTCCATACCGCTCTCGGTAAAGGCCGACGTGGCCCGACTCATCAACCAGGGCCAGGCGAAAATCGGCAGAGCCGTTATCAGTATCAACACCTTGAACCAGCCGGGGACCTTGCGTGAATAGTTATCTTTCTTCATAGCCTGCTATTTTTTACAAAGATACGAAAAGGCGAAAGTAGAAAAACAAGTTTACTTGATTTTTATGCTGAACCGCCTCCTGTCTTATTCAAAGATACAAGAGACGAGAGCGAAAACAAAGTTTTCGACAGGCGGCAGTGTCGAACCGACTCGTTATGAAAAGCGGGGAGCCATCGCTGGTTCCCCGCTCTTTTTTTAATTGCCGATTTTATGATTAGTGAGAGAGTGTAGCCGGGTCGGGCAGGGCCAACGTACCACCTTCGGGTGCGAATATAAACCCTTTGTTGTTCCAGGCACGCAGGTAGCCGCCGATGTTGTTGTTGATCATCAGCAGTCGGAAAGCGTGTTTGCCCTTTTGCAGGGCTACCGAGTTGCGGGTGTGCGAGTGGCGCACGAGTCGGCCGTCGTTGCTGATGACCACCCGTCCGTCGATTTGCAGTTCGTCCATCTCGGAAGAGAAGTAGTAGATACCGTCGGCCGGGACTTCGAAGTAGCCCGTGTAGCAGTAGGCCCCCTTTTCGTCGCCACTGGTCTTGAGGCTGAAATCCTTGACCACTTGAGGCTCGGTCCAGTAGGCCCTCTCTAAGTCTTTTACAAAGTAGAGGTTACCTTCGGTGCGTCGCCGTTCGATACCCGGTTGGGTAGCCTGGTCGGTTGCCGGCATGAGCGGCTCGCGAACCACCTCGAGGGTACGGGTCGTACTCAATTTCCCCGAGGGGAGCAGCGTAGCGATTTTCAAGGTCGTGTTGCGGTCGAAGGTCAACGGATTCTCATATCGGGTCGACCCGGCCTGCGGTTCGCTGCCATCGGTAGTATAGACCATGGGGTAGTTGCGGCTGTTGTGGAAGGTCAGTGTCGTCTGGTCGGTAAAGGCGATGCGGTTGGCCATGGGCCCTTCGGGCAGGGGAATGTGGTAGTTGATGTGGTGCATGTCGAGCCGTACCAGTTGCGAGTCGAGGCGACGGGCAAACGAGTTATAGTCCTTTTTCTCTTTGGGAGTCCAGTCGAGTTCGGCCAGAGCGAGCATGCGCGGGTAGAGCAGATACTCGGTATAGTCGGGCGTGACGGCATATTCGGTCCACATGTTGCACTGGGCGCCCAGTACATGGTGGCGCAGGTTCTCGGGAATCTTTTCGGACGAGGGGTCGTAGTTGTAGATTTTGTCGAGCATGATGGCAAACTTGATGGCGATGGGCTCGGCCTCGACGGCTCCTTGACCGGCATCGACATAGAGCCACGGCGAGGGGGTCATAATCACGTCGTGTCCCATCGAAGCGGCTGCGATACCGCCCTCTTCGCCCCGCCACGACATGACGGTAGCCGAGGGGGCCAGTCCGCCTTCGAGTATCTCGTCCCAGCCAATCATGGCCTTGCCGTGTTCGAGAATGATTTTCTCGATGCGGTGGATAAAGTAGCTTTGCAGTTCGTGTTCGTCTTTCAGATTTTCATCTTGGATACGTTTCTGGCATTTGGGGCAGGCTTCCCATCTCTTTTTGGGGCATTCGTCGCCACCGATGTGTACATATTTGCCCGGGAAGAGGGGAATCACCTCGTCGAGAATGTTTTCGAGAAATTCGAAAGTCTTGTCGTTGCCGGCACAATAGACGTTGTCTTCCACGCCCCACTTGTTGCGCAGCTCAAACGGGCCGCCGGTACAGGAGTATTCGGGGTAGGCGGTGAGGGCGGCCAGGGCGTGACCCGGCAACTCAATCTCGGGGATGACGGTGATGAAGCGGTCGGCCGCATAGGCGACTACCTCTTTAATCTGCTCTTGCGTATAAAATCCCCGGTGTATGGAGCCGTCGGCATTGTGGCGTACCGAACCTACCTCGGTGAGGCGGGGGTATCTCTTTACTTCGATGGTCCAGAGGTGGTCGTCGGTGAGGTGCCAGTGGAAATAGTTCATCTTGAACATGGCCATGATGTCGAGCTGTTTCTTGACGAATTCCACGTCGTGGAAGTGGCGGCACACGTCGAGCATCATGCCGCGGTAGCCGTAGGCCGGTTCGTCACCGATTTCGACACAGGGCATTGTCCAGTCGATACCGTCGACAAGTTGCTCGCTCTCGATTTGGGGAGGGAGCAGCTGCATGACCGACTGCATGCCGTAGAAGAGACCTTGCGGTGTGCGGGCCTTGACCTGTACCCGCTTGGGGGTGACGCTCAACCGGTAGCCTTCGTCGCCCAGTTTCAGCGAGCGGTCTATCTGCAGCGAGATGCAGTTGTGGTTGCCGCTGTTTTTGATAGCCAGGTCGTAGCCGGTGGCTCGATTGATTTTGGCCTGAAAGTAGGCGGCCACCTTTTGCAGGTCGGCCCGTTGGGTACGGCCGACGACCAGCGACGTTTGAGGCGTGAGGGCGAAAGTGCCGCTTTTCACGGTCATCTCTTGAGGGGCAGGAGTGATATTCAGCGGGGTGTCTTGCGCCGCATATCCCGCAAACAGGGATATGCAGCACCACAGACAAGCGATTATGATTTTCTTCATATCTGTTTTTATCGTGTTGGATGTGTGGGTAAACAAGGGTTAATCCTCTCCGTAGTTGACGGTCATGTTGATGACGTTGCGGTTGTTCACTTCGATTTCGGCAGTGCGGTAGCCCGATTTCTTGAAGACCAGGAACTCGTGGTTGCCGGTCGTTACCTGGAATCTGCCGCGTTCATCGGTTTTGGCCAGGGTTTTCCCCGTGCTCTTCTCGATAACCTGCATGCCGGGTACGAGGGTAGCCTGTATGTCGCGTACCTCGCCTTTTACCTGCATTTGCCGCGAGCTTTTCGGGGTATAGGCTACAACGACTTCATCGTCGCCGATGGTCGAAGGTTCGCCTACGACGACGCTCTTCGTCAGGATAATGTTGTCGGACGACTGTCCGGCCTCGATGATGAATTCGCCGGGTTCGACAAATCGGTGGTTCTGTTCATCGACCAGATAGAGTTCGGCTACGGGAACCTGCAAATGTACGGTGCGGCTTTCGCCCGGCTTCAGCTCGATTTTCAGGAAGTCGCGCAATTGTCTTATCGGGGTTACATAGGTGCTCACCTTGTCGCGCACGTAGAGTTGTACCACCTCTTTTCCGGTGCGTTTGCCGGTATTCTTCACCTCGACGGTAGCCTTGATGGTGTCGGTCAAGCCATATTTATCGCGGTCGGTCGTGAGATTCTTGTAGACAAACGACGTGTAGGAGAGACCGTATCCGAAGGAGTAGAGCGCCGTGGGCGAGGAGAATACATAGTCGCGGCCCGGAGCGTCGTAACTGCCCGGATTGTGGTAGAAGCCTCGGTCGGAGGGGAGGTAGTTGTAGTAGACGGGCAGATGGCCGGTGCTTCGGGGGAAGGAGAAGGTAAGGCGTCCCGAGGGATTTACCCGGCCGAACAGAATGTCGGCGATGGAGTTTCCGGCCTGTTCACCGGCATACCACTGCACGAGTATGGCGGGGAGGTTGTTCTTCTCCCACTCGATGGCAAACGGTTTGCCCGTTACCAGTACGAGAATGACGGGGGTACCCGTGCCGTATACCGCACGGATGAGTTGGGTCTGGGCTCCGGTGAGGTTCAGATCGTTGAGGTCGAAGCCCTCGCCGCAGGTCGAATTTTTGTAACCGTCGCGTACGAAAGCCGCACTGGTGCTGCCGCCGAAGATGACGGCGACCTCGCTTTGACGGGCAGCTTCTACGGCTTCGGCAATGCCCGATGTATCGAGCGAAGCCAGGCTACATCCTTTGGCGTAGCGAACGATGGTGTTTTTGCCTACCCGGCTTTTGATACCTTGCAGCGGAGTGATGCCGTCTTTGTTGTTGCGGCTCCAGGTGTAATCGCCAAACTGTATCTGGTCGGCATTGGGGCCGATGACGGCAATCGACTTCAGGCGTTTGGGGTCGAGGGGCAGCAGGTTGTTTTCGTTTTTCAGCAATACGGTCGATTCGTCGGCGATGGCCTTCGACAGCCTTACGCTCTCGGGAGTGTGGCGTTTGTTCTGTTCGTATCGGTTGCCGTAGGGGTCGTCAAACAGGCCCGAGGCAAACTTGGCATACAAGACCCGGCGTACAGCCGTGTCGATGACCGATTCGTCGATGACCCCTTTTTCGACAAGACTTTTCAAGAAGGGGTAGCAGTTGCTCGAGGCTTCGACATCGAGTCCGGCGGTAATGGCCTGGATAGCGGCTTCGGACGAGTTGCGGGCCGTGCGGTGCATGCTTTTGAGCATTTCGATGGCACCCCAGTCGGAGTAGACATACCCTTTGAATCCCCATTGATTGCGCAGAATTTCGGTGAGCATATAGTGCGAAGCCGAATTGGGCACGTGGTTCCACGAGTTGTAGCTCGACATTACGGCCAGTATCCCCGTGTTCTTTACCACCATTTCGAAAGGCTTGAGATAAATCTCGTGCAGGTCTCTCAGTCCGCATTCCACCGACGCCAGATTCAGACCGCTCAGCGGGTTGCCGTGAGGCCCGTAGTGTTTGAGCATGGGCGATATGCCGCTTTCGAGGTATCCGTCCACCTCTTCGATAGCGAATAGGCCGCACAGGTAGGGGTCCTCGCCATACGACTCTTCTACCCGGCCCCACCGCAAGTCGCGCACGGCATCGATACAGGGAGCCAGCACTTGTTTGAATCCCATGCTGTGAAGGTCGTTTGCGATGTGATGAGCCTTTTCACGAGCCAGTTGTGGTGTGAACGTGCTGCCGAGTGCGATGTTCTGGGGATAGACGGTGTTGCCGTCGTGTACCACGCCATGCAGCGATTCGGCTACGGTGAAGACGGGAATACCCAGACGGGTCTCCTCGACCATGTACTTCTGTATGGGGCGCATGTATCGGGCACAGTTGTCGCCGGTAAGGGGGAATCCTTCGACAAAGCCCCAGGCAATGTCGCCTGCTTTGTTTGAGAGTTTTTGAGGATCAAACTCCTGTCCGTTGAAAATGTCGGACGAGTGAATGTGCCGTATTTGGGCAATTTTCTCGTCAATAGTCATGCGGCCCAGCAGATCCTCCACCCGCTCTTCGATAGGGAGATCGGGGTTTTTGTAAGGAGGAATCTGTTTCTGGACTGCCTGTGAATAAGTCGCGCTTGAAGCAAGCAGCAACGAGCATATAAGCACTTTGTGTAACATAATGTGTGTTCTATGGTGTTAATGATTATTTGTTTATAAAGTAGACGAATAAGGGGGTTGATGTCTCATCGGGTATCTTGCAATTTTAAATATTTTTATAAGTTTGACGTATCTCTCCGATGTATTGCTTGTAGAGCTCCTCGATGATGGCAATGGAATCGCCCGAGGGGCCTTCGTCGTATGTCTTGTCGCTGGTTACCCACGCCTTTTCCAGACCGAAGTAGTCGGGCTCCCGGGCAGGCTCCCCTTTCAGCAGAGCCAGCTTGTAGTTGACCCAAGCCTCCCATCGGGGCAGGTAGAGGTCGCGCATGAGGCCGCCCCACTCCTTGTGGGCATAGTCGTGCAGTTCTGAATCGTAATCGGTCCAGGTGGTAATCTGCCGTTTGGCATTGGCGACGAACCGCTTCTTTTCCTGTGGATTGGTACCGGCCTTTTCGGCTTCTCCTATCCAGATCCCCACATAGAACTCCTTGCGGGAGGAGAGCAGCCGGTCGTCGTCGCGGATGATGTCGAGCATCCGGGCCGACAGGCGGGTGAACCGGGGGGCATCGTGGTGTTGGAAGGCAGCTACCGCCTGGCGATGCAACGCTTTCAGATAGTCGCTCAATACCTGGCGGGTCAGGTCTACCAGGTCGTAGCGGTAGGTGTCGCTGTTACGGAACTTGTTGCGCGAGGCATACATCGTTTCCCAGGCGGTCACCACCTGGTCGGGGTCATAGAATATTTCGGCATTTCCCCAGGCCGATACGTGCTTGATGGTATCGGCGGGTCGCGCACAGATGTACGACTCTACGGGGCCGCCGGTCTCGTTGTGACACTCATAGATGGTATGGGCGAGAATCTCCCAGGCCTGGTCGCAGGCCGAGTCGGGTTGTCCATATCGGTAGAGAGCATACTCTTTGAGCCATTCGTCTACGTTCAGGCTGTCTTCCCGCCAGGCCATGTCGTAGACCATGTCATACACGACGGGTATGGTACCGATACCCTCGGGGGCCGTGCCGATGCCGCAGAGGTTTTTCCCCAGCGGGTGATGCTTGGCAAATACGGGACCCGAAGCGTAGCTGCTCATTTTGCCGTGCAGTCCGGTTTTGCCGCCGAAGTTGGGCAGGGCGCACCAGATCCAGTTGTGGTACATGTGCCCTTCGGGTTTATAGAACATCGAACTGGGTATGCCGCCCCATTGCGGACGTTCGCAGGCCATCAGGTCGAGAATGATGGCGTCGCCCTGTTTCAACCCCTCCATGAGGCTGGGCATGGGGTTGTGTTGCCAGCCTTGCAGAATCCAGACGGCATTGGGCGAGATGCGTCGCATGGCCTGCAGTATCTTTGTGGCAGCAGCCTTCACATCGATGCCTTCGGACTGTCCTCCCTCGTGGAAGGGGTCACCGGCAAAGTAGAGGGCATCGCCGAAGAGTCTCTTCTGCTCGTCGTAGTAGATGTCGGCTATCGAGTCGAACAGCGGGTCGTTGGGGTCGAGGAAGGCGGGCCGCTGATAGGTGCACCACTCGCCCTGCTCGAGAATGTGTGCTTGGGGAAATTTCTCTTTCAGACTGTTGGGTACCATGCCATAGAAGCCCTGGAATACGGGTTGCATGCCCAGCTCGCGCATGCGGCGCAGCATCTTCTTTTGCAGGTCGGTCTGCCGGTCGATAAAGGCTTGCGAAACCGGTCCGCCGAACCCCTCGAGGTTGCCCATCAGCCACCAGGCTTCGTACCCGGCACCGGGAAGAAAGGCGAAGATTTCGTCGTCGGTATATCCCAGACGCTTGAGGGTATTTTGCCAGACGGCATATTGGCTGTTGACGGCCATGAGCGGCAGGTTGATGCCTTGAAGAGCCATGCGATCTATCTCCTGTTCCCACTCTTCCCAGCCCCAAAAAGCCATGGAATAGCTGTATGTGCAATAATTGAGGTAGTATCTGAAGGGCTGTGAGGCTTCGATGCGTAGAGGCGAAGCAATCCGGGGCAATGTGTCGGGTATGCCCGAGAGGTTGTTGCCGCACCAGGAGACAGACGCATGGCAGTAGTGGCGCAGATAGTGATTCAACCCCCGCGCCATGGAGACACCATTATTTCCTTGTATCTCTATTTGGTCTCCGTGTTGTTTCAGTTCGAAGAAGTCGTTTTCGGCCGGGACGAGTGTAAAGATGAAATCCTTCTCGTGACCTGGGACAAGGCGTCCGGCAAGTTGCTGAGCCGATTGTTCGTAATCGGTTGCTTGTGAGCAGGCGAACAAGGTGAGAAGTACGCCTGCCCATAAGCCGATTAAACCGCGTTTTATCATGAATGTTGTCCTGTTTTTTCGTGTTGTGAGTATTGTTTCTGAATATCCCGGGGCCTCGAACCGTCGGTCTTGTGTTACCGGCAGATGATGTCGACAAATACGGGATAGTGGTCCGAGACGATGCTCAGGTCTATCTGTTTGCCGTCGATGTCGAGCGTCCTGACAATATGGGTGTCGACAATCTTTACTTTTTTCCGTCCCTTTTTGCTCAACAGAATGAAGTCGATGAGTCCGTTATCATCCGGTTGGTCGGGAGTAGAACTGCCTATGGTGTCGCTGGCAATGACAAAGTCGCGGGTAAATACGGGGAAGGAGAACCCGCCGTTGGTCCATCGGAACGAGTCGTTCAGGTCGCCGGCCACGAATACGGGCTTGTCCATTTCACGGGCATCGTTGCAGATGATTTTGGCTCCCTGTTTGCGCTTCTCGTTGTGCAGGTCGGAGTGGGTGGCGATGAAGACAAACTTGTCGAGTTCGAGTTCTACCGCAGCCCGACCTTCATCGCCGGGCAGGTAGGCTACATAGCGGCTTTTGACCGGCAGGTTTTTCTTCACCAGTGCTCCGCAGCCTATGCTGCCGTTTTTGTCGAAGGGTTGGGCATTGCCATAGAAGTCGGCATAGTCGAGACCCGTGCTTTGGGCGATGTCGCGTAACAGATAGCGGTTGCCCCGGCCTTGCGATGCGCTGTCGAGTTCCTGCAGCGAAATGATGTCGGCATCGAGAGCCCGGATGACGCGCCCCAGATTGACGATGTTGCTGTCGTTCATCACGCCCGGGCTGCCGCCACCCTTGCCGTAGTGGGTGTTGTAGGTAAGCAGTCGTATGACCCCGGGGGCTTTGGGGTAGGTTTGCGCTTCGACCGAGCATACGCTCGTGAGCATCAAAAGAATGAAGAGAGTTAGCACCTTTTGCATAACTTTGAGAATTAAATAGTTGTGATGTGTGAATATAATCGGTGTTTATCGTACCTGTATTTTCCGGGTCGACTTGAGGCTCTTGACCAGATAGGTGCCCGGTGCCATGTTGAGGTTGCTGATGCCGGCCGGCAGGTCATACTCGGCCACGCAGACTCCGTCGGGGGTATATATGGAGAGGTGGTCGGCTGCCTGGGTTTTGACGTGAATGACCGACTTCCCGCCCCAGATCTCTATACCCGGGTCGGCAGCCTGGGCGGCTATGCCGCTACCAGCCATGGCTTGTTCGATTGCGGCATCGACGAGCGGAGCCATCACGGCATATCCGGCTTCGTTTGGGTGGACTCCGTCGCCTACCGAGTATTCCACTTTCAGAGCTTTGAAGGGGTTGACCATCGGCGTGTAGAAGTCGACGCAGGGATAGCCGTGAGCATCGGCATACTCTTTGATCCATTGGTTGAGGTCTATAATGTCTTGACGGGGATCTACATCGGGGGCCCAGCCGTAACTGTATGCAGGCAGCAGCTGGCACATGACCACTTTGATGCCGTTGGCCGTGGCGATTTCGGCCATCGACGAGAGATTGTCTTCGATCATTTCGAGAGTCGAGGGTCCCGTGTTGCCGGCAATATCGTTGGTGCCGCCCAGAATGACCACGACGCTGGGATTCAGATGCACGACATCCTGTTTGAAGCGGATAAGCATTTGCGGGGTCGTTTGTCCCGAAATACCCCGGCAGACGTATGAGCCTGCAAAAAATTCGGGGCAGGTGCTCTCCCAGCGTTCGAATATGGAGTTACCCATGAAGACTACCCGCGAAGGGTCTTCTTCTCCGGCCAGCAGGGCCTGGTTGGCCTCTTGATACCGGGCGAGTTCGGCCCAGTCCTGAGCAAAGGCCGAGAGGGTCAAGGCTTGTAGTAAAACGGAAAGTATAAGTATCTTTTTCATTGTATTATTGGTTTTTCAGTGGAACTTCGTACAGCCATTTCAAGATGGCCTCTTCGACTTGGGGCAGACATTCGTAGTCGGGATAGAATCCGAATCCGTGACCGCCCGAGGGCAGTGTAATCAGTTGTGCGGGAATGTTCTGGGCTTGCAGTCCCTCGACATAGCGTATGGCGTTCTGTATCTTCACCCCGTTGTCGTCGGCCGCATGGAAGAGGAGGGCCGGCGGAGTTTGCGGGGTGATGAGCAGTTCGGGCGAGCAGGCCCGGCACATCTCCGGAGTGGGCGATGTGCCCAGCAGGTTGTCGCGACTGCCTTCGTGCACATAGGGCTCTTCGGTCATGGTGATGACCGGGTAGAAGAGTATGGAGAAGTCGGGACGCGATTCGGCCCGTTTTTCGGGCAGGGCTACGTCGATGTCGTCGTGGTTGAATGCCGTCGATACGAATGCAGCCAGGTGTCCGCCGGCCGAGAAGCCGATGACTCCCACGTGATTGGGGTCGGACTGTATCGAGTAGTGGTTCTCCTTGAGGTAGCGGATGCCTTGTTGAGCGTCGCTAAGCGGAATCTCGGGATGCCCCGAGGGGAAGGCATAGTAGAGTACGGCGGCTACGAATCCCTGCTCTTTGAACCATTGTGCCACCAGGCTGCCTTCGTGGTAGGTGGCCACCGTCTTGTAGCTGCCTCCGGGGCAGATGAGTACGGCCGGGGCGGGCGCTGTCTGGATGTCGGGGCGGTAGACAATGATCTGGGGATTCTGGATATTGCCCAGGTTGTTGCCGTCCCAGTAGGGTTCGCCCGAGAGCCATTGGGCGAAGGGGTCACCGTCGGGCCACAGAGCTATCTCTTCGGGTTCGTTGCTCTTTTGACGGTAGACGAAGGTGCCTGTGAGGGTGATGTCCCCTTCGAACCGGCACTGGTCAAAGAGCAGGGTGGGGCGGCCGTTCTGATAGGACGAGGTGCGGGCCGTCCCGCCGGTCCATTTGCCCTGACGGGTGGATCCGTCGTGCGACACGGTGATGTAAGAGGGGATGAGGTCGAGCCCTCCCCGAGGCTGTATCTTTTCTTGAAAGTAGACGGTTACATAGGTGGGTGTAGCCTCTTGAGACGCTTGTATGGCGGTTTGAAAAACCGAGCTGCCTTCTCGCACCTCGCCTATGTTGTCTTGTGTGTATGACGTCTGGTTTATCGTTATTCCTGTGGGGGTGGCAGAGGCTTCGGAATTGCTCTTTTGGCAGGCCGGTAAGGAACAAGAGATAGCCAGAAGTCCACATAGTATGGATTTCGAATAAGTCATAATGTCCGTGTTAAAGAACGTATGGCCGAACGGCTACACTACAGCTTGATGATTCGAGCTTTATGGCTTTTTCCTTGAGCCGAAGTCTCTACAATGTAAATGCCTTTTGCCAGACTCGAGAGGTCGACGGTGCGAATATCCGTGCCTTTGAGTTGCAGTTGCTTTTGTCCGGTCAGCGAATAGATGTTTACTTGTTCTACGGGGGTGTCACTCTCGATGTTCAGCCGGTCCTGTACATACGTAGGATAGAGTTTTACCTCTTGAGCGGCAGTGGTATTTTCGATAGCGCTCAATCCCGGCACTTCGATGTCGACAAATACGGGGTAGTGATCCGATATGGAGGCCAAATCGACGACAGAACCCTCTATTTTCAATTCTCTTACGATATGGGTATCGACAATCTTGATACCCGAGTCTTTGTAATCGTGGTACAGGATATAGTCGATGAGACCGTTGTTGTCGGTACGTCCCGGAATGGTATTCCCTTCGGTATCGCTGGCGATGGTATATTTGGTGAGCAGCGTGGGAAATGCGATACCGCCTTGTCCCCAACGGTGCGAGTCGTTCATGTCGCCGGCCAGGAACGACGGTTTGCGTATGTAGTCCAGTTCGTTGATAAGGGTATTGGCGCTCATGATACGCAGATTGTCGTCCAGATCGAGGTGAGTGCAGAAGAAAACGAACTGGTCAAAGTCGATTCGCATGGCGCAACGCTCTTCAATCGAGCCACCCAGCGAAATAAGTTTTACTTTGCTGATGGGCAAATTGGGTTTTACCAGTACGCCCGGACCCACTTTCCCTCCGTCCAATTTGCAGAGACCTCCGAATATGGGAGTGTAGGGAATGTCGGTATAGTCGGTGATTTGCTGTAACAAGTTTCTGCGATTACGTCCATTCATGGCACTGTCCAACTCTTGCAGGGCAACCACGTCGGCATCGAGAGCCTCGATGACCAGAGCAACACGGCGGGTATTGTAGTCGTCGATTGAACCCGGATCGCCACCTCCCTTGCAGTAGTGGGTGTTGTAGGTCAGTAATCGGATTACTCCGGGAGCTTTGGGATAGGTTTGAGCATCGAGCCCGAACAGGAAACAGCAAACGAAAAAGAGAAGGACAAATTTTTTCATAATCGACAATCTGTTTTTATTTAATGACAGGCAAAATACGTAAAAATATTTTGCCTGTCATTGTGCTTAGGAGATAAAATTATTTCTTGATGAATTTAGCCGTCGTGTTACCTTCGGTCGTCGAGAGTTTTACCAGATACATACCGGGAGTGAGGTCGGCGATGTCGATGGTCTGTACGCCGGCTTCGATATTCTTCACGCAGGCACCGGCAAGCGAGTAGATTTGGGCGCCCAGAACTTCGGCACCTTCGATGGTCAGGTAATCATCGGCCGGGTTGGGACCAACTTTTACCGTAGCTTTTTGGGCGTTCTCGATACCCGAGTATTCGCTGACAACCTTTACAAATACCGTGTTGAGTGAAAGTTGAGGATAAGCCTCGTTAATCATCTCGCAGCGATACTCTTTGCCTACGTGCGACTCGTCGAAGCAGAACCAGCCTTCTACGGCGTCGGTCGGTTCGATTACATTACCGTCGAGGTCTTTCCAGGTGTAGATGGTCATGTAGCCGTCGATGTCATATTCGCCCGAGAGGTCAATGTCTTCGTCGACCATAATCTCGTATTCACCGTCGGCATTCATGTAACCGATAGGCATACCGCCGCGGGCATTCCATTGCAGCTTGTAACCCGATGTGAGTCTTTCGCCGGTAATGGGGTGGTTGGGGATGGTCGAGAAAGTATACATGTTGTCTTCGAGGTTGAGCAACCAGTCGAGGAATTCGGTTTGGCGGCAGTTGTTGCAGATGAACGAAGATTCGTCGGTGAAGGCATTGCGATAACCGGCCAACTGACGGCATTTACCGTTCGAGTCGCTCAAATCGAGATTGGTCAGTTGCAGGTTGCGGCGTACGTGCAGGTAGCAGTCCATATCTTCGTTGGTCATCTGGATTTTCACCTTTTCCATTTGTGTGCCCGAGATGTGAACCACCGTAGCCTTACAGTCCATCAACGTGAACGAACCTTTCAGGTTGGCTACACCGGCGATGGCAGGATACCATTGGTTATCTCCTTCGGTTGTAGTCCAGGTAAGACCGCTGGTCTTTCCGTTGAAGGGAGCCGATGCGTTCACGCATACACCGAATACGGTTTCGGAATATCCCGAAGAATAGGCTCTCCAGATTACACCTTCGGAGTTTTTCCAGGTGTTCATGTCGTCCCACGAGAAGCCTTCGCGGTTTACATCGATGCCCAGAGCTTCGGCATTGCATTTGCCTTCGATGGCCGACGGTTGTTTGAAGAATGCAGCGTATGCGGCTGTTTCTTCAGGATCGAAGTTCCAAGTATCTTCGCTGAAACCCGGGAGGGCACAACAGCACAGGAACGCAGCTACAAGAGCTTTTTTACCAGATAGAGTAAACTTTTTCATAAGTAAAAATTTTTGAGTTAATGATATGGAAATGTGTTTTTTGATATTTCGATATGTTTTTGTGTGTTCAATAAGATGACAGATATTTGGCGGGAGAGGGTAGTCGGTAAATGTAAAAAAAGTGTATTTGGCATTTTTTTCTTTTCGTCCCGACTCGGGTCGATAGAGCAATCAGATACCGGGAGTTTTTCTCTCCCGGTATCTGAGCATTATCTCAATCGTTTAGAAACTTAGACCGTCGTCCCAACCGGGATTCTGAGTGAGTGCTCCGTTGGTGAGCGACCGTTCGGTGGTGGGAATGGGATAGAGGTAATCGCGCTCTTCGTTGAACTCGCGCGGCTCTACGGCAATGTCGTGGCAGATGATGTTGCCGTTGTCGCCACCGGTGAGGGTGAACACCTCGTCCAGTTTGTAGAATTTACGGATATTCTTCACCGAGGGCTTTTTGCCGGTGTAGATACAGATGTCGACTTTTTCGCTGTCTTGAAGAGTGCCGTCGTTCATGTCGAAGATGCCGTAGCGGTCTTCGCCCGAACCTTCGGTCAAGCCGGGGAAGTACATGCCCATGAAGGGCTGTTCGAGCATTTTGCCCTCTTTCCAGCGCATGAGGTCGTAGTATCTGAAACCTTCGAGTATCAGTTCGATGGTACGCTCGCGGCGGATTTCCAGGATGACACCCTTGTTGGCCCCGGTTACGTTGTGATAGCCCGAGTTCTCGGCCGTAAGGTAGGGGTCGGGGTTGGCGTTGGCGGCAGCGAGGTCGATGTTGGGCATGCCCACCCGGTCGCGGATTTTCTTGATGGACTTGTCCAGGTCGGCCTGTGTGAGGGTTCCCAGTTCGGCTTTAGCCTCGGCAAAGTTCAGATATACCTCGGCGGCACGGAACAGGATGTAGTCGTTCGACGAGCCCAGATAGCCGTCGCCCGAAGCATCGGTCACCCATTTGATAATCTGGTAGCCGGTAGTCGAGGCGGTGAAATCGGGAGACATCACGGCGTCGCTGTTGATACGCATGTATCCGGGACCTACTACGGTTTGGGTCAAGCGGGGGTCGCGGTTCTGCATTTCGTCGTAGTATTGCATTTCGTCGTAGCCGGGTATGTCGGTGAAGCGGCTGCCGTCTTTCATCAGGTAGCTGTTGACGATTTTCTTGTTCATGCCCGGTCGTCCGTAGGTAGTAGACATGGTGTAGTAGTTGGCTTCGTGTTTTACGGCTTTGGTGGCATCGTAGTCACGAGCCAGGATGACCTCCTGTTTAATGGCATCCATCGAGGCGAAGAGGTCGCGGTAGGGTTTGTCGCCCGACTGATAGATGCTGTAAGGGCTCTGGTCGATGAACTGTTCCGATACCGTGGCACACTCGTTGAGGAATCTCTCGTAGTCGGCGATACCGTGGTATTTGCGGTAGGTGCCTTCGAAGAGGCAGATTCTCGACTTCAGGGCCATGGCGGTCCACTTGGTGACCAGGTAGAGATCCTGATTGTCGGGGATATACTTGATGGCATAGTCGATGTCGTTCAAGATCGAATCCATGATCAACTGACGGGAGTCACGCGGCTTTTTCAAGTCGGGGTCGGTCGACGAGAGGGGCCGGTTGTACCAGGGTACATCGCCGAATCGTTTCACCTTCTCGAAGTAGAAGTAGGCCCGGAAGAAACGGGCTACACCGTCGTAGTGCTCGCGGGCCGACTGGCTTTCGCAGCGGTGCGAGTATTGCAGGTAGAGGTTGATGTTACGCAGGTAACCCCAGTCCCAACCGCCGCCTGTGGTGGGAATGGTGCGTGTGAGTCCTACCGTTGTGACGGGCAGGGTGAAGATGCATACCACATCCTCCGATTCGCCGTATCCCGATTGGGCGGTGGGAAACTGTCCGTAGAAGTTGTTGGTGAAGGTTTGCAGCTCTTCCTCATTATTGAAATAGGTCTCGGGCGAAAGAGACGACAGCGGGAACCGATCGAGGTCGTCGGCGCAACTTCCGAGGGTGAGGGCTCCGGCCGCTGCCAGAATATATATGAGATTCTTTTTCATAGATATAATTGTATAAGGGTTGTTAGAATGTAATGTCTATACCGAAGGAGAATGTCTTTGCATAGGGATAGACGCGGGCATTGCGGTCGTTGGAGAATTGCTCCGGGTCGATGTATTTGCTCTTGAGTGCCGTCCAGGTGAGCAGGTTGTCACCGCTGAAGTAGACTCTCACGCGGTCTATCTTGGCTTTTTGGGTGAGCGACTGCGGCAGGGTGTAGCCGAAGGTTACGTTTTTGAGACGGCAGTAAGCCAGGTTCTGCAAATAGCGGTTGTTCACGTAGGCCAGGTGACGGTCGCCCTGTGCGGCATAGCCTCTGATTTTGGGGAAGTAGGCATCGGGGTTATCTTCGCTCCAGACATTATCGAGGAAGTCGATAGGCGTGAACGACGAATACGGACGGGCAAAACCACCCCAGAAGAGCATGGCGTCGGTACCCGGGTAAATCTGTTGGCGGCCGATACCCTGGAAGAAGGCTGAGAAGTCGAATCCCAACCAACCGAAGTTGATGTTACCGCTGTAGTTGTAGCGGGGGCGCGAGTTACCGATGATGCGCATGTCGCCTCGGTTGTCGGCCGTCTTGGCACCGTCGTCGATACGGCCGTTACCGTCGAGGTCGACAAAGCGGGGATCGCCGGCCTTCAGACCCTTATACTCGCCTACGGCCGTTTGCAGAATGTTTTTGGCAATGAGCGAGTGGTCTACCTGGGCCTGGTAGGCGGCAGCCTCCTCGTCGCTCTGGAACAGACCGTCGATGGTGTAGCCCCAGATTTCGCCGATGGTCATGCCTTCGTAGTAAGACGATACGTTGAAGTCTTTGGTGGGGTTGTCGTATTTGGTAATCTTCGAGATGTTATCGCCCAGCGAGAACGATACGCCGTAGGTGAAGGGCTTGCCGGCCAGGTTGAACTTGTCGTTCCAGCTGATGGTCAACTCGTAACCTTTCGTGCGCAGGTCGGCGGCATTCTCTTGAGGCGACGAAGTACCGTAGGTAGCCGGCAGCGTTTTGCCCGGGACAAGCATGTCTTTGGTATCGCGGATATACATATCGCCCGTGAAGCTCAATCGGTTGTTGAAGAAGCCCAGGTCGACACCGATGTTTTTGTGAATGACGGTCTCCCAGGTGAAGTTGCCCGATGTGGGAGGCGAAACCGATGCGTAGGTGAGGAACTCGCCGTTGGCCAGATAGTTGTCCATTTGCACCAGATTCAGGGTCTGGATGTAGGGATAGGGGCTCGATATGGCCTGGTTGCCGAGCGAACCGTAAGAACCGCGGATCTTGAAGTTGGAGAAGGTGTTGCGGATAGGTGCAAAGAAGGGTTCTTCGCTCACGCGCCATCCGGCCGAAACCGAGGGGAATAGGGCGGCACGTTTGTCGCGACGGAAACGCGAAGAGGCATCCCAACGCATGTTTACCTCGGCCAGGTAGCGACCTTTCCAGTCGTAACCGACGCGGCCGAAGAAGCTCTCCAGAGCCCATTCATATTGTCCGCCCTCGAGATAGACATCTTTGGAGGGGTCGCCCAGGTTGAAGTCGTTCAATTCGTTGGACTGGAGGTTGAGCATGTAGGAGTAGAGATTCTTCTGATAGTCCTGTTCATAGTCGAAACCGAGTACGCCTCGAACGTGGTGACCGTTGAAGGTGTTGTCGTAGTTGAGGTAGGCATCGATCATGTGGTAGTATTCGCTGTTGCTCCGTTGGCGCAACTTGTTCTTGAAAAGATTGGCCGAGCCGGTGCTTACGATAACGCCGGGTTCGGTCGAATATTCGGCCATCGAGGTGCGCACTACCTTGTCTTGCGTATCGTAGCGGAAGCTGTAGTTGGCATGGAAGGTCAATCCTTTGTAGAGTTTGAAGATGGCGTTGACCGTGGTTGTCAACCGTTTGTTCTTGTCGTTGGTGAAGGTGGTACCGTCGCCGGTCATGATGTGCACGCCGTCGGTCGGTTGCTGTGCGATGACCGCGTTGCTGAATACCCAGCTGCCGTCGGGGTTGTAGGGCATCATAAAGGGCAGGGCATGGAAAGTGTAGTTGGGGATATTGTCACCGTTTTCCAGACCGGGAGCCTTGTATTGCGAGTGGTACAGGTGAGTGGTTACGGTCAGGTTGAACCAGTCTTTGATGTCGCCGCTGATGCGGGCCCGCAGGTTGGCCGTGTTGAAGTGGTCGGGGTTCTGTTTGTAGATACCCTCTTCGGTGTGGTAGTTGGCACTGATGAAGTAGTTCATCTTCTTTGTGCCGCCCGATATGCTCACGTTGTTGTCCCAGGTAGGACGCGTGTGGCTGATGAGGTAGTTGTACCAGTCGAAGTTGGCATAGTACATGTATTGGTCTATACCGCCGATGTTTTTCACTACGGTCCAGGGACGGTCGGGATTCTCTACCTTGTCGTAGCGGCGGGCTTCCAGCTCGGCATAGTCTTCGGCCGTATATTTGGTGTAGGTAGTACCGTTGTAGGAACGGAAGAACTCGTCGACCAGCATGGCAGCATCGTATCCGGTGGTGATGAAGTCGGTGCATACGGTCGAGCCCGAGAAGCCGAACCGTCCGTTGTAGTTGACTTTGGCGTCGCCGGTTTCACCTTTCTTGGTCGTAACGAGAATGACACCGAACGAGGCGCGGGCTCCGTAGATGGCAGCCGACGAGGCATCTTTCAATACCGAGATAGACTCGACGTCGCGCGGGTTGATGTTGTCGAGATCACCCTCGACACCGTCGATGAGCACCAGCGGCTTGGCCTCTTCGTTGATCGAACCGAAACCGCGGATGTTGATGCTGGTACCTTCGTTGGGGCGACCCGAACCGTACGAGATGTTCAAGTTGGGGACAGCACCCTGCAAGGCACGGCCCAGGGTAGCTACCGGCCGGTCTTCGATCTCTTTCGACGAGATGGCGTCGACGGCACCGGTCAGGTTGGCCTTCTTCTGCGTACCGTAACCGATTACCACCACCTCGTTGAGGGCTTTGGTATCTTCGACCAGTTGGATGTTGATGTTACGCTGGTCGTTCACCTTTACCTTTTGCGACAGAAACCCGATGTACGAGAATGTAAGAGTCGTACCGGGAGCGGCCTGAATAGAATAGTTACCGTCGATGTCGGTCACGGTGTTGGCTCCGTCTTTGACCGAGATGTTTACCCCGATAAGGGGTACACCGCTTTCGTCGGTAACCTGTCCGGATATTCTGATAAACGGATCGGCTTTCTTGGTAATTTTTTTCGTTAACACAATGTGGTTCTCTTTTACTTCATAGCCTATGTTCTGGCCTTGAAGTATCTGCGAGAGGGCATCCCCGAGTGAAGCCTCTTTCAGCACAATGTTTACTCGGCGATTCAGATCCACGTCGTTCACATTGAAAAAGAACGATTTCCCGGTTTGCTCCTTGACGGCTTCGATCGCCTCCTTTACCGTGACATTTTTCAGATTCAGTGTAATGTTCTGAGCCTGTACAATCGCGATATTACAGAGTAGCAGAAAAGCCAATAGCAGGTGTCTGTAATGCTTGATCATTGATAGGGTTGATTTAAAGGTTAGTATTTAAGTTTTGGCTATAAGCATGAATGGACGTTATAAAAATTTTGTGTGTTCATCATAAGAGACAACCCACAGAGCCTATCGGGTAGTCTGTGGGTAAAACTTTTTTTTATCTTTTTTTGAACTATGTAAAATAAGCGCGTGTGAAGAGGTAGTGTATGGCGGTATCGCTACGGGACTACGGGATACCACTCGATACCCTTGTGGGCCCAGCGGGGATACAGCAGACGGTCGAGTGCAGAGATGAAGCGGCCGAAGTCTTTCTGGTCGGCCCGGCTCCACCCCGATTCGGCATAGGCGGCGATGCGGGGGAATACCTGTCGTTGCATATCTTCGATGCGAGGTATCCATTCGCTCCACATCTGGCAACCGCTGCCCAGCAGCAGGGGGCGATACTGGTTG
The DNA here is from genome assembly GCF_946496565.1 of uncultured Barnesiella sp. Classification (NCBI taxonomy): domain Bacteria; kingdom Pseudomonadati; phylum Bacteroidota; class Bacteroidia; order Bacteroidales; family Barnesiellaceae; genus Barnesiella; species uncultured Barnesiella sp. The sequence goes on from NZ_CAMMHD010000011.1 coordinate 100,561, forward strand.
TCGATGCCTTGAGGGAATGGCGAGAAGGCATAGGCTTTCTCGAGAGGGAGCTTGGTATAGTTGTAGTCGAGATAGGTGTCGCGGTGCGATGAGTTGATAACCCGGTGCCCCTGTTTCAAGGCTTCGGCAATGAGTGCGGGGTCGCCTTTCCAGAACTGCACGACGGCGTGAGGGTCGAGTGTGTGCGAACTCTCGATGTCGGCTTCGGCCCACTCGTGAATGTTTTTGCCCATGATGTCGTTCCACCCGACCAGGGTGCGGCCGTTGTCATGGATGAATCGGGCAATCTGGTTGGTGAACCACATTTGTACCTCGCTGTAATTGGCCAGGTGTTTCTCTTCCATCAGGCGGGCTATGTCGCGGTTGCTCTCCCAGGCTTCGGGGTGCACTTCGTCGCCACCGATGTGTATGTAGCGGCCGGGGAACAGGTCGAACACTTCGTAAAGTACATTGTGGATGAACTCGATTACCTGCGGGGCGGCTACGTTGAATACGCCCCAGGAGGGGTTGAAATAGGCCGGAATCGAAGGTATGGTATCGAGAGCGCCCAGTTCGGGATAGGCCGTGATGGCGGCCGCGGTATGCCCCGGCATCTCAATCTCGGGGACGATGCGGATGTGTCGCTCGGCGGCAAAGGCAACAATTTCGCGTATGTCGTCGTGGGTGTAGTAGCCACCGTGTACGTTCACATCGTAGTCGGGGCTGTTCCACCCGCCTATCTGGCTGCTGTCGCGATAGGCTCCGATTTGGGTCAGCCGGGGGTATTTCTCGATTTCGATGCGCCATCCCTGGTCGTCGGTGAGGTGCCAGTGGAAGGTGTTCATCTTGAGGTAGGCCATCTCTTCGAGCAGTTGCTTGACGACGGCTTTTCCCTTGAAGTGGCGAGCCTCGTCGAGCATGAAGTCGCGCCACGGATACTCGGGCTTGTCGATGATTTGCAGGCAGGGTATGTGCAACCGGTCTTGCACGGCAAGTTGCCGCAGGGTCTGCATGCCGTAGAAGATACCGGCGTCGTGTGCCCCTTCGATGAGAATCGTGTCGGGCGAGATGGTGAGCCGATAGCCTTCGTCGCCCAGCAGGGAGTCCAGACTCTCGGTCCGAGCCAATACGATGTGATTGTTGCCCGTGCGCTCATGCAGGGCTATGTGTATATCTTCTTCGAGATATTGCTCCAGCAGTTTCACGTTGGTGGCGCTGCAACGTGCCACGATGCCGGTACGAGGGGTGAGTGCAAAAGTTCCCTCACGTAGCTCGATCGACTGGGGTTGCGGGACGAGTAGCGGTTGTGCGGCAAGGGCTATGGCCGAGACGATGCCGGCCAGGAAGAGAATAAGTTTTCGGGTCATGGAATTGTGGCTATTTGAGGTAAATCCATTGGCAGCCAGAGACGGTTTTATGCACGCGTTCCCGGCCTGTCTGTCGGATGTCGATTGTTAGTTTTCGGGGAGTATTGATGTGAATTTTCGAAACAATGGCTTCGGCTGGTACAATGCTGAGGGTCCCCTTTTTCAGTTCGGCCCGGCAGTTGTAGGCCAGCAGTGAACCGTCGTCGCGCACCAGTACATAGGCCGAGGTGAGGGCGCACTCTTCCATTGCCTTGAAAATCTCCTGTACCGTATTGTCTCCGGCACCGCCGCGCTCTTGGAATACACAGAAGGTGTCTTCGTCGTCGGGCCGCAGCCAGGGACTTATCATGTCGAGGTACTGTTCGCCTACAATCGAGTCGGTCACTATGCCGTGATGTTTTTTCTCCGGATCCTCTACATAGAGCTGTGCCTCGACGTAGGGGTCGGGAATGAAGGCCCAGCGCAGGGTACCGTCGGCTTTCATGATTTGTGCGCAGGTACCGAGCGTGTCCATGAAGTCTTTGAGGTAGAACTCCTCGCCGGTGAGCAGATAGAGGTAGTACGAGGCATAGATTTTCCAGGCCGTCCAGCCGTGAGGCGAGTTCATTACCTGGTTGGGAACGAAGTAGACATCGAGAGCCTCCCAGTAGCGCAGGGTTGCACCCCTCATGCGGCAGTCGGGTATGAGCAGCTGTTCGAGGCAGCGGTGCTTCTCCATCAGGTAGCGGGCGGCATCGCGGTAGGCGTTGCGTCGGGCCGTATCGGTGGTCTGCAATCCATACATGCCCAGTTGCAGGGCACTGCACGAAATCATGCCGTCCTCGAAGGTCATGTCGCCCTCGGTCTCGATATTGTCGCGACGGGAGCAAAGGTCGTCGATAGCCCGTTGTGCCGACTCTGAATGTCGGGTATATCGCTCGTTCCACAGCGGTTCGTCGGCCAGTTTTTGTTCGGCATTGGCCAACTCGAGCATCGACTTGGCCGTATAGATAACGGCTGTGTAGTGGGTGCCTTGTGAGCGGTAGGCCCCGTCGGGACCCTGTATCCGGTCGGAGCAGAGGTAATCGGCTATGTGAGCCGCTTTTTCCAGATAGGGGCGGGAACCTGTGGCCTCCCACAGATCGACCAGCATGCCCATCAAGGCCGAGAAGTTCTGTATGCGGTGGGGCAGGGCGTCGGGGTTGGGAATCCAGGTCGTGGTATCGATGATGAGGGGCAGGGTGCGGTCGAAGCGTCGTTGCAGGGCTTGGTCTTTCTCCGGGTCGGGGAAATATTTGGCAGTGAGGAATGCGGTGTAGTATCCGTAGAAAGTCTCGCAGGCGTTGGAAAAGATAGGTTGATTGCGGGCTACGAAATCGCGGGCGTTCTTCATGTACCACGACCAGGGTTGCCGCACGAATACGCGGGCTTCGGCCCGTTGGCCCGACTCGTTGGTTGCCACAATGCGGTATTCGCCCAGCTGGGCGGGAGCGAATGAGGCTTGGAAGAGTCCGTTTCCAATCGATCGGGTTGCCGTGCCGATGTGTTTCGCGTCGGGACCTTCGATTGATAGGGTTATCGGGCTGGTCGAGTTGACCCGTATGTCGAGAGGCTCGTCGGGCAATAGGGTATATCGGTTGCATTCGATCAGAGGTATATCGGCCCAGGCCGACAGCTGGGACTTGACATGGTCGAGCGAGTCGATGCGTCCCAGGTGAATCTCCCAACTGCGGGTTTCGCCCGGAGCCAGTTGCGTGAGGTGCTGCGGATGGCGTTCGGGCAGAGGCAGGGTGTGCAACAGTTCGAGGCTGGCCGTCCTTATCTGGTGTCCCCATTTCCATTTATACCACCCTTCGTAGATGTAGTTGAGCGCATACGAGGCGACCGGTTGCGAGGTGGCAAAGCCGAATAGAACTTGTCGGGGAGACATGAAATAGCCCCAGGCAAAATCTTTTTCGCAGCGCAGCAGGGTAGGGAAAAACTTATTATCCCATTGCGGATAGGAGTGCATTTCGCTGTCGATGCCCAGAATCAGCCGGCTGCGTTTGGGGCAGAAGGGCTTGTCGCTCAGATTGGTCATGGAACACTCAACCACGAGGTGGTCGCCGGCCGAGCGGTAGGTCATGCGATAGGCTATGTGGTCGCGTTCGCCGATAAAGCTCCCCGGTTCTTTGGCATAATGGGCGAGCATGACCTCCTCCCAGGCAGGGCCCGACAGACGGTCGTGACGGAAAGGGATGGTTTGCCATTCGCCGTCGGCGAAATATTCGTATCGGTCGATGGTGCCGTCGGAAAGTCGAATAAAGGCTTTCCAGTCGGGACCTTCGACAATGTACTGTTCTTGAGGCTGTGAGGCCGGTGCTTGCAGGGGCAGCAACAGAGCTATCAACAGCCAGAACCGCTGGATGAGGTAGCCTGCCGGGAGAGTCGAAAATCGTTTGTTTGTCATGGTCGATAGGGTATAAGAGAGGCTTGCAGACCTTTTGTGCAGGCCTACTCACGGGTAAATAGTCGTAGGTTGTTTATTGAAATATTTCTATTTCGTTTTTACTAATCTTGTAGTGATAGTTAAACTTGTTGGTGGCCGCCATGATATTCATAATCTCGTTGATATTGTTCGACTCGATTACGAAGTCGCCGTAGAATATCATCTTTTTCAAGGTGTCGTCCTTGATGCTGATGTCGACATCGAAAGTCCGCTCCAGAGCTCGGGCAATAGTCTCCATGTTCTCTTCGTCGAAGTATAGGTGGCCGTTTATCCAGGCGTTGGCATTTTTCACGCCATCGGTTTTCACGTGGGTGATTTTATTTCTTTTGTCGTAGTGGGCTATCTGGCCGGGTTTCAGGGTGTTTTTTCCTTGCGGGTTGAGCAGAGCCACCGACCCCTCCATGAGGGCTACCTTGATAAGGGTGTCCTCGGGATAGTTCCGGACGTTGAATTTCGTACCCAGAACTTCGACCTTGATGTCGTCTGATGTGACATGGAAGGGTAACTCCTTGTTCTTGTTGACCTCGAAATAGCCTTCGCCCTCCAGTTTTATATCCCGGTTGTCGACCCCGAATTTATTGTCGTAGGAGAGTTTGGAATCGGCGTTGAGCCATACGCAGGTACCGTCGGGAAGCGTAAGTTTCAGTTTCGACCCGCGGGGCGACTCCAGCGAGTAGGCCAACGGCTGCTGCGACAGTTGGTGATGGTCGGAGAAGTAGATGGTACTCATACCGGCTACGAAGGCAATCACCAGACTGGCTGCAATATAGACGACCCGATGCCACAAGGGTCGAATGCGGGTGTGCTCTTTTTGTCGTTTTTCCTGGGCAATACGTTTTTTGAATTTCAAGAAAGCTCGCTCTTTAAGCCGATCGAAATCTTTTTTCTCCCGGAGCGAAGAGATGAGCCAGACTTGTTGAATTTCTGAGAAATAGGCTTTGTTCTCCTCATTCTCGTCAATCCAGTCTTTCAAGCGTTTCAAATCGGGAAGGGTAATTGTCCGATTCAGGAAAGAGAGAATCAGATTGTTTATCTGTTCGTTATGTCTATTATCGTGCTTCATATTTCAAAAGAAAGACAGGTTTAATCGCTTCCAGGGTAGTATGAGAATCTTCTATTTAAGCATTTTTAAATATTTAGAAATTCCAACAACTTTTCAAGGGTTCCCGTTACAGGTATTTGGCTGGTTATCGACAGGAGCAAAAGAACCATCAGGTAATCTTTCAAGTCTATCCTTAGGCGAGAGAGTGCGTTTTTGATATGGTATTTTACCGTATTGACCGAAATTCCCATCTGGGCGGCAATCTCTTCGTATTTCATGTCGTGGTACCGGCTCATGACAAAAGCCTTTCGGCACTCCTCGGACAGGTTGTCGATAGCTGTGGCTATGGCGCTTTCGAGTTCGGTTTCGAGTATCTTTTCGAGCGGGTGTTCCTCTTCGATGAAATAGAACGACTCTATATCGGTGTAGTCTTGCAGCGAGTTGACCGATACCTCCTTGGCAATGTATTCCTGTTGCAGATAGTTGATAGCCCTATTTTTTACACTGCGTATAAGGTATGAACGCAGGGAGGTATGTATGTTCAGTTTTTCACGTATCTCCCAGATGTTGTATATCACATCTTCTACTACGGTTTCGGCCATGTCGTTGTCGCACAGGTAGCCCTTGGCGACAGCACACAGATAACCGTAATATTTGTCATAAATATATCGGAAGGCATCTTCTTCGCCTTTCTGCAAGTAATCTATAATATTTTCGTCGGTTATCTTCATAGGGCCTTTTTAGCAGAGGGAGCATGTGATGAAACATAAGGCAAATATATGAAAATAAATTTATTTTTGTCAAGTCGGCATAGATATGTCACAAAGATTTCATGAAAGGAGAATGGTTGATTTTTCTCTAAGGTCCATTTTTTTGAGGGTATGGTTTTGGGGGATGCTGCTTTGAAAGGTGTCTCATATAAAAACACAATCATTCATCTTAAATTGTTTTATCATGAGAAACGTAACCTTTCTTATTTTAATGTGCTTTTTGTCTTTTTTTACGCCGGCTTATGCGGTGTATGACAATCTTTATTTGGTGGGTAATGCAACCGAAGCGGGGTGGAACCCCGATGCGGCTATTCCTATGGAACGGAGCGAAGCGGGTGTCTTTTCGTGGACGGGTACGCTGACCGATTATAGCGTGGACCAGGCCCGATTCAAATTTCTGGTGGCTAACCGTTGGGAGCCGTCGATTACTTGTCGTTGCGACGTGTCGGGGCACTTGCTGGTCGAGCCGGGGGTCGAGTATGATTTGTATGAACGTCCTACGGCCAACGACGGATACGACAACGCTTTTCAAGTGGCGGTGACTGGTGTGTATACTCTTGAGGTGAACCTCAACACGATGAAGATGGTGTGCACGAAGCAGGATGAGACCGAGCGGGAGAATTGGGAGTATGTGCGTCCCGAGATCGGTGCCGATGGCGAGGGGCATGTATTCCCGGGTGTCTGCACGCCTTTCGGTCTGGTAAAACTGGGGCCCGATTGCGGCGACATGAATGCCAATGCCGGGTGGAGTAGCGGCGGTAATATACACGGCTTCAGTCATCTGCACGTGAGTGGAACCGGCGGAGGCCCCAAATATGGCAATATTTTGTTTCAGCCGATGACGGGCGACTTGAACTTGGCCGACTATTCGTCGGCTCGCACGGGCGAACGGTTCGGGCTGGATTTGTACGAAGTGACCTTGTGCAAATACAACATCGGTGTGCGGCTGACAGCATTGGACAGAGCGGGGTTCCACGAATATACGTTCCCGCAGTCGGCTTCGTCGAAGGTTCTGATTGACGCAGGCAGTTGCCTGACGCTGAATGTAGAGTCGCAAGAGTTGATGGCTTCGGGAGTAAAGATTCTTTCCGATCATGAAATCGAAGGCTACTCGACCGTTCGCGGGGGGTGGAATCTGGGAGACCCGTATACGGCCTATTTTTATGCCATATTCGATACTCCGGCCGATGCGTATGCGGTGTGGCGTGGTACGTCGGTATTGACGGGTAACGAGGTCGATGCAACCGGTACCGAGAAGTCGGGAGCTTATTTCGAATTTAATACGACCGAGTCGCAGAAGATTCGGGCAAAGGTGGGCATTTCGTTTATCAGTACGGCCCAAGCCAGGGAGAATGTATCGGGTCTGTCGTCATGGAGTTTCGATGAGGTACGTCAGGCAGGTATCGACCGATGGAACGAGGTGCTGAATACGGTAGATGTCGAGGGAACCGACAACGACAAGACTATTTTCTATTCGGCTCTGTATCACGCCTATCTTCAGCCCAGCGACCGCACGGGCGAGAATCCGTTGTGGCAATCGGACGAACCCTACTACGACGATTACTATGCGATATGGGATACGTTCCGCGCCACTCATCCGTTGTTTACGCTGCTTACTCCTTCGCGTCAGGCCGATATGGTGCGGTCTATGATCGATATTTATGAGCACGAAGGATATATGCCCGACGGTCGCAGCGGTAACTGCAACGGTCGGGTGCAGGGGGGCTCGAACAGCGATATCCTGATAGCCGATGCAATGGTCAAGAATCTGCCGGGTATCGACTATGAAAAGGGGTTGGCGGCCATGATCAAGAATGCCGAGGTAGAGCCTGCCGACCCTCGTAAAGAGGGCCGTGGCGGTGTCGAGGAGTATAACAGCAAGGGGTATCTGTCGACGGCTACCGAGCGTTCGGGGAGCCGCACCTATGAGTATTCCTATTGCGACTACGCCATTGCCACGGTAGCCGGGAAGTTGGGCCAACAAGAGGTTTATGAGAAATACCTCGAGCGGTCGAACAACTGGAAGAATCTGTGGAACGACAACATCAACAGCTTGGGATTCAAGGGATTCTTGTGGCCGAAAAACAGTAACGGCGACTGGGTGAACGAACGGGACTACAACGTGTTCCGTCGCGACGGCTGGGAAGGTATCGTATACGAGTCGTTCCCGTGGGAGATGTCGTTTTATGTGCCTCACGATGTAAACGGGCTCATTGCCCGCTGTGGCGGCAAGGAGACCTTCTTGCGTCGGCTGGATACCTATTTCACCCATGTCGAGAACGGATTCGACCAGGGCAGTTACATGGGGCTGTTCCAGATAAGCAACGAGCCGGCCTTTCTGGTACCGAGCCTCTATAACTATGTGAACCGCCCCGACAAGGCTGCCGAGATTGTGCGCAAGGTCTTGAAAAACCGATACAACATATCGGCTACCGGGCTGCCCGGTAACGACGACTCGGGTTCGATGTCGGCCTGGTATATCTTCCATGCCATGGGCTTTTTCCCCAATGCGGGGCAAGATGTATACCTCATTTCGAGCCCGGTATTTGCACATACGACCATTCGTCTCGAGAATGGAAATACGTTTGAAATCGTAGCTACGGGAGCCAGCGACAAGAATATTTATATCCAATCGGCCCGCCTGAACGGTGAACCGCTCGACCGCTGTTGGTTGCGTCACGACGAAATCGTGGCCGGCGGTACGCTCGAATTTGTCATGGGTGAGGAGCCCTCGACCTGGGCTTTCGATGGTGAAACCCCTCCCTCTTCGCCGGTAGGCATCGACGAGGTGTCGCCTGAGATTGAGTCGCCCCAGGTCCGTATCCAGTCGTATAGTGCTCAGGTGGGGGAGAATGAAGCGGCTTATTGCCTTTTCGAAGAGCCTGAGAAATATGTCAAGTGGTGCGACAACAAGAGCACCGAGCCGTGGGTGATTTTCGAGTTGGCCGATGTCTATGAGGTCGACCGCTTCGTCTTTCGCGACTCCAAAACGGTAGAGGGCAATAACAACGTGCACTCCTATCGCATCTATACCAGTCTGACCGGCGCCGATGGCGATTGGGAAGAGGTGGTGAACCGTAACGACGAAGCCGCCGGAAATGCCAACGTGAAGGACCATCGTCTGGCCGAACCGAGGGCCGCCCGATATGTCAAATTCTCCATGGAGCTCCCGACCGGCGAGAATGCCGTGCGTATCTATGGATTCGATATATATGGGCACTTGAAGGAGCGGGTCGATCGGGGTGCGCTGGTCAGCGTGGGCAAGACTTTTTTGAAGTCGTCGGGCTCCCGATCGTTTTACGCCAATGCCCGTCACCTGTTCGACGGTGTTACCGCCGATACCGAGTATCATTGGACATTCGACAAGTCGGCTGCCGACCGTCACTATTGTATCGTCGATCTGGAGGATGTCTACAAGGTGAATACCTTTAAGGTATATGACTCGGGACAGATTGACGGATATAACGTCTATGTGGCTACCGAATGTCCCGACCTTGATAAAGACAATGCGACCGACGGAAACGAAGGGTGGACTCTCGTCACCTCGGGCCTGAACAAGAACTGTAAATCCGTGACGATAGAGCCGGTAGAGGCCCGTTATGTGAAACTCGAGATACCGAGCGAGCATGTTGAAGGAGAATCGGCTTCGGTGACCGAGTTTGAGGTGTATCGAAGCGATACCCCGACAGGCATTGAAGCTACTGGAAACGAAGATTTTGCCGTCTATCCCAACCCGGTAAAGCGGGGAGAGTCGCTGCATTTGATGGCACAAGGGCTCGTGAGTATCTATACGATAGATGGCAAGCCGGTGTGGAGTAGTTGGGTCGATGAGGCTGCAACACTCTCGACCGATGATTTTTTGCCTGGAATCTATTTGGGTCAGGTCAATGGCTTGGAAAGAAACGAATCGTTCAAGTTGATTGTGGAATAAGGAATCCATTAGTTTGATAATTCAAAGGGGAGGGTGAGGAGCTGCACGAGAAGTACCTCGTCCTCCTCTTTTCATTTTGCATGTTTCCTATGTATATCTCCCGCTCGAAATGCTTCAAAATTGTCGGGTTATGCCACGTTCTACTCAAAATAGTATTACATTTGCGGTGCCAATTATTTATTTGTTGAAGTAAAGAATCGATACCGTGCTGTTTAATTCCTTAGAATTCATACTGTTTTTTCCGATAGTTTGCTTGGTCTACTTTTTGTTGCCAAAGCTCAAGTGGAGGACGCTTTTTCTGCTGGTGGCCAGCTACTATTTTTACATGTGTTGGGAGCCTACTTATGCGTTGCTGCTGTTGACCAGTACGGCAATTACCTATGTTTCGGGGTTGTGTATGAGTCGTTTTCAAGAACAAAAGTGGCGCAAGACGGCCTTGGTTTCGGGAATCGTAATCAATCTGGGGATTTTGTTTTTCTATAAATATTACGAGTTTGCCGGGTCGCTCATTACCGATTTCTTTTCATGGTTTGGGATTGGAATCAGCATACCTCAGTGGAATGTGCTGCTGCCGGTGGGAATTTCGTTCTATATATTCCAGGTCGTGGGATATGCGGTTGATGTATATCGGGGTACGATAAAGGCCGAGAAAAACTTTATCGTCTATGCGCTCTTCATTTCGTTCTTCCCGCAGTTGGTTGCCGGACCCATCGAGCGGGCCAGGAACATGTTGCCCCAGTTCAAGGAGAAGCACAAGTTTTCGTACGAGAATTTCGATAGGGGATTGCGCTGGATGTTGTGGGGCTTTTTTATGAAACTCTGTGTGGCCGACCGCATTTCGACCTATGTCGATGCCGTGTACAACAATTATATGGAGCACTCGGGTACGAGTCTGCTGCTGGCAACCTTTTTCTTTACCTTCCAGATTTATTGCGACTTTGCCGGGTATTCGCTCATAGCCATAGGCTCGTCGCGGATTATGGGATTCCACTTGATGGAAAACTTTCATCGTCCCTATTTCTCGAGGAGCATCAAGGAGTTTTGGCGGCGATGGCATATCTCGTTGTCGACCTGGTTTAAGGACTATCTGTATATTCCGTTGGGGGGGAATCGGGTGAGCCATTGGCGGCATCTGTGGAATCTGTTTGTCACCTTTCTGGTGAGCGGTATTTGGCACGGTGCCAACCTTACTTTTGTGCTGTGGGGTACTCTGCACGGACTGTATCAGGTGGTAGGGATTGAGAAAAACCGGTTGCTGCCTCAGGTGAAAGCGCCCCGGAAGCTGCATGCCGTATTGAATTGTTTAGTGACTTTTGTGCTGGTGATGTTTGCCTGGATATTCTTCCGGGCCAACGATTTACATTCGGCCTTCGAAATTATCGGTCGCATCTTTACCCATCAGGGCGCCTTGTTTACTGGCGAGGGTATCCCCTCGTTACTGCTGGGATTTATGTGTATCGGTATCCTCATGTTGAAGGAGTTGAAAGATGAGTTGTCGCTGAAAATTTACGCTCTGGATTCTCCTCATTATGGTGTGCGCATCGCTTCGATGTCGCTCTTCCTTGCGTTTATCATCTTGTCGGCTTCGTTCGATGGAGGCGCTTTTATTTATTTTCAATTTTAGAAACGGTCGGTTATGAACAGAGATGTGATAAAGTGTATCAAAACCTGTGTCGCTCTGGTGGTGATTGTGATACTGCTCGATGTATTGTTCGGGCAGATCATGTCGTTCTATTCAAAGCGGTATGGTTTGCCGGGCGACTATGCCAAGATTGAGTATCTGTTCAGGCAGTCGCAAGACGATGTCTTGATTTTGGGCTCGTCGGTAGCCATCAATAGCTTTATGCCTGCTCCGATGATGGATAGTCTGGGCGTGTCGATATTCAATGGCGGATGTAATGCCCAGAATCTTGTCTTTTTCAGGTGTGTGGTCGACGGTGCGCTGAAACATCATCAGCCTCGAGGCATTATTTTGGTGTTGCAGCCCGATGAGTTGGCTTTTGACGATATGGGCAGAATCTCGTTGTTGAATCCGTATTACGGACAGAGTTCCCTGATGGATTCGACATTGGCGTTGCAGAACAATGGCAAAGCCGCCTTTTTCCTGCATTCCAATCTGTATAGATACAATACGGTTTGGTTTCGCATATTGTTGCAGAGTTTCCTTCCCAAGGAAGAGATGGCCAACTATGGTTTTGTGGCCAAGCATAAGCCCCTGCTTTTACCTGAGTTTAATGACCTGGGCAGTAGACCCGACGACCGCTTTGTTGCACCGGATAAGTTGCAAAGCCTGCAAGCTATTATCGGACAGGTGCAGGCCGACGATGTAGAGTTGTTGGTCGTTATACCTCCCTGTTACAAGCGGTTGATGGCCGGGGGTAATCCATATTCGAAACAACTGCTGAAACAGGTGTGTCAAGAGCATGGTGTTCAGGTGATGGATTACAGCGAGATGGACTATTTTTGGCAGCGACCTGAATTGTTTTACGACAACTCGCACTTGAATGGCGAGGGGGCCAACGTCTTTACACAGATGTTTATCGGCCAGATTTTGAAAAGTGAGTTTTACCAACGTGTAAAAAATAAGAGCGATGAATCGAATAAGAACTAAATTTTTGATTGTGATGACGATGTTGATGGGTTTAGCCTCTTCGTGTTCCGACGATGGTGTATCCGAACTGTGCTTCGTAGGCGATTCGCTGGTAGCCGGTTGGGATGTGAAGTCGTCGTTCCCTACCCGTGTGGTGCGAAACGATGGCGTGAGCGGGGCCCATTTGGAAGATATTCTCACCTGGAATCTCGATTACCGGGGTAAAGATGTGGTGATGCTCATCGGTACGAACAACTTGGGCTATGAATTTATCGACGAGCAGACGCGCCCGCAGTTCATTGCCGATTTTGTCGAGGAGTATCGACATACGATCGAGACATTGGCTCCTCGTCGTGTCTTTGTCATCTCAATCCTGCCACGGAGTGCCGAGAACGACGACAAGAATATTTCGCTATATATCCGTGAACTGAATGCGGCCCTTGAGCAAATGGTAGCCACATTGGGTTATGGAACCTTCGTCGATGTGTATGACTATTTTCTGTACAAAGGGGGTATGAATATGAACTATTCGCTCGACGGACTCCACCTGAACGATTTGGGTTATAATATATTGAATGTAAGATTGTCAAAAGAGTTATGAAACTGAAATATCTGCTTTTAGGAATTGTCGCTTCGCTCGCTTGCAGCGGGTGGGCGCAGGTCGATACGCTCTCTGCAAAATCCGTTTTCGTAGGATTGCGAAACAACAAATACGTATTTGCCGGCTATCAATCAGGCAAATGGTCGGTAGGCCTTGAGAATACATTGTGGATACGCAACCCCAAAGAACAGTATATCCGGGCTGTCGGGGGCTATCGGCTCGATACGGGCCTGTGGGGTATGCTCTTTTCGGCCGATGCATTTGCCGGTGCCAACTATGCCGGCCGGTACTACGACGGGAGTGTGAAAGTCGGCTTGGACAAGACCTTGGACCGGTTCAGCTTTGGGGCCGGAGTCATGGCGCTTTACGATTCCGACCTGGGTTACAACACCTGTTATACGGTACATGCCGCTTGTCGCATCATTCAGGAAGCCTCGCTGGTCGTAGATATAACCAACATTCCAGAATACCGTATGCCCGAGCATCGCATCGTACCCGGGTTGTTGTTCCGGGCGCGTAAACTTTGGGTACGCCCCGAGCTCTCCATCCCGCTCAACGACAATATTCAGTTTACCCGGGTACTGCTCTCGTTCCGATACGACTTCTTATTGAAATAATATAATCAATTGAATGACCTATGACCGATACTCTTCAGCTCAACGAGCACAACAAGGAAGAATATCCGCCCATGCACACCACCGAGTTGGAAGCCTCTTCGATTGTGATATATACGACTGCCGATAATCAAATTTCGTTAGAGGTAAAGATGAATGGCGATACAGTGTGGCTTACACAAGGGCAGATGGCCGAATTGTTTGGCCGTGATAGAACGGTGATAGGCAGGCATATAAAAAGTATATTCCAAGAGGGTGAGTTGAAGCCCGAAGAGGTGTGTGCAAATTTTGCACATACCACTCGACATGGTTCGTTAAAGGGGAAATCTCAAACTCGTACAATCGTTTACTACAACCTCGATGTGATTATTTCGGTCGGTTATCGAGTAAAAAGTTTGCGCGGTACTCAGTTCAGACAGTGGGCGAATAGAATATTAAGGAAATACCTTGTCAAGGGGTTTGTTGTCAATGAAAAACTTAAACTGGATCGCTATCAGGAGTTGAAGAGTATGGTTCATATCTTGGGCAATACGATAAAGCGACAAGACATGTTGACCTCGGATCAGACTAAAGGGTTATTGGCTGTAGTAACTGATTATGTGTATGCGCTTGACATATTGGATAAATATGATTATCAGCAACTCTCTATCGAAGCAACAACTCAAGGAGAGAGGTTTCATGCTACATACGAAAATGCCATGCAGGCAATTCAGTCGTTGAAAACCAAATTTGGCGATAGCGATTTGTTTGCTCATGAAAAAGACCAATCGTTCCGAAGCTCTATTGCTACGATATATCAGACCTTCGATGGGAAAGAACTCTATCCCAGTATCGAGGAAAAAGCCGCTATGTTGTTGTACTTAGTGACTAAGAATCATTCTTTTAATGATGGAAATAAGCGTATTGCAGCCATGCTTTTTCTTTGGTTTATGGAAAATAACGGTATTTTGTACAGGGCCAATGGTGAGAAACGTATTGCCGATAATACATTAGTGGCACTTACGTTGATGATAGCAGAAAGTCGAACCGAAGAAAAGGATATTATTAAAAAAGTAATAGTCAATCTAATCAATCAAAGAAATTGATATGGAGCAAAATTTGCAACCTCAGCTCAACGAGCACAACAAGGAAGAATATCCGCCCATGCACACCACCGAGCACATCGTCAACCAGACGATGATACGCCTCTTCGGGTGCGGTCGTGCAGTCTCGGCGCATATCGAAAGAAAGAAAAGCAAACTCGATTTCAAGTTACCGCAACCTCCCACCGAGGCCGAGATTCAGCAAATCGAAGATTGTGTCAACCGCGTGATTCAGGAACATCTGCCCGTAACCACACAATACATTACTCAAGACGAAGCCCGCCATCGTTTCGATTTGGCACGGCTCCCGCAAAATGCCTCCGAAACGGTGCGGGTTGTCAAGGTCGGCGATTATGACCAATGTCTCTGTATCGGGAAGCATGTAGAGAACACCTCCGAGATAGGGACCTTCAAAATCATCAGCCACGACTACAACGACGGTATCCTTCGGCTGCGATTCAAATTGCTATAATCTCTTGGCCCGATTGGGTGGAATTGGGCTCAAAAAACTTCTCGAGCTCGAACAGGAAGGTTTTTGAGTATAAAAAAGTCAAACCCGATAACCTTTTATAACAATCAGTAAATAAAAAGGTTGAACGAAATCGCTCGAAAATGCCGAAAATTTTTTGAAAAAAAAGTTGCTGAAAAATTTGGAAGGGAAAAGAAAAAGGGTGTATCTTTGCAT